>JAJDYL010000234.1 GCA_022825195.1 Alphaproteobacteria bacterium
GCACCAATCTCATGCACAGAAAGCGCATCGACCGCCTCATCGCACACAACATCCCACCCCCAAAATGCTACAGCCAAACCGCCATTCAATGGACCCAAACCTAAACCGGACAGCAGTGGACTTGTTCCGGGCATCTCCCTCAACCGTTTCCCTCCGGCCAAGCGGCCGCATGGATGCCCGGAACAAGTCCGGGCATGACGGAAGGGGGCGATCGGGCGGCGGGCGTCGACGCCGTCATGGGTTCCAGTCAACGACCGCGGGTATGATCTCCGCCGGCTGCGGCGCCATCGCGAGCCATGCATGGACCCCGGCTCGGAGGCCGGGGTGACAGTTGGGGCAGCCAACTCCCATGAGGCGCAATCCGGCACCGTTGGTATAACAGCACGTTTTCCGGCGCGTCGGCCCAGCACACGTCGCCTTGGGAGATCACCATTCGACGCGGTCGAGCACCTGCCGGCCTGCGGCGGCGAGAAAGGCGTCATCGGTCTCGCCAAGCTCGTCGCATACGCGGTTCATCGTGTCGGTGACCTCCTCACGCGCATGGCGCGCAAGATACTCGTCAAGCGCCGCCGCGTACACGTCGCTTCGCGATCTCCGCTCTTGCGAAGCCAGCAGTTCCGCGCGTTCGAAAATGTCGTCGGGAATCGATACTGCCGTTTTCATACCGATAATATAACCGCTTCATTCGGTCGGCAGCCAAATGGCAGGCTTCCTCGATCCGGCGGCAGGCAGCCCGCCGCATCTGCGGCAGCATAGCCCGCGCGGTGCAATCGGCGGGCGGCTGCACTATCCTCTCCCCGAGGGGCATCGCGGAAGAGAGGGAGCGCGCTTCATGGAACTCGGATATGTCGGCCTCGGCAATATGGGCGGGGCGCTGGCGCGCCGGCTGCTGGTCAGCCGCAGGCTCAGGGCGTTCGACCTGCGCCTGGAGGCGGTGCAGGACATGGCGGAGGCCGGCGCGCAGCCGGCGCAAAGCCTGGAGGCGCTCGGCCAGGCCTGCGAGGCCGTGCTGCTCTGCCTGCCGACCTCGAACGAGGTGCGCGAGGCGATCTTCGGCGAGGGCGGGCTTGCGGCCGGCATGGCGCCGGGCGGCATCATCGTGGACCAGACGACCGGCGACCCGAACGCAACCCGCGTCATGGCGGCGGAACTGGCGGAGCGCGGGCTGGAGCTGATCGACGCGCCGGTCTCCGGCGGCCCGCATGGCGCGCTCGCCGGCACCATCGCGATCATGGCCGGCGGCACGGAGGCGCAGTTCGCGCGGATGCGCGCCACCTTCGAGGCGATCAGCCCCAATGTTTTCCATTGCGGCGATGTCGGCGCGGGCCACGCGATGAAGCTCGTGAACAATGTCATCGCCGCGAGCGTGCGCGCGGCCACCTTCGAGGCGGTGGCGATGGGGGTGAAGAACGGCCTCAGCCTCGCCGCCTGCGCCGAGGTGCTGGCGAAGGGCTCGGCGCGCAGCTACACGACGGAGTTCACCCTGCCGCGCCTCGTGGACGGCTCCGGCAAGTCCAATTTCGCGCTGGAGCTCATGCTGAAGGACGTGCGCCTCGCCACGCAGCTCGGCGTGGACAGCGGCGCGCCGATGTTCATGGCCAATGTGGCGCGCAACCTGTTCCAGCAGGCCGTGAACGAGCATGGCGGCGCGGAAGACGTGAACGAGTTGATCCATACCGTGGAGCGCAACGCCGATGTGAAGGTCGTCGGCAATTGACCCCGGACGGGACAAGGAGAGGAAACGAGAATGGCCCTGTATGAACTGCGCACCTACACGCTCTATGTCGGCAAGATGGGCGAAGCCGTCGAGGTGTATTCGAAATATGGCTGGCCGGCGCTGGAGCCGCACAGCGACAAGCTGGTGGGCTACTTCCAGTCCGATGCAGGCGCGTTGAACCAGCTCGTCCATCTCTGGAAGTTCGACGACGACGCCGACCGCCGCCGCCACTGGTCAACGCTCTATGCCGACGAGGCGTTCAGCACCTTCGCCGGCAAGATCCGCCCGCTCATCATGTCGCAGCAGAACCAGCTCCTCCTCGCCGCCCCCTGGGGCCCGCACCCGTAGGGACCGGCAGACCAGGGCAACGAGAGGGACGATGCGCAGGGAACCGGTAAGCCGGCGTGAATTGACAGCTGTGCTTGCCTGTCTGGAAGCCCGCTTGACGAGCAAGCTCTATGGGGTCGGGGCGGCCATCGCCGGACTGACGGTGGCGCTCAAATTCTTTCCCTGACGGGCCTGTTGCTCTTCGCGGAATTGCCTCGTTTCCTCGACAGCCAGTGTCATCGCCTCGTCCGCACTCAAACTGGACGCCTTGCGCGCGCGCTCGACGGCTTCTTCTGAAGACGACACGTTATTGCGGCTCACACTGCCTCCAGAAGCGCGCAGGCCTCCATGGCGGCGTAGGTGAGGATGGCGTCGGCGCCGGCGCGCTTGAAGGCCATCAGGCTCTCCAGCAGCACGAGGTCGTAGTCGAGCCAGCCGCGCTCGCCGGCCGCCTTGAGCATCGAGTATTCGCCCGAGACGTTGTAGGCCACCGTCGGCACGCCGAAGCGCTCCTTCACCCGGCGGATGACATCGAGATAGGGCAGGCCCGGCTTGACCATCACCATGTCGGCGCCTTCGGCGAGGTCGGCCGCAATTTCGCGGAGCGCCTCCTCCGTGTTCGCCGGGTCCATCTGGTAGGTCTTCTTGTCGGCCGCGCCGAGCGCCCCGGCGGAGCCGACTGCATCCCGGAAGGGCCCGTAGAAGGCGGAGGCGTATTTGGCGGAATAGGCGAGGATCGAGGCATCCTCGTGCCCTGCCGCGTCAAGCGTGTCGCGGATGGCGCCGACGCGCCCGTCCATCATGTCCGAGGGCGCGATCATGTCGCAGCCGGCCTCGACCTGCACCCGCGCCTGCTCGCAGAGCACATGCACGGTCTCGTCGTTCAGGATCTGCCCGTCGCGCACGATGCCGTCCTGGCCGTGGGTAGTGAACGGGTCGAGCGCCACGTCGCACACCACGCCCATCTCCGGCGCGGCCGCCTTCACCGCCCGGATCGCCCGGCAGACGATGTTCTCCGGATCCAGCGCATGCTCGCCGTCGGGCGTCTTCAGCGCCGGATCGACATAGGGGAACAGCGCCACGGCCGGAATGCCCGCGTCCCGCGCTTCGCGCACGCGCTCGACCAGCAGTTCGACCGACCAGCGGCAGACGCCCGGCATGGAGGGCACAGGCTGCGACACGCCCTCGCCGTCCACGACGAAGAGCGGCCAGATGAAGTCCTTGGGCCCGAGGCGGCTTTCGGCGACCAGGGCGCGCGTCCAGCCGGCGCGGCGGTTGCGCCGGGCGCGCAGCCGCGGATAGGCCCCGAGCGGCCGCCCCGGCGCGGCGTAGCGCGGCAATTCTGTCTCGCGGTCCCTTGGCATGGTCTTCTCCCCCATGCGGCAAGAGCGCCAATACGCCATGCCCGCCGCCGCCGGTCAACGCTGCGAAAGCGCGCGGGCCGGCAGCCGGCGGCTTGACCCCGGCCGGCCGCGCGCTTCATCCTGCGGGTTCCGTCCGGCAAGGGAGGCGCATCATGTCGGGGCTTCGGACCATTCCTGCGCGGAGCGGCAAGGCAGCGTTCGCGCGCAAGGGGCAGAAGGTCAGGGTCGTCAACACGCATGGCGAGCAGGTGGTGGACACCTGGGCGTTCGCGCGCCACGACCTGCGCGAGTTCATGTCGATGGAGCACACCCGCGCGACGCTGACGAAGATGCGCCCGGAGGTCGGCGACGCGCTCTACAGCAATCGCCGCCGGCCGATCCTGACGCTCGTCGAGGACACCTCCCCCGGCGTCCACGACACGCTGATGGCGGCCTGCGACAATTACCGCTACGGCCTGCTGGGCTGCACGGAATATCACGACAATTGCACGGATAACCTTGCCGCCGCCCTCTACGAGCTCGGCCTGACACCGCCGGAGACGCCCTCGCCACTCAACCTGTTCATGAACATTCCCTGGGAGGAAGACGGCGGCTTGGCCTTCGCCGCACCGGTGACGAAACCGGGCGACCATGTGCTGTTCGAGGCCGATCTCGATGTCGTCGTCGCCTTCTCCGCCTGCCCGCAGGACATATTGCCGATCAACGGCGTGGGGCGCGAGCCGACGGAAGCGCATTTCGAGATTCTGGACTGACGCGCGTCAGTCGAGCTGCAACACCATCGCCTTGAGGTAGGCCGACTCCGGCAGCATGGGATGCACCGGATGGTCGGGGGCGGCCCCGGCCGTGCGCAGCACGCGGCCCGTGCGGCCAGCCTGCCCGAGCCCGCGCGCAACCTCCAGCGCGAAGGCCTCCGCCGTCACATTGTGCGAGCACGACGCCGCCAGCAGGAAGCCGCCCGGCGCCACCAGCCCTGCGGCGAGGCGGGCGAGCTTGCGGTAGCCGCGCAGCCCCGCGCCCAGGTCCTTCCGAGAGCGCACGAAGGCGGGCGGGTCGGCGATGACGAGGTCGAAGCGCTCCGACGATGCCGCCGCCTCCAGGAAGGCGAAGGCGTCGGCGCGCTCGGTCCGGACCCGTTCGCCGATGCCGTTCAGCCCGGCCGCGCGCGCGGCAAGCTCCAGCGCGGGCCGGGAGCGGTCCACCAGCACGGCTTCGCCCGCGCCGGCCAGCGCCGCTCTTATGCCGAATCCGCCGAGATAGGCGTAGAGGTCCAGCACCCGCGCGCCGTCCGCCAGACCCGCCGCGAAGGCGCGGTTGTCGCGCTGGTCGTGGAACCAGCCGGTCTTCTGCCCGCCAAGCGGGTCGCAGAGAAAACGGCAGCCGCCCTCCATTAGATCGACCGGCCCGGAGACCTCGCCGAAGACGAGCCGGGTCTCCGTTTCCAGCCCCTCAAGGCCGCGCTGGGCGCTGTCATTGCGGAGGACCAGCGCTTCCGGCCGCAGCACTTCGCGCACGGCTTCGACCAGCGGCTCTTCCAGCCGGGCCATGCCGGCGCTGTTGAGCTGCGCCACCGCCACCGCGCCGAACAGATCGACGATGAGGCCCGGCAGCCCGTCCGCCTCCGCGTGGACCACCCGGCACCAGGGCGCGAGGCCGAGCCGTTGCCGGAGCGCCAGCGCCGCCTTCAGCCGCGCCGCCAGCCAGTCCCCGTCGATCTCCCGGTCCGGGTCCGGGTCGATCCGGCGCACGGCAGCGAGCGCCCGGGGGTTGAACATCGCCGCGCCCAGCACCTGTCCGTCGGCGCCCTCCAGCCGCACGAGCGTGCCCGGCGGCAGTACGCGTGCGTCGGCCGACATCTCGATCTCGTTGGCGTAGGCCCAGGGATGCCCCGCCCGGAGGCGCTTCTGCCGGCCGGGCAGGAGCCGGACGACGGGTCGCGGTTCCATGGGCGGCGACATTCCCACATCCCCGCTTGCCGGGCCAGACGGTTTGGGGAATCTTGCCGCGCCATGCTGACCGCCCGCACCGTTCCCGACCTTCGCCGCCTCACCAGAGCCTGGCGCCGGGCCGGCTGCAGCATCGGCGTCGTGCCCACCATGGGCGCGCTCCACGCGGGCCATCTCAGCCTCGCCGCCGCGAGCCGCGAGCGCGCCGACCGCAGCATCGTCACACTCTTCGTCAACCCGAAGCAGTTCAACGACCCGGCGGACCTCGCCCGCTACCCGCGCACCGAGGAGAGCGACCGGGAGAAGCTCGCCCCCTACGGCATCGACCTCCTGTTCGCGCCGCCGCCGGAGGTCATGTATCCCGCGGGCTTCGCGACGAACATCTCCGTCTCCGGCGTTACCGACGGGCTTTGCGGGGCGGACCGGCCGGGCCATTTCGACGGCGTGGCGACCGTCGTCTCCAAGCTGCTGATCCAGACCGGCGCGGATTTCGCCTTCTTCGGCGAGAAGGACTACCAGCAGCTCGCCGCGATCCGCCGCATGGTCCGGGACCTCGACCTCCCTGTCGAGATCGTCGGCTGCCCGACCGTGCGCGACCCCGACGGCCTCGCGCTCTCCTCCCGCAACGCCCTTCTGAGCACCGAAGAGCGCGCATGCGCCCCGGCGCTCCACCGCGCGCTCAACGTCGCCGCCGACCGGCTGCGGCGGGGCGAAGATACGGGCTGTCTGGCCGGTGCGGCGGCGGAGATCGCCGCAGCCGGCTTCTCCGCCGTCGATTATGTCGAGCTTCGCGATGCGGACGACCTCGCGCCCATGCGGCGGCTCGACCGCCCCGCCCGCCTGCTCGCGGCCGCCCATCTCGGCGCCGCAAGGCTGATCGACAATATCGCGGTGGACCCTGCCGGCTGCGATTGACAAGGTCGCTACCGGTTGCCACCATTGCGATTATGAGATCGGTCGGGATAAAGGCGCTGAACAGCCGGCTGAGCGAATATGTGCGGCTGGCGGCTTCCGGCGAGACGGTGCTGGTGACAGACCGCGACCGGGTGGTCGCGGAACTCGGCCCGCCGAGGGAAACCCGGAGCCCCATTCTCGCCGACGCCTTCCTGGCCGACGCGGTGCGCAAGGGCTGGCTGACGCCGCCGCTCATCGTCAACAGGGACGGGAAGCCGCCGCCGCGCCCGCCTCCCGTTATGACGCTGGCTGAAATCCTCGACGATCTGGACGCCGCCAGAAGCGACCGGTGATCTATCTCGACACGTCCGTGATACTGGCTTACCTCATGGCGGAGGACCGCAGTCCGCCGGAGTCGCTCTGGCGCGAGACGCTGGCTTCCAGCAGATTGATGGAGGTCGAGACATGGAACCGGCTGCATGCGCACGGGCTTGCCGACTCACGCGGCGAACACGCCCGCACACTGATCGCACAGGTCGCCATGCTGGAGCTCAACCAGCCGGTAATTGCGCGGGCGCTGGAGCCCTTCCCCGGCCCTTCGTTCCCGCGCACGCTCGACGCACTCCATCTGGCGTCGTGCGCCTGGCTTCGCGACAGCGGCCGAGCGGTCTCGCTCGCCAGCTACGACCGCCGGATGACCGCCACGGCCCGCGCAATGGATATTCCCGTCTTCGATCTGGATGTTTCGTGACCGCACTGTCCCGACGCTTCCCCTCCCCCGCCCTGTCAAGCTAGGCTGGGACGCTGAGGCGGGTTGGGGGACCCGGAGTTTTTCCGGAGGCAAGAGCAGGAATGAAGATTACCGGTATTCGCACGATGACGGCGGACGTGCCTCTGGAGGAGCCCGTCATCACCGCGATCCACGATGTCCGGTCGATCGGCTATGTGCTGGTCTTCGTCGATACCGATGCGGAGGTGACCGGGGAGGGACACCTCTTCTCGATCTCGGCGAAGCACATGGAGCCGCTGGAGACGATGACGGCGGGCCTCGGGCGCTCGCTCGTCGGCGAGGACGCGCACCGGGTCGAGGGCCTCTGGCACAAGCTCTGGGGCGAGGTGAACTTCTTCGGCCACAAGGGCGTGTCGCTGTTCGCGCTCTCGGCGCTCGACATGGCGCTCTGGGACGCGCGCGGAAAGGCGCTCGGCCAGCCGGTCCACCGCCTGCTCGGCTCCTGCCGCGACGCTGTGCCGGCCTACAACAGCGGCGGACTCTGGCTCTCGCGCTCGCAGGACGAACTGATTGCCGAGGCGAAAGAATTCCTGAAACAGGGCTTTCGCGCCATGAAGATGCGGCTCGGCAAGCCTAGCTGGCGGGAGGATGTCGAGCGCGCCGAGGCGGTCCGCGATGCCGTCGGCCCCGACATCCGGCTGATGGCGGACGCCAACCAGGGCCTCGATGTCAGGCATGCGCTCCGGCTCGGCCGGGCGCTGGAGCCGGTCGGCCTCGACTGGTTCGAGGAGCCGGTGCCGGCCTACGACGTCGCCGGCCATGCCGCGCTGGCAGCCGCGCTCGACACGCCGATCGCCACCGGCGAGACCGAATACGCCCGCTACGGCTTCCGCCCCCTGATCGAGGCGAAGGCGGCGGACGTGCTGATGCCGGACCTCGGGCGGGTGGGCGGCGTCACGGAATTCATGCGGGTCGGGCACATGGCGCAGGCCTGGGACCTGCCGGTCTCGCCGCACCTCTATTCCGAGCCCTCGCTGCAATTGTGCGGCGCGCTGCAGAACTGCGACATGCTGGAATACATGCCCTGGTCGGCGCCGCTCTTCCGCGAGAGGATCGAATTCGAGGACGGAATGGCCCGGATCCCGGACAGGCCGGGCCTCGGCTTCACCGTCGATCCCGACGCGCTGGAGACTTTCCGCACCGCGCCTGCCGCCGGAGCCGCAGCCAAGCCGGCGCCGAAACGGCCAGCCCGCCGTACGGCTGCGAAGAAGGACGAAACGGCTGCGGCGAAGACGGAAGCCAAGGCGAAACCCAGGACCCGCACGACCGCCAAGGCGGAACCGAAGCCGGAGAAACAGGCCGCGGCGAAGGCCGCGCCAGAGCCGGCGCCGAAGCCGGCCCGCCGCCGGAAGCGTGAGCCGGGCAGGACGCCGTGGTATCTTAGGCGCGGCTCGGGAGACGCATGACATGCCGGATGGAATCCAGGGGATCGCGAACATGCAGGTGAGGCCGCTTTCCGGGTCCTGCGGGGCGGAGGTGCGGGGCATCGACCTCACGGCGCTCGACGACGGGGGCTTTTCGGCGATCAACGACATTTTCCTGCGCCACAAGGTGCTCTGCTTCCGGGACCAGAAGATGGACGAGGAAGCGCTGATGGCGTTCGGCCTGCGCTTCGGCCCGCTGATCGTGCATCCGAACCTGATCGCCGACGGCAACCATCCCGAGGTCATCGCGATCCGCAAGGAGCCCGACGACAAGGCGGCGGTGGGCGAGAACTGGCACACCGACACGACCTGCCTGGAGAAGCCGCCGCTCGGCTCGGCGCTTTATGCCATCGAGGTGCCGCCGGCGGGCGGCGACACGCTGTTCGCGGACCAGCAGGGCGCGTGGGACCTCCTGTCGGACGGGATGAAGGAAACGCTTTCCGGCCTCCGCGCCGTGCATAACGACACCCGCGTCGCCGGGCCGGCGACGAACTTCAACGCGCTTCGCTCGACCAGGAACCGCGAGGACGATGCCTGGCGGCCGACCGAAAGCCTCCATCCCGTGGTGCGCACCCACCCCGAGACCGGGCGCAAGGGCCTGTTCGTCAACCGCGCCTACACGATTCGTTTCGAGGGCATGACGGAGGCCGAGAGCACGCCGCTGCTCGACTATCTCTACGCCGCCGGCGAGCGCGTGGAGCTGACCTGCCGCGTCTCCTGGGAGCCGGGCACGCTGACCCTCTGGGACAATCGCTGCCTCAAGCACGCCGCGATCAACGACTATACCGGCCACCGCCGGGACATGCGCCGCATCCAGATAGAGGGCGACCGCCCGAGTTAGGGTGCCGGAACAGGACGAACGACTCGCGAGCCGCCATCGATGAATCTTGCGGGCACGTCTATGCGGCGTGACCCGCGCTGCCCATTGGCGGATATCGATCGGGCGGCAGTGGATATGGCGCGCTTTATCCGTGACAATGACGCCAGCGCCTAGGCCGGCGACGCGATGATGCAAGCCGCGGTTGAGCGCAAGTTCGGGATAATCGGCGCATCGCTTCAACGCCTGCACAACGACCATCCGGAAGTCGCCGGATGAATTCCCCGACTGCGCCAACTCGTGAGCTTTCGCGACTTCCTGATCCACGCCTATGACCGGGTGGACCCGGACCAAGGGCCCCACTTCACCGATGGGGTGGCTTCCTCCCCCGGCCGACCTTGCAGGACGGGTGGGAAACGGGCCAATTGGGACAGTCGCTCGAACGCACCGAACGCCGGGGGAGCGCCGCATTTGCCGTCTTCGCCCCTTCGCCGCCGCCTGATCGGGCTCGCCGCCGGCCTTGCGTTCGGCCTCGGCCTTGTGCGGCCCGGTCTCGGCGCGGATGCGCTTACGGTCTTCGCCGCGGCCAGCCTGAAGAATGCGATGGATGAAATTGCCGCCGCGTTCGAGCGGGAGACCGGCCATGCCGCAACCATGTCGCTCGCCGGCTCCTCCGCGTTGGCCCGCCAGATCCGGCACGGCGCGCCGGCGGACATCTTCATCTCCGCAAATCCGGACTGGATGGATGCGCTGGAGCAGGACGGCCTCATCGACCCGGAGAGCCGCTTCGACCTGCTCGGGAACAGCATCGTGCTGATCGCGCACGGGCGGGACGCGCGCGCCGTGGAAATCGGGCCGGGCGCGGACATTGCCGGCATGCTGGGCGAAGGCCGCCTCGCCATGACGTTCATCGATGCGGTGCCGGCCGGGATCTACGGCAAGGCGGCGCTGGAATCGCTAGGCGTCTGGGAGGCCGTCGCGCCGAAGGCGGCGCAGGCGGACAATGTGCGCGCAGCGCTGGCCCTGGTCTCTTCGGGCGAGGCGCCGCTCGGCATCGTCTATGCGACCGACGCCGCGGCCGACGACAATGTGACCGTCGTCGGCGCCTTCCCGGCGGACAGCCATCCGCCCATCGTCTATCCGGCTGCTGCCGTGGCCGCAAGCCGCAACCCGCTCAACGCGCGCTTCCTGGCCTGGCTTCGCGGGCCGGCGGCGCGCGCGGCCTTCGAGCGGCAAGGCTTTGTCACCGCCTTCGAGTAGAATCACGGCATGGACTGGCTGAGCCCCGAGGAGTGGCAGGCGGTTGCGCTGTCCCTGCGCGTCGCGTTCTGGGCAACGCTCGCGAGCCTGCCGCTCGGCGTGCTGACCGCCTATGCGCTGGCACGCTGGCGCTTCCCCGGCAGGCAGCTTCTGAACGGCCTGGTGCATCTGCCCCTCATCCTGCCCCCGGTGGCGACGGGCTACCTGCTGCTGCTGACCTTCGGGACGCAAGGGCCCGTCGGCAGCCACCTGCAGGAGGCCGGCATCGTCTTCGCCTTCCGCTGGACGGGCGCAGCGCTGGCGGCGGCGGTCATGGCCTTTCCGCTCATGGTCCGCGCCATCCGGCTTTCCATCGAGGCGGTCGATCCGCGGCTGGAGCAGGCGAGCGCGACACTTGGCGCCGCCGGTCCGTGGGTCTTCGCAACCGTGACCCTGCCGCTCGTCCTGCCCGGCATCCTCGCGGGCACGATCCTGGCCTTCGCCAAGGCGATGGGAGAGTTCGGGGCGACGATCACCTTCGTCTCCAATATTCCGGGCCAGACGCAGACCTTGCCCACGGCGATCTACGCCTTCCTCCAGGTGCCGGGCGGCGAGGCGTCCGCGCTCCGGCTGGTGGCGGTCGCCGTGGCGGTGTCCATGGCGGCGCTGCTGCTTTCCGAACTCGTCGCGCGGCGCGTGGCGAGACGGGTGGCCGGCGCATGACGCTTTCCGTGTCCCTCCGCCATGCCTTTCCCGGCTTCGAACTGGATGTGTCCTTCGAGGCGCCGCCGGGTGTCACCGTGCTTTTCGGCCGCTCCGGCTCCGGCAAGACGACGACCGTCAACGCCGTTGCAGGGCTCCTCAGGCCGGAAGCCGGGCGCGCGGTCGCCGACGGCTGGGTGCTGTTCGACACGGAGCGCGGCGCCTGGCTTCCCGCCCACCGGCGCCGGCTCGGCTACATCTTCCAGGAGGGGCGGCTGTTTCCGCATCTCACCGTGGGCCGGAACCTGCAATACGGCCGCTGGTTCGCGCCGAAGAACGGGCCGCGCGAGGATATGGGGCGCATCGTCGACATGCTCGGCATCGGGCATCTGCTGGACCGCCGCCCCGGAGCGCTGTCGAGCGGCGAGAAACAGCGGGTCGCGATCGGGCGCGCGCTGCTGGCGAGCCCCCGGCTGATCCTTGCGGACGAGCCGCTGGCGTCTCTCGACGAGGCACGGAAGGCCGAGATCCTGCCCTATTTCGAACGGCTCCGGGACGAAGTTTCGGTGCCGGTGCTCTATGTGAGCCACTCGGCGGCGGAGGTCGCGCGGCTCGCGACCACCGTGATCGCCCTGCAGGACGGGCGGGTGGTGCGCCAGGGGCCGGCGGTCGAGGTGCTGGGCGACCCCACGGTCACGCCCGTGGGCGCGCGCGGCGCCGGCGCGGTGCTGGAGGCGGCGGTCGTCCGCCACCATGCCGACGGGCTCTCGGAGATCGACGCGGGCGGCATCCGGCTGTTCCTGCCGAGGGTGCCGCACGCGCCGGGCAGCCGGATCAGGGTGCGGATCGCGGCACATGAAGTGCTGCTGTCGCGAAAGGAGCCCGAAGGACTGTCGGCGCTGAATATCCTGCCCGGTACGGTCGAATCGGTCCGGGCGGGCGAGGGGCCGGGCGCCATCGTTTCGGTCCGCACGCCTGCCGGCACGGTCCTCTCCCGCGCGACCCGCCGCTCGACCGAGGCGCTGGGGCTGGCGGAGGGCGTGGCGTGCCACGCCGTCATCAAGACCGTCGCCATCGCCCCGGAAGAGGTGGGCGGCGCTTACCCCGCTGCCGAAGACGGCGTCTGAGCCGTCCCGCGCTATCCGCTGCCATGCGTGGAGCCGGGCCGATGCCTGCGCTGGATATAGACGCGCATGCCTTCCGCCGCGAGGCCCGCGACCAGACCAGCCAACGCGCCGAGAAACACCGTCGCGAGCGCGGCGGCGGCGATGACGGGCCGGCAGTCCGGCCGGGCGCCGAGCAGCCTCGGCGTGAAGATCAGGTCGGCAGCCGCATAGATGAGCAGGGCGCCGACGACCGCCGGCGGGACCGACATGAGCAGACCGACGATCTCCGGCCCCATCGCAACGGCCGCGCAGCAGGCGGCCGCCATAATCAGCGGCGCGCCCGTTCCACGCGCGCCGAACCGCCGGTGCGCGGCGATGCCTCCTGCTCCATGGCACATGGGCATGGCCCCAAGCGGAGCGAGCAGGAGGTTCATCAACCCGTTCGTGACCGCGAGCTTCCGTTCGCTCACCCGCGCGGCCCGGTCGGGATAGAGCGAACGGGCAACCGCGGCGGCGACCACCACGGCGTTGAGCAGGGTCAGCGGCAGTTGCGCGAGCACGCCCGAGAGCACCGCATGGACCGTGTCGATGCCGCCGGCGGGAACTGCCGGGGGCACCGGCGGTCCGGCGTGGGGAACCAGTAGCACGGCGCCCACGACGACGAGCGGAACCCACGGCCCCCTCGGCAGAAGAAAGGCGAGCGAGAGCGCGGCAAGCGCGGCAAGCGCCATGATCCAGTCGCTGCCCATCAAGCCGAAGGCCACCGTTCCCAGCATGAGGCCGAGTCCCGCCTGGAGGCCCGTGACCACCGATCGGGGTATCGCGCGGGTCGCCTTCTCGAACGACGGGACGACCGCAAGCAGGAGCAGCACTGCGCCGACGATGCCGCCCGCCCAGGCGGTTTCGAGGGCGGTAAGGCCGCCGGCGATGATGACCGCGCCCAGCGCTTTCATCGGCTGGACGGATACGGGCAGCCGGTAAACGGCGGCGACGAGGACATAACCGACCGCGAAGCCCGCGAAAACCGGCGTCGGCGCGAGAACGCCCGCGCCCACCGCCGCCACGACATAGGGCAGGAACGTGCCCAGATCGCCGAAAGCGCCCGACAGCTCCCCGCTCGCCGACCGCAGGCGCTCCAGGCGCCCGACGTCTTGTCCTCCGAACCCGGGCATCCTCGCTATCTTGTTGTTTTCGCGCCTGTCCGCGCCCAAAGCCTACAGGCCGGACACGCCCCGCGAAAGGCCGGAAGAGGACGGTTCCGATATCCCGATATGACTGTATTTGTTGTCGATTCAGGTCGTTTTTTGTGCTTTTCTTCCAAGTTGCGGGAGGAAATGCGAAGTGAACGGATTCTGGCCAGTTCTCGGAGAGGCGGTGGGCCTGATCCTCGCCTGGGATTCCAACCTGATCGAGATCGTCGGCCTGTCGCTGCGCGTCACCCTGACGGCCGTCGCCGTCTCCTGCGTCATCGGCCTGCCGCTCGGCGCAGCGGTGGGCGCGTTCCGGTTTCCGGGCAGGACGGCCGTGATCGTGGTCCTCAACTCGCTGATGGGGCTGCCGCCCGTCGTGGTGGGGCTGATCGCCTACCTCATGCTGTCGGCGGCGGGGCCGCTCGGTCCCCTGGCGCTGCTCTACACGCCGGCGGCGATGATTATCGCCCAGACGATCCTCGTCACGCCCCTCGTCGCGGCGCTCAGCCGGCAGGTGGTGGAGGACTGCTACCGCGAATATGCCGAGCAGTTCGACTCCCTCGGCGTGGGTCCGCTCGACCGGGTGGCGGCGCTGTTGTGGGATGCGCGCTACAGTCTGCTGACGGTGGCGCTCGCCGGCTTCGGGCGCGCGGTTGCGGAGGTGGGCGCGGTCATCATCGTCGGCGGGAACATCAACCATGTGACCCGCGTGATGACCACGACGATCGCGCTTGAAACCTCCAAGGGCAATCTCGAATTGGCGCTTGCGCTCGGCGTCGTGCTCCTCGTCATGGCCGTGGCCGTAAACGGAGCCGTAATGGCGCTCCGGGCCTCGGCGGTCCGGCTGGCCTATGCTTGAAGCGGCGTTCGATATGGCCGCGCCGGCGCCGGCAACGGGGATGGATGAACGGCCGCCCGGGGCAGTCCTGCGGGCGCGGGGCCTGTGCTTCGATGCCGGCGGCAAGCGGCTCATCGACAATATCGACATCGACATCCGGCCCGGACGGCGCACGCTGGTGATGGGAGCCAACGGCGCCGGCAAGAGCCTGCTGCTGCGCCTCCTGCATGGCCTGATTCGCCCGACCGCCGGCGAAGTGCTCTGGCAGGGGCGCCCCCTCGATCGGGAAGGCCGGCTTCGGCAGGCGATGGTGTTCCAGCGCCCGGTGCTGCTGCGCCGCTCCGTGCTCGCCAATCTGCGTTTTGCGCTCGCGGTGCGCGGCCTTTCGAGGCCCGAGCGCAGGGCGCGGGAGGCGGAAGCGATGGAACGGTCGCAGCTGGGCGGTCTCGCGAACCGGCCGGCGCGCGTGCTTTCGGGCGGCGAGCAGCAGCGGCTTGCGGTCGTGCGCGCGCTTGCCTGCGCGCCGCGCGTGCTGTTCCTCGACGAGCCGACGGCCAGCCTCGATCCGGGCTCGACCCACGCCATCGAACAGCTGGTCGCGGACGCCCATGAGAGCGGCGTCGCGATCGTGCTGGTCACGCACGATATCGGGCAGGCGCGGCGCCTCGGCGACGACCTGATCTTCCTGCATGAAGGCCGGGTGGTCGAGACCGGCCCCGTGTCCGGAGTGCTGGATGCGCCCCGTTCCGAAGCGGCCCGCGCCTGGCTTGAGGGCCGGCTCTACCTCGAGTCGCCGCCCCGGCCGGAAGCCTGACGCGGGGCTGAGGCGGGCGGCATGGGCAGACAGACGCTCCTCGGCCTCGCTACCGCCGTCCTGGTCGCATTCGGGGCGGCCGGAGCGGCGGCCGCCGGTGGTTTCATCGTCGTCCAGTCCACCACCTCGACCCAGAACTCGGGCCTCTACGACCACATCCTGCCGATCTTCCGGCAGAAGACCGGCATCGAGGTGCGGGTCGTCGCGGTCGGCACCGGCCAGGCGATCAGGAATGCCGCAAACGGCGACGGCGACGTGCTCCTCGTTCACGCCAGGCCCGCGGAGGAGAAATTCGTCGCCGACGGCCACGGAGTCCGGCGGGCGGATCTCATGTACAACGACTTCGTCATCGTCGGGCCGGCGTCCGACCCCGCCGGCGTGGCGGGCATGGATGACGCCGTGGCCGCCCTGACGAGGATTGCCGCCGCACGCACGCCCTTCGTCTCGCGCGGCGACGACAGCGGCACGCACCAGGCGGAACTCAGGCTTTGGAAACAGGTCGGAGTGGACGTGGCGGCGGTCTCGGGCAGCTGGTACCGGGAGACCGGTTCGGGAATGGGCGCCACGCTCAACACCGCCGCCGGCATGGACGCCTATGCGATGACCGACCGCGCGAGCTGGACGAGTTTCGGCAACAGGAACAGCCATCGAATCCTTGTCGAAGGCGATCCGGGGCTGTTCAACCAGTACGGCATCATTCTGGTCAATCCGGAGAAGCATCCGAATGTGAAGGCCGGTCTCGGCCGCCGGTTCGTCGACTGGGTGCTCTCCAGGGAGGGGCAATCGGCCATCGCGTCCTACCGGGTGGACGGCCAGCAGCTCTTCTTCCCCAACGCCGGCGGCTGACCGGCGCGTGGCGGCCTGGAGACGGCATGGCCGAGCCCCCCGGCATGAGGACGGTTGCATGAAACGGCTTCTGCGGTCTGCGCTCGCAATCTTACTGATCGGGCTCGCCGTGCCCGGCGACGCGCGCACCGTCCGGGACTCGGCCGGAAGGACCGTCGAAATCCCGGACCGGATAGAGCGGGTCTTCGCAGCCGGGCCGCCCGCCTCGATCCTGGTCTATGCGCTCAAGCCGGAGGCGCTGCTCGGATGGCCGCGCGCGTTGCGGGACTACGAGAAGCCCTACATCGCCGGACCCTGGCGCGGCCTTCCCGAGACGGGCCGGCTCACCGGCCGCGGCGGCGACGCCAATCTCGAACGGGTAATCGCGCTGGAGCCCGATCTCATCGTCGATTTCGGGTCCGTGCGCGACACCTATATCGACCTTGCGGACCGCGTTCAGGAACAGACCGGTATCCCTTACCTCCTCGTCAACGGGCGTTTCGCGGAAACCGCCGCCTCGCTCCGGCTCCTTGGCGAAGCGCTGGGCGTTCCGGACCGCGGCGAGACCCTCGCGGCGGACGTGGAGGCCGCGTTCGCGCAACTCGGGGCCGCGCTCGGCGCGGTGCCGGAGACGGAGCGCCCGAGAGTTTATCTCGCCCGCGGCCCGGATGGTCTCGAGACGGGGCTGAAAGGGTCCATCAACACCGAGATCATCGAGTTCGCCGGAGGGCGGAACGTGGCCGACGCGCCGGGCCGCTACGGGCTCGTCCGGGCTTCGCCCGAGCAGGTGATCGTCGCCGACCCGGACACCATCGTCACCTGGGACCGGACCTTTTACGGTCGCGTCTGGCAGGACCCGCTCTGGCAGGGGATCACGGCCGTCCGCCGGGGCCGGGTGTTTCTCTCCCCGACCGCGCCGTTCGGCTGGATCGACCGCCCGCCTTCGATCAACCGGATGATGGGCCTCAGGTGGCTCGCCGGGCTCTTCTATCCGGACCTGTGGCCGGGCGACCTGCGGGCGGAAACGCACGCCTTCTACAAGCTCTGGTACCATGTCGATCTCGGCGGGGCGGAACTCGACCGGCTGCTGGAGTGGGCTGGCGGACGGGGGCCGTGACCGTCCCGCGCATCGCCCGTTCCCGGTCCGGAACGGCGGTCTGGCTCGTCCTGGCGCTTGCCGCCTGCGCGTTTGCGGCACTGCTGATCGGACCGTACCCGCTCGGTCCGCTCGAAGCGCTGTCGATTCTGGCCGGAAGCCCGGGCAGCGGAGACCGGGCCGAAACCGTGCTTCTCGCGATCCGGCTGCCGAGAGTGGCCGCATCCCTTCTGGTGGGCGCGGCGCTGGCTGCGGCGGGCGCCTGCTATCAGACGCTCTTCCGTAACCCGCTGGTGTCGCCCGACATTCTTGGCGTCTCCGCCGGGGCCGGCCTCGGCGCCGTTCTCGGCATCTTCCTGTCGCTGCCGGTCGTGGCGATCCAGCTGCTGGGATTCGCCGGCGGGCTCGGCGCCGTCATGCTCGTCGGCTTCGTCGCGGCGGCTGTACGCACCGGCGACCGCACCCTGGTCCTCGTGCTCGCGGGCGTGGTGGTCGGCGCGCTCGCCGGAGCGGCGACATCTCTGCTCAAGGTTCTGGCCGACCCCTACGACCAGCTCCCGGCCATCACCTTCTGGCTTCTCGGCAGCCTCGCCGGGGTGAAGACCGCCGACCTTTTCCCTGCGGCCCCGGTCGTGGCCGCCGGCCTCGTGCCGCTGGCGCTGCTGCGCTGGCGGATCAATGTCCTGGCGCTCGGAGACGAGGAAGCCCGCGCGCTGGGCGTCGAGGCCGGGCGGCTCCGCCTTGTCGTCATCGTCTGCGCCACCCTTGTCACGGCCAGCGTCGTCGCGGTTGCGGGCGTTGTCGGCTGGGTCGGGCTGGTGATCCCGCATATCGCCCGCATGATCGTCGGCCCCGGCTTCGGGCGGCTGTTGCCCGCCGCTGCGCTGCTGGGAGCGGGTTACATGCTTGCGGTCGATACGCTGGCGCGCACGATCTCGGGCGCAGAGGTTCCGCTCGGCATTCTGACAGCGGTCGTGGGCGCGCCGTTCTTCCTCTGGCTGCTCGCGCGAGGCCGACGCGCATGGGCATGACGATCGAAACGCAGGACCTCGCGATCGGCTATCCCGGCCATGAAGTCGGGTCGGGAATGACGCTGGCCGCCGGGCCGGGCGCGGTGCTCTGCCTGCTGGGCCCCAACGGGTCCGGCAAGACGACGCTCTTCCGGACCCTGCTGGGGCTTATCCCGGCGCGGGGCGGGCGCGTGCTTCTCGAAGGCCGGCCGCTCGACCGCCTCCCGCGGGCCGAGATTGCGCGCCGCGTCGCCTATGTGCCGCAGGCCCATGCGCCGCCCTTCGCCTGGTCCGCCTTCGAAGTCGTGCTGATGGGCCGGACGGCCCGGCTCGGGCCATTCTCGCAGCCGGGCGAGGCCGACCGGGAGGCCGCGCGCCGCGCGCTGGCCCGCCTGCGCATCGACGAACTGGCGGAAGCGGACTACACCCGGCTGTCTGGAGGCCAGCGCCAGCTCGTGCTGGTCGCGCGGGCGCTCGCGCAGGAAACGCCGGTGCTCATCATGGACGAGCCGACCGCCAGCCTCGATTTCGGCAACCTGGCTCTCGTGCTGCGCGAGATCGCGGGACTGGCTGCCGACGGCCTCACGGTCATCCTGTCGACGCACGACCCGGACCACGCATTCGCCGTTGGAACCGACGTCGCCCTGCTCCATGAAGGCCGCTTGCACGCGACCGGCACGCCCGACGCCGCCCTTACGGAAGGGACGCTGTCAGCGGCATACGGGATCGACGTTCGCGTAGAACGGCTGACGGACGGCAGGACCGTGTGCCTGCCGTCGCTCGCGCGTCAGGGCGAAAGCCATCGCACATGGCCGGACCCGGACAGGTCGTAGCCGCCCATGGCGTCGGCCTTGCGCTTCAGTGCATCGCCGCGCGCGAAAACCATCAGCGTCTGCACCCGGTCGGTGAAATAGGCCCGCCGGTCGATCAGCAGATCGAACCGCTCGCGAACCAGAGGCAGGAACGGCAGATGAAATTGCCGGGCCATGGCTTCGATCCCGAGCGCCGCATCCGCCTCCCCGGCGGCCACGGCCGCGGCGGCGTCGCTTTCGGTCCGTGCCAGTTCCGCCGATGGGACCAGGTCCGTCGCCGCGAGCCCTTCCTTCGACAGCAGGTTCTCGAACAGCGCCGCAGCGCCGGCGCCCGGCTGACGCATGGCGACCCGCAAGCCCCTGAGATCGGAAAAGCAGCGGACTTCCTTGTGCACCGGCTCGGACAGGACCAGGCCCCGGGCCCGCGCCGCCCAGGAAATCAGCACCGAGCCCCGAACACCGCGTCCGGCTACCGTGCGGACATTCCAGTCCGTCTCCTCCGGGATATGCAGCCCGGCAAGCGCGGCGCGCCCGTCGGCGAACGCCTCGAGGCCGTCCAGGCTCCCGTTCCAGAGCGTCGCAAGCCCCGAGCCGGACTCGCGCACGGCCCAGTCGAGCAGCGGGTCGTGCGAGCCGGTGAGCACGGCCGGCCGCTCGCCGGAAGCGGTTACGCCGCCGCCCTCGATCCACGCGAGGATTTCAGCGCTCGGGAAAAGCAGCTTCCCCGTGATCCGCCGGTGCGGAATATCCCCGGCGGCCGCAAGGTCGTACACCTTCCGTTCCCTGACGCGCAGAAGCGCCGCCACTTCCTTCGTCGTGAGGTAGCGCGGCGGCGTCGCCGGATCGTCTTCGAGCGAATCTTGCGCCATGGCCTTACGAATAACATGGCCGGTGAGCGATTGCTCGCCGGCTGCACTGCGGGCGGGCGGTTGAGGAAGGCCGGCGGCGGGAGCAAGATGGAAGCCATAACCGGAGCGGGCGGCGGACGAGGGCGATGAGGCTGAAGGACAAGGTGGCGCTGGTGGTGGGCGCCGGACAGCAGGCGGGCGACACGGTCGGCAACGGGCGCGCCACGGCGGTCCTGTTTGCGCGCGAGGGGGCGAAGGTCGTGGCCGTGGACAGGGACCTCGCCTCGGCCGAGGAGACCGCCGCCATGGCCCGCGCGGAAGGCGGCGATTGCGTCGCGGTGCGGGGCGACGTGACCGACAACGGGGACTGCGCCGCGTTCGTGGCGGCCTGCACCGACCGGCACCGGCGCATCGATATCCTCCACTACAATGTCGGCATAACCGGAGACGGGCTGGACAACGACCCGATGTCGCTGCCGGAAGAGGTCTGGGACCGGGTGATGGACGTCAACCTGAAGGGCCTCTACCGCACGTCCCGGCTGGTGGTGCCGATCATGCGCGAGCAGCGGTCCGGCGCGATTGTCGCGGTCTCCTCGATCATCGCGGTCTGCGCGGCCGACCGCGTGATCTACAAGGCGTCCAAGGCCGGCATGAACGCCTTCTGCCACATGCTCGCCAGCACCAATTGGGACTATGGCATCCGCTGCAACGTCATCATGCCGGGCCTGATGGACACACCCATCTCCATCGGCTACCGCGTCCGCAGGGGCGGCGTCTCCGCGGAGGAGGTCCGCGCGTCTCGCGACGCCCAGATCCCGCTGGGCCGGAAGATGGGAACGGGCTGGGACACGGCCCATGCCGCCCTGTTCCTCGCCTCCGACGAGGCCCGGTTCATCACCGGCGTCAACCTGCCGGTCGATGGCGGCATGACCGCCCGCATCGGCTGAGTGTGGCCCGGGCAGCGCCATGACAGGCAATGGAACCCCGTACCGGATCGGCGTCGATGTCGGCGGCACGTTCACCGACTTCGTCCTTCGCGACGAGAAGACCGGCCGGGTGGCCGTCCACAAGACGCCCTCCACGCCCGCCGACCCGTCGGAGGCGGTCAGGAACGGCCTCCCCGCGTTGCTGGAAAGGGCGGGCGCCGGTACGACCGAAGTCGGGCATTTCCTCCATGCAACGACCGTCGCGACCAACGCCATCATCCAGCGGCGCGGCGCGAAGACGGCGCTGATTACCACGCGCGGCTTCCGTGACGTGCTCATCCTCGGGCGGCAGAAGCGGTATGAGACTTACGACCTCCACATGCAGAAGCCCGATCCGCTGATCCCGCGCGAACAGATCTTCGAGGTGCGGGAGCGGGTGAGTTTCGAGGGCGAGGTGCTGGAGCCGCTGGACCCGGAAGACCTCGAAGCCGTCATAGGGAGGATTGCGGAGGGCGGCTTCCAGGCGGTCGCGGTTGCGCTTCTCCATGCCTATGCAAACCCGGCGCACGAGCGGGCCGTTGCTGCGGCGCTGGCCCGGAGGCTGCCGGCCGCGGCACTCAGCCTTTCGGTCGAAGTGTCGCCCAAGCTGCGCGAGTACGAGCGCGCGAACACAACGGTCGCCAACAGCTTCGTGAAGCCTTTGGTGGGCGCTTATGTGCGGCGCCTCGCGGAGGATTTCGCGGCTCTCGGATCGACGGCCGAACTTTCGATCATGCAGTCCAATGGCGGGCTTGTATCGCCGGCGCTCGCAAGCGACTACCCGGTTCGGATCGTCGAGAGCGGGCCTGCTGCAGGCGTGCTGCTCGCGGGCCAGATCGGAAAGCAGCTCGGCGCCGACCGCGTTCTCAGCTTCGACATGGGCGGCACGACGGCCAAGCTCGGAGCCATAGACGGCGGCGAGCCGGTGATCGCTCCGACCTTCGAGGTCGATCCCGTCAGATACAAGAAAGGGTCCGGCCTGCCGATCAACGTGCCGTCGGTCGAGCTGGTCGAGATCGGCGCGGGCGGCGGCTCCATCGCGCAGGAAGCGGACGGCGCCATCCGCGTCGGACCGGAGAGCGCCGGCGCGGACCCCGGCCCCGTCTGCTACGGCGCCGACGGGTTGCGCCCGACAGTGACGGACGCAAACCTCGCGCTCGGCTATCTCAACCCGGCCTACTTCAACGGCGGCGCGATGGGCCTCGACCGCGCGGCAGCCGAGGCGGCGCTGCTCGAGCATGTCGCCGAACCGCTGGGGCTGTCGGTCGAGGAGGCCGCCTGGGGCATCCATCTGGTCGCTACCGGCAACATGGAGCATGCGCTGCGCGTCGTGTCCGTCGAACGGGGCCGGGACCCGCGCCGGTATGCGCTCGTGGCCTTCGGTGGCGCAGGACCGCTGCATGCGTCCAGGATGGCGCGGACTCTGGGCGTGCGCCGGGTCGTGGTGCCGAAGGCCGCAGGCGTGGGATCCGCCGTCGGCATGCTCGCAGCCGAGAGCCGGCTGGATGCTTCCGTGACAAGGCTCGTGCGCCTCGACGACGCCGCGCCCGAAGAGATTACGGCCATCTATGCGGGGCTTGAGGCGCGGCTGGCGGACGACCTCGCCCACCTGGCCGTTGCGCGGCCTCCCGTTTTCCGGCGGTTCGCTTACATGCGGCACACCGGACAGGGCTTCGAAATCCATGTGGACCTGCCGGACGGCGCGATAGACGCGGATTTCCCCGCAGCCTGCGAGGCGGCCTTTCGCGCCGCCTACAAGGCGCGTTACCGCACCGAGGACCCGGAAAGCGCGGTTGAGGGCGTGGACTGGGCGCTGGCAGCCATTGTGCCGAATGCAGGCAATGCTGCCGGCGGCGACGAGGCCCCGGCGGTTTCCGGCAAGCCGGCCGGCATTCGGAAGGCCTGGTTCCCCGAGGCCGGGGGCATGACGCCGGCGGCCGTGTGGCGGCGCGACGCCATCGGCGCGGATACGGTGATCGACGGCCCGGCGATCGTCGAGGATGCGGAGGCGACGACCCTCATCCTGCCCGGCGACCGCGCACGGCTGGGCGCGGGCGGGCATCTGCTGATCGAGGTCGAGCGCGCGGAAGACGGGGCGCGGTCCGCCGGAGGAGAACCGTGCAGCGGAGCCCGCACCTCGCCCGTCCTGAAACCGGAAGAAGCGAAGCCCGCCGCCGAGGCCATCGACCCCATCACCTTCACCGTCATCTGGAACTCGGTCGTCTCCATTGCGGAGGAACTCGGCACGACCATGCGCCATACCGCCTTCAGCGAGGCGGTGCGCGAAGGCGACGACTTCTCCACCGCCGTGTTCGATGCACGGGGCCGGATGATCTCCCAGGGCAATTTCTCGCCGGGCCATCTGGGTTCCATGCCGTTCGTGATCCGCCATGTGACCGAGGCCTATCCGCCGGAGATGCTGCGCCCCGGCGACAGCATCCTGATGAACGACAGCTGGATGGGGTCCGGACACTTTCCCGACTTCTTCCAGGTCATGCCCGTTTTCGAGGGAACCGACCTGCTCGGATATGTCGCCGCCTCGGCCCACCAGATGGACGTGGGCGGCGCTGCGCCCGGCTCGCAGAAGGTCCACGGCGTGACGGAAGCGTTCCAGGAGGGCTTCCGCATCCTGCCGGTGCGTTTCTGCCGGGAGGGCGAGATCGACCGCGACATCCTCTCGATGGTGCTCGCCAACACCCGCGTGCCCGACAAGGTGCGCGGCGACGTGATGGCGCAGCACACGGCCAACCTGACCGCCGCCGAGCGCTTCCGCCAGCTTTTCCGCGACCATGGCCGGGAGACCGTCGAGGAAGCCTTCGACCGGATCCTCGACCGCAGCGAGGAACGCATGCGCGCCGCGCTGGCCCGCGTGCCCCCCGGCACCTACAGCTTCGACGACCGGATGGACGATTACGGCCCCGGCACCGGGCCGATCCGCTTCGGCGTCGACATCACCTTCGCCGACGGGCCGGAGGGCGCGGAGGTGACGGTCGATTTCTCCCGCTCTTCGGACCAGGTGCCGGCGGCGATCAACAGCTATATCAACTACACCCGCGCCTATACCTACTTCGCCATCAAGGTGTTCTGCGATCCGCTCAGCCCGCAGAATGCGGGCGCGATGCGGCCGATAAGGCTGGTGGCGCGCGAGGGCAGCTTCTTCAACCCCAGGTTCCCCGCCGCCTCCGGCGGCCGGGCCGCCCTGCAGGTGCGCATCTTCGACACGATCAACGGCGCGATGGCGCAGGCCATGCCCGAGCGGGCCATGGGCGCTTTCAGCCACTGGTCCAACCCGAATATCGGCGGCATCGACGACCGCACCGGCAAGCCCTACGTCTTCTACGACCTGATTCTCGCGGGCTATGGCGGCCGGGCCGACAGCGACGGGCCGGAAGGGCTGAGCCCCGTGATGAACTGTTCCAACATCCCGGTGGAAGTCCACGAAACCAATCTGCCGGTCCTGATCCGCCGTCTGGAACTGCTCGACGGCACCGGCGGCGCGGGCCGGCACAAGGGCGGGAGCGGCCTGCGCAAGGACATCGAGCTGCTGGCCGGCGAAGGCGTGCTCACCCTTCTCGGCGACCGCCACGAGAGCCGGCCCTACGGCGTCTTCGGCGGCGAACCCGGAGCGCTCGGGGAGACGGTGCTCAATCCCGACGGCAACGGCGAACGGCTCGGCTCGAAGGAAATCCGCACGCTCAAGCGCGGCGACGTGCTCAGCATCCGCACGAGCGGCGCCGGCGGTTACGGCGCGCCGGACGGGTAGCGCCGGAGGATCTGGCCGATGGCGGCGGGCGGAATGCACCTGCTGGGCTTCATGATGTACACGCCCATCAACCACATGACGCTCAGCTGGGCGGATCCCGAAGACCGGCAGATCGACGGCTTCGGGTCGATAGAGCACTGGCAGGGTCTTGCGCGCACCATGGAGCGCGGCCGGTTCGACGGCCTGTTCTTCGCCGACGTGCCCGCCGTTTACGATTTCTACAAGGACACGACCGATGTCGCGGTCCGGCACGGCGTGAGCTGGCCGGCGCACGATCCCGTCGCGCTTATCGGCATCATGGGGGCGGCGACCCGGCATCTCGGCATTGCGGTGACCGTCTCGGTTGCAAGCCAGCACCCGTTCCTGACCGTGAGGTCGCTCTCCAGCCTCGACTACCTGACCGGCGGCCGGGTCGGGTGGAACATCGTCACCGGCAATGCGCGCTCTGAGCACCGGGCGCTCGGGCTCGACGTGATGGACCATGACGAACGCTACGACCGGGCCGACGAATATATGGAGGTCTGCTACAAGCTGTGGCAGGGCATTGCGCCCGGCGCCATTGCCGCGGACAGGCCCGCCGGCGTGCTGGCGGACCCTTCGAGGGTTCGCAGGATTGCCCATGAGGGGCGGTATTTCCGTTGCCGCGCCACGCCTTCGGTCCTCCCTTCGCCGCAGGAGCGGCCGGTGCTTTTCCAGGCGGGGTCTTCGGGGCGGGGACAGCGTTTCGCCATCGCCCATGCCGACGTGATCTTCTCCATCCAGCCGGACCTGAAGCGCATGAAAGCCTTCATGGCGCAAATCCGCACCGCCGCCCGGGAACAGGGGAGCCCGCACGCCCCCAGGGTCACGTTCGCGGTCCAGCCCTTCGTGGCGGACAGCCGGGCGGAAGCCGTGGAACGCCGGGACGAAATGCTCGCGCGCATTCCCATCGACGCGGCGCTCACGCGCATTTCCGGCACTTTCGGCGTCGATCTGGCGACCGTCGATATCGACAGGCCCCTCCAGGCCATCGACACGCAGGCCTCGCGCGGCCTCGTCAGGGCCATGTCGGGCATGTTCGGGGACAGGCGCATCTCCCTTCGCGAGGCCGTCCGCCTGTCGGGCCTGGCCGGCCTCATTCCGCAACTCCTGGGCACGCCGGAGGAGATAGCGGACGAGCTGGAGACCATCTGGCGGGAGACCGGCTGCCACGGCTTCAACATCACCCCGGCGGTCGTGCCCGGCGGCTATGAGGACTTCGTGGACCGGGTGGTTCCGGTCCTGCAGGAGCGCGGCATCTTCCGCCGGGACTATGAGGCGACGACGCTGAGGGGCAACCTGGTCGGCGCGTAGGGCGGTGCATCCGAAGCGATAGGGGCGCCCTCGCCGGCGACGCCGGGGTGCAAGGAACGGCAATATTCCGGAGTTTCAACGGTCGCCTTCCCGGCGCTCTTCCAGACGTTCTTCGAGCAATGCATCCAAAATCCCGGCGTCCGTCCGGAGGGGCGCGCCCGGTACCGCCAGCGGACTCTCGGCCCTGCGGCGCGAAAGCGTTCCCGCGCGCTCCGGCCGGGCAATCCTGGCCTCGTCGTCCAACTCGCTATCGCCCATTTTTCCGCCGTTCCAGGCCGGACAACGTCAATCTGCATCTTCGCCCTTGATGAGCGCCGCCGCCTTTTCCCCGATCATGATCGCGGGCGCGTGCAGCGCCGCGTTCGGAATGCGCGGAACGATCGATGCGTCCGCGACCCGCAGGCTTTCGACCCCGCGCACCCTGAGTTCCGTATCCACGACGGAATCGTCCCTCGACCCCATCGCGCAGGTCCCGCACTGGTGGTAGGCGGTCGCGCCGTTCCGCCGGATATCCGCCTCCAGGCTGCCGTCGTCGGAGACCGTCTCGCCCGGCAGCAGTTCGCGGTCGATATGTTTCGCGATAGCCGGTCGCCGCATCATGGCGCGCATCCGCTTCACGGCCTTCACCAGCACCTGCATGTCGCGCGGGTCCGAGAAATAGCCCGCCTCGATCCGCGGCCGGTCGAGCGGATCCGCCGAGCGCAGCGACACGGCGCCCCGGCTGAAGGGGGAGCCCTGATAGACGGTCATGCCGAATCCGTGCCGGTCGGGCAGGAGGTCGCGGATGCGGAAGGCCGCCCCGCCGGTCGTGGCAGGCCCCAGCGCCGAGAGCAGCACGACCTGCGCATCCGGGACTTCGAGCGCCGGGTCCGTCCGGAAATAGCCGCCGGCGACGGCGTATGTCTCCGCCAGCGGCCCGGTCCTGAAGAGCGCGTAGCGCAGCGCCGCGGCGACCGCATTGTGGAGACGGAGATGGCGGCTGCCCGATACGGGCCCGCGGCAGAGATATTGCAGCCGGTAGCAGGCGTGGTTCTGCAGGTTGCGGCCCACATTCGGGGCATGGTGAACGACCGGGACCGCCAGCGCCGACAGGGCGTCCGCCGGACCGATGCCGGAGAGCATCAGAAGCTGCGGCGACTTGATGGCGCCCGCCGACAACACGACCTCCCGACGGGCCGCAATGCGCACGGGCCGGCCGCCGATGGACGCCTCGACGCCGGAGGCCCGCCCGCCTTCGATGACGACCCGCAGAGCGAGAGCGCCGGTGCGGATGTCGAGGTTCGGCCGCCCCGCCGCCGGTTCGAGATAGGCCGTCGCGCTGCTCATGCGCCGGCCGTTCCCGGCATTGATGTCGTAGAAGGCGAACCCTTCGCCGGCATCCGTGTTGAGGTCGTCGAGCACGGGGAATCCGTCTTCCGCCGCGGCTTCGAGAAACGCATCGCAGATGGGCAGGCCGGGGCGGGCCCGCCGCACGGTCACGGGCCCCGACCCGCCGTGCCACGGCCCCTCGCCGCGCTCGTTCGCCTCCGAGCGCCTGAAATAGGGAAGCAGGTCGTCGAAAGCCCAGCCGGCGCACCCCATCTGGCGCCAGACATCGTATTCGCGGGGATGGCCGCGGGCGTAGATCATGCCGTTGATGCTGCTCGACCCGCCGAGGACGCGCCCCTGAAGCCAGGTGAGTTCGCGCCCCTCCATCTCCGGGACCGGGTCCGCCCTGAAGCTCCAGTTGAACTTCGGATGGTTCGCGACGGCGAATCCGAGACCGGGAACCCTGAGCAGCAGGCTGTCGTTGCGCCCGCCCGCCTCCAGAAGCATGACGGAGACATCGGGATCTTCCGAGAGCCGCGCCGCCACAACGGCCCCGGCAGCCCCGGACCCGACGACCAGATAGTCGCAGGACAACCGGTTGTCAGTCATGGCGCCGCGCCATCCCCCTGCATTCCGCCGGCCCGGAACGAATCCGGGGCAAGCGCCCGCTCGCGCCGGAACCCTACCGCCATGTCATGGAATGTCATGTTTTGTCATGTTCTCCATGCGCAGGGCGCATAGTCGCCAGCCCGTTCCGGCATAGCGCCGGTCTCCGCCCCGGCCGTTCGCAAGGCATCGCACCCTCCTTGTCGGTCCCCGGTCCCGGACGCCCCGCTGCCGGAGGCGCGTCCCTCTCCCGCGCATAATGCGCGCGCGTCTCGCGGCGGCGCGCGTGCGCCCGCGCGAGGCGGCCGGCGGGACCTCTGCCGGAATGTCATGATGTGTCATGTTTTGTCATGGGGCCGGTCTCCGCGCGGGCCATTTGCGCCGGTCCGGCGGTCGTTCGCAAGGCATTGCAGCTTCCTTTCCGTCCATGGTCCCGGACGCCCCGGTGCCAGGGGAGTGTCCCTCTCCCGCGCATAATGCGCGCGCGCATTTCGCGGCGGCGCGCGTGCGCGCCCGCGTGCGCGAGGCGGCGGGGGCGAGCCTTGCGGCCAACGCCGCCGCCGGTCGGGGTCGGGGGTCGTTCACGGTTATTCGTGCCTCCTCCTTCGGGGCCGGGGGCGGGACGGGGTGTCCCTGTTTCGCGCGTATCGTGCGCCGGTGCGTGCGCGGGCGGGCGGGCGTATCGCGGCGGCGCGGTTCGCGCGCGTGATTGCCCGTGCGCGCACGGCAGCAGGCCGGGCAGAGGACGCACCCCTCCCGCCTGCTCACGCCGGGGCGTTTGCGGCGCCCCAGCCATGCTTTCTGCAGAAAAGCGGAACGGCGGCCCCGGAAGCCGCCTTTCTCTCATGCCTATTCTACACCATTTCTCGGGAAATCAAGTCGTTTCAGGAACAAAAATTGAAAATATCGGACAACTTTCTTACAATC
>JAJDYL010000013.1 GCA_022825195.1 Alphaproteobacteria bacterium
GCCGGCGGCGCCGAAGCGCGCCCGGGCGCGCGCAAGCGCCTGTTTCAGCCGGCGGCGGCGCTGGCGCTCCTGTTCGGCGGAGCGGGCGCGGATGTCGGCGGCCTGCGCCTTTGCGGCGGCGCGGCGCCGGGAGGCCGCCTCGGCGGCGGAGGACTCGGCGAGCAGGGCGTTGCCCGCCGCCAGGGCTACGGGAAGAAGTGCGCTCATATGTCGGTCACCTTGAGTTCGGTTGCAGCGGAAAGGAGGTGGAAGGGAAGCGGGCTCTCGTCCTCGATGCGCCAGAGCGGGGCTGCGCCGTCGCGCCGCCAGCCGCCGGCCCCGAGCGAGACGTCGCCGGTGAAGGGCCCCTCGCCCAGGGCGGCGCGGCGGAGCCCGAAGCCGGTGTCGCAGCGGAGCGTCCGGGTGTCCTGGAGGCGCAGCACGACGCGCACCGCCCGATGCGCCACGCCCTGCATCGCGCCGCGCGCAAGCTGGACCCCGGGAGCGAGCGGCTCGATCCTGTGGGCGAAGGCGAGGCCCGCCTGCACGTCGCTTGCAGGCGCGTCGAGCAGGATGCGGCCGCCCGAGACCGGACGCTCCGGGAACGCCCTGCCGTCCGCGGTGCCGACGACCGTCCGTCCTTCGAGATGGGCGAGCCCGCTCCAGGAGCGGGTGGGCCGGGCGGCCGTTGCGGAGACGGCGGCGTCCACGCCCAGCGTCTCGTCGAACCGCTCGACCGAGAACCGGCCATCGCGCTCGACCAGCGCCCAGGCCGCGCCGCCCGCAACCGCCGCCGACCGGAAGGCGCCGTCGGTCTCGAACCGCGTCCAGGCATGGACGCCCTCGGTCCGCCAGGCGGTGAGCGCGGCGATCGAGCCGTCGCCCATGACCACCAGCAGCCGCCGGGCGGCGCCGTCCCAGGCCAGTTCCGCGGGGCCCGTGAACAGGTGGCCCGCGAGCAGCGCCAGGTCCTGCGCCCGGTAGGCGAGTTCGGCGTCGGCGAACAGGAACTCGCGCAGCTCCCGCCCGTTGCGGGCGAGGAACAGCACCGCGCCCTCGACATCCACCGGCCGGACGGCGCGGTCGGCGGGCGAGCCGATGCGCGTCTGCCGGCGAAGCTGGATCGAGGCGGGCGTCAGCGGGTCGCCCGAGACGGTCCATTCCGCGCCTGAGGTGAACACCTGCAAATGCCGCCCGGAAACGACGGCGCGCACCGCATTCGCCTGGTCGGCAAGCAGGGGAAAGGCGATGGCCTCGTCGTCGAGCCCCGTGCCCGGGTCGAAGTCGAAGAAGGCGCCGGAGCGCGAGAGCCAGAGCCGGTCCGGCAGCGAGCGCCCGCCGCCGAGGACCAGCCGATTCTGGTGGAAGACGGCCGAGACCGGCCAGCCGCGCCGGGGCGAGAAGGCGGGTTCCCGCCAGTCCGGGGTCGCCGCGGTCCCGCCCGCCAGCGCGCCGGTGACATCCGCCTCGGCCCGGGTGGCCGACAGGACCCGCGCGATCCGGACCTCGTCCGCGCCGATCCGGAACGCCTGGCCCGCATCCTCCGGCGCGAAGGTCGGCGCCGATGCGGTGAGCGTTATGCGCCCCGAGGCCCCGGACGGCGTGAGCGTCACGGAAGGCTCGGTGTAGCGGTGGTAGGGCTGCCTCGACCGGCCGGCGCGCTCGGCCCATTCCCAGGGCGCGATCCGCCAGTCGTCCGCCGCCCGGCGCGTCACGGTCTGCGGCGGGTAGTCCGGGTGGACGACCAGCAGCGTGTCGGCGGTCTGGGTCCAGTTGAGCTGCGCCAGGTCCGCTTCCCGCCACGGCGCGGCGATCAGCGCCTCGCGGACGCCGTCGCGGTAGATGCGCAGCGTCCGGTCGGCGAACAGCAGCAGATAGCCTTCCTCGGCGTTGAACTCGAAGGCGGCCAGCCGCCCGGGACCGGGCGCGGCCTCGATGAAGGCGAGGCCCGGCCGGCGCGACAGCCCGCCCGTCGCATGCACCGAGACATTGCGCAGCCGCCGCGCGCCGTCCCGGTAGGCGGCGAGGTCCGGCCGGCCGGCAAGGCGCGGCGCGAGCTCGCCGGCGCTGAAATTGGTCTTGAGGGTGTTGATCCGCGTCATGCCCGCGCCTCGATCAGCGGGAAGCGCCGGGGCGCGGGCGCCGGGTCGTGGAGGGCATCGGTCCGCCGGGCGCGGCGGAGCGCGGCCTCGGCCAGGCGCGCCAGGGCTTCGGCGCGCGCATTGTTCTCCGTCACCGGCAGGCAGAAGGCGGCCGCGAGCGCGGCGGCGAGAGCGTCCGCGAACCAGGGCGGGAACTCCGCCTCGTCGGCGCGGAAGAGATAGGCGAGCCGGACGGACGCGGGATGGGCATGCAGCTTTCCGGCAGCGATGCGCCAGCCGGTCTTGCGCCCGCCCTCCACCGCCAGCACATTCAGGAAGTCGGCCGGCAGCCGGAAGACATGCGCGAAGCCGTCGAGCGGCGCCTCGTCCACCGGGTCGAGCCCGGCCTCCGCCGTGGCGAAGCGCCAGGCATGGCCGGCGATGAGCGTGTCGCGCAGCGTCGGGTAGAGCGCGGCGGCGGTCCGGGCCTCGAGCACGGGCTCGGCGAAATCGGAAATCGGGAGCGCGCCGAGCCGGACCAGCGCCTGGCTCGCGATCTGAACGGCGGTCAACGCCATGATTACGGTCTCCTTGTCGGGAAAAGAAGCCCCTCTCCGCGAGGGAGAGGGGCGAAAGGTCGAGTGCGCGAGCCGGCGTCAGGCCGCCAGCACGCCCACCCGTTCGAGGGCGGCGATGACGGCATTGACCGCCGCGCGCGCCTCGGCATCGACGGTGTCTCCGCCGGCCGCCTCGTCAACGGCGCTCTGGGTCTCCCAGTCGGTGGTGAAGCCGACCGAGACCCGGCCGTTCCGGTTGGACGACACGCGGACCAGCGCCGCGCTGTCGCCCGCGCCGTTGAGCGCCACGATGTCGCCGGGGCGCAGCAGGTCGGCGGCGGCGTTGAAATAGCCGGCGCCCGTCATGTCGCCGTTCGCGTCGGCGGACTTGTAGTGCCAGAAGGTGAATCCGTTGGCGTAGGCCAGCACGGAGAGGTTTGCGGATTTGAAAGCCATGGCCTGGCGTTGTCTCCTTGTCGTTTCGGTCAGGTTTCGAGGCAGCGCATGGTCACGACGCCCTCGGCGTCGATCGCCACGGCGCCCTGGCTCATCCAGTTGGCGACGAACCAGGCGGCGCGGTCGCCGTGCCAGGTGATGTCGGTGGTGACCTCCGCGCCAGCGGCGTGGCCGACCGCGCTCTTGTGGTACCAGTGGCAGAGCCGGACCGAGTCCTTGAGCGTCAGCCCCGAATGCGGCAGCCAGAGCGTGCCGAGCCAGCGCTTCGCCTGGGTGCCCCGCCACGGCAGGTCCTCCATGCCCACATAGTCGGCATTGGCGAACTCCTCGATCTTCATGAGGTCCGACCACTGCTTCCAGCCGATGACGGCCGTGCGGTCGCCATCGTCGGGCACGTCGGCCTGCCCCAGCATCTCGAAGGCCGTGAGCACCTTGGCCCTGGTCAGCCCGTCCGTGTCCTCGCCGGCATGGTTCTTCGAGCCGTCCAGCGCGGCGGCGATCAGCTGGTCGGTCTTGCGGCCGAGCGCATAGGCGCCCGCCTTGGCGACCGTGTCACGCTCGCCGCCGCCGATCTTGAGGTCGTCGAGCCGGTCCACCCACTCGCCGGCGTAATAGTCCTGGAGCCGGCATTCGACCGCGGCGTGATCGACGTTCATCACCGGGATCTGGCCGTGCCGGGCCTTGGTGGCGGCAGCGCCGCGCCCGACCTTGCGGAAAGTGACGCTGGAGCCCATGACGCCGCGCCGGGTCCGCACCGTGTCGCGGAGCTTGGAGCCCTGGCGCTGGTAGGCGTTGTGGACTTCGCCCTCGAACGCCTTGATGAAGGAAGGGGAGAGATCGACTGGCATGTTGCCTGTCCTCCTGTGTAGGTTTTTTCAGGTTCGGTGTGTGCGTGTGCGCGCCTTGTCAGGGCGCGTCGGGGTCGGCCTTGCCGGCGCCGGGATAGAGGCGCCGGTAGCCCTCCACGACCTGCCGGACGAGGGCCGGGTCGCGGTCGCGCCAGTAGCGCGGGTCGCCCTGGAGGCGGCGCAGGCCGTCCAGCGTGACCGCCCCGGCGGGCCGCTCGCCGCCGTCGCCGCCGAGGCCGGGCTCGCCCGTATCCATCAGCCGTTCGAGCGCGGCCGCGCCCTCGACGGAGCCGGTGAGCGCCTCGCCCACGCCGGCGGGCAGGTTGGCGGCCGCCCAGGCCTGCATCTGGCCTTTCGCGCGCCGCCAGCCGTCCTCGCCTCCGTAGCGCTCCGCGAGCCGGGCCTCGCGCTCGGCCCGCTCCAGTTCGCCCGCGACCTCGCCCGCCAGCGGCAGCAGCAGCGAGGACGCCATGTCGTAGACGAGCTGCGCCTGGGCGTTGGTGAAGCCGGCTTCGTGCATCCGGCGGTTGGCCTCCGCGTCCGGGCCGCCGATCAGGCCGTCCAGTTCGAGCGCATAATCGTCGGGGCTTGCGGGCGGGCGTTCCGCGGACGCCAGCGCGCCATAGGCGCCGACCAGCTCGTCGAGCCGGACGCGGCCGGCTTCGGCGTCCCAGAATTCGTCCGGCAGGCCGTCCGGCCGCGCCGGCGCCTCCATTTCGGTTTCGGTTTCCGTTTCCACGGGTTCGTGTCTCCCTGTGTTGTCGAAAGAAAACGGGCGGCTCCCGGAAGGAGCCGCCCGCGAAGGAATTGCGGTCGGGTTGCGGCCGTCAGGCCGGCCCGGGCAGCGGGTCCGGCGGCTCCAGCAGGGCAGGCGGCACGCCGAGGCGGGTCCCGAGCCAGCGGGCGGCGCGCGCGGTATCGACGGCCGCCAGCGCCTCGGGGCCGAGGCCCGCCACGGCGCCGAGCCAAGTGAGCGCCGTCCCCGCCTCGCGCCGCCCGGCCGCCTGGGCCAGCGGCGAGCGCAGCCGGAGCCCGGCCTCGCGCCCGTCGAGCGCGAAGGCCGGCACCTCGCCGCGCCGGGCGAGGATGGAGAGCGCGCGCTCGATCAGCGGCGTCAGCAGCTCGGCCTCCAGCCGCCCGTAGGTCGCGCCGAGCAGCCTCGCCGTCTCCGCCGCGCGCTCCAGCACCTCGGTCGCGGTCATGGTCGGGCTCGCCGGTTCCGCCAGCCGGTCGGCAAGCAGCGCGTGGCGGATGCGCTTGCGCAGATCCTCCAGCACGAGCTGCGAGACGTCGAAGCGCCCCGGCGCGGCCAGCGGCGTCAGCCCCGCCGAGCCGACCGCCTTCGGCATCACCGCGCCCGGCACCAGCTCCACCGCCGTCGGGTCGAGCACGCCGTCATCGTCCGCCTGCCAGATGCCGGTGGCGGCGATGGAGGCGTTCTTCAGGATGAGTTCCACCACCTTGTCGGCGGTCCTGATGTCGGGTAGCGCCTTCATCACCGGCGAGCGCCCGTAGGTCTCGCCCGTCGCCTTCAGCCAGCGGAAGCAGATGAAGGGCGAGACGGCGAACCGGCCCTCGGCCAGTATCTGCGCCGCGCGCCCGCCGCCGCCTTCCAGCACGGCGCGGTAGCGGTAGCCGCCGCCCGACTCCGGCGCGACGCATTCGACGGTGCCGAACGGCCCCTCGCCCGCGAGCTCCGGCGCGCGGGGGAAGCGGCTGCGGAGCGCTGCAGGCCCGAGTTCGCGCCGCCGCCACACCCGGTCGAGCCGCCCTTCCGTCCCTTCCTCCAGCACGGTCTCGGCGAGCGGCACGGCGGTGAAGCGGAAGGCCGAGGCGGCGCCGAGCGCGCTTTCCTCGAACAGCAGGCAGCCCGTGCCGAGCACCGCCAGGTCGAGCAGCGCCTGGTGCATCTCGACCGCGAAGGCGGAGCGGTCGAGATGGCCCTGCACGGCGTCCGCCGCCGCCTCCAGCAGTTCGGCGGCGCCGGGGCCGGCGTCCGCTCCCGGCTCGAACCCGACCCAGCGCCCGAAGGGCGGCGCGAGTTCGGCGAGCAGGCTTGCGGCAAGCTGGTCGGCCGCGTCGGCGGCGGTCGAGTCGAAGATGCGCGCCGCGCCCGCCGCGCCGCCGGGCAGCGCGTGCGCCGCGCAGTCGCGCCAGAGCGCCTCCCAGGGGCGCCGGCGGGCCTCGGCGCGGCGGTAGCCGGCCAGCAGGGCCTCCGGATCCGGTGTTTCGGCTTTCATATGCGTTCCCCTCATGTTCGATTCCATCCTACACCACGATTCCAGTTTGTCAATAGGGGTAGAGAAAAATTACTTATTCCGGAGCAGAAAATCGTGCAGCTGGCCCGGCGTCAGCACCCGCCAGGAGGCGATGCCGAGCACCCGCTTGGCGGTCTCGACGCAGGTGGCCGGCAGCAGCGGCGCGGGCCGGAAGCGCCGCCGCCGGCGCGTCTCGACCACGGTGAAGCCGCGCTCGCGGTAGAAGCCGGCAAGGTCGAAGGCCGCCGGCACGGGCTGCACGGCGATGTCGGTGTAGCCGGCCAGCGGATCGACCGTGATCCACCGTCCGGCCTCCTCCAGCGCGACGAAGCAGTGGCGGAAGCCGGGCCGCAGCAGGCCGAGCCACCGGAGGTCCGCCTTGCCGGAGAACACGGCGAGCGCCCGTGCGCCGGCAGCGCCGACACCGGCATTTCCATGGTTTGCGGCGGTCATGCCGGGACCTTCCTGCCGACGATGCCCTTGGCGCGGAGCAGCTCCTCCAGCCCCGCCATGCCTTCCTCCCAGAGCCGGGCGAGCGGGCCGTGCGCCGGTGCTTCGAAGCGGCGGCCGTAGCCGGTCAGCACCTGCAGGTGGCGCCGGGTGAGTCGGCCGGGCTTTACCAGCCGGCGCAAGCAGGCCAACATGTCGAACGGCGTGCAGGGCCGGTCCCGGCCCTCGTAGCCGGGCGTGCCGCCGTCTTCGACCATGAGGCGCCAGGACATGAACCAGAACCAGGCCTCCTCGGCATTGACGAAAGGCCGCTCAACGGCGGGCGGCAGGGCCGGTTCGACCGGCCGCGGCCCGGGCGAAAGACAGGAAGCAGGCATGAATCCCCCTTTGAGTTCATTTTATGTTCCGGAGGCAAAATATGTTCATATTCCTAGTGCATGTCAAGCGGAAATGTGCGTAAAATGAATCCCATGCTGACCCACGCCGATGTCTGGGACGCGATCGACGCGCTGGCGGAGCGCAACGGCCTGTCTGCATCCGGCCTCGCCAGGCGCTCGGGGCTGGACCCCACGACCTTCAACCGCAGCAAGCGCACCACCAGGGGCGGGCGGCCGCGCTGGCCCAGCACGGAGAGCATCTCCAAGGCGATGGCGGCGACCGGTTCCGGCGTGTCGGGCCTCTTTGCGGACCATCTGCGCCGCGAGGGCGCGCCGGCGCGCACGATCCCGGTGATCGGCCACGCGCAGGCCGGCGGCAACGGCTATTTCGACGATGCCGGCTACCCGGTGGGCGCAGGCTGGGACGAAGTGGCCTTCCCGGACCTGGGCGACCCGAACGCCTATGCGCTGGAGATCGCGGGCGACAGCATGGAGCCGGTCTATCGCGACGGGGACGTCGTGGTGGTCTCGCCGGCGGCGAGCCTGCGGCGGGGAGACCGCGTGGTGGCGCGCACCCGCGAGGGCGAGGTGCTGGCGAAGTGGCTCGGCCGGTTGAGCGCGCGCCGGGTCGATCTGCGCTCCTTCAACCCGGAGCATGAGGACCGGGTGCTGGACCGCGAGGAGCTCGACTGGATCGCCCGCATCGTCTGGGCCAGCCAGTAGCGGCGGCGCAACGCAGCGGGCCTCTCTCGTCACCTCCCTTTCCGTCGTGCCCGGACTTGTTCCGGGGCATGACCAGAAGAAGGCATGAGCACCTCAAGGAGACCGTTGGTATAACATCGGGACCGGACCGGTCGCCGGGAGCCGGTCAATTGCCCGTTTGCCTCGGGCGCGGCTTGAGGAATCCCGAATTCGCACAGGAGGGGACATCATGGCCAGGTTCGTCATGCTCGGAAAATACACGCAGGGGTCGATGGACGGGATCAGCGCGTCGCGCACCGACCAGGCGGGGAAGGTGGTCCGCGAGAGCGGCGGCGAGGTGATCGGCATATACGCGCTGCTCGGGGCCTTCGATCTCATCCTCATCGTCGAATTGCCGGATGTCGAGACCGCGATGCAGGTCTCGCTCAGGTTGACGCGCCTGACCGGGATCGGGTTCCTGACCTCGCCCGCCGTCGATGTGGAGACGTTCGACGCCCTCGCTTCGGGCTAGGGCGCGATCCATCTCCTCGAGCGCCGCCCGGAGCGCCGCACGCGCGGGCATTCGGGCGGTCAGGCTTCGTACAGGTTTCCCGTGACGACGTCCTCGTTCCAGTCCAGGCCCACCCCGGGCGCATCCGGGATATGCACGTGGCCGTCTCTGACCTCATAGGGATTCTGCAGGACCGGATCGGCCCAGTCCTGCCACTCCAGCCAATGCGCGGTTTCGGTCACCCGCATCGCGTGGGCGCCGACCTCGGGATAGAGGTGCGTTGACATCGGGATACCGGCCGCGCCGGCAATGGCCGCCGCACGCATCCATCCGGTGACGCCGCCGATGCGCATGAAGTCCGGCATCACATAGTCGCAGGCCTGCAACCGCACCGCCTTGTGCAGATCGCGCGGCCCGTAGAAATTCTCACCGATCTGGAGCGGCGTCCTGAGCTCCCGGGCGAGTTGGGCATATCCATCGAAATTGTCGTAGACGACCGGCTCTTCCAGCCAGGCCAGTCCCAGATTGTCGAGCATGTGGCACCGGCGCAATGCCTCCGCCATGTCCAGACCCTGGTTGAAGTCGATCATCAGGTGCATGTCTTCGCCAACCGCCCGACGAACCGCCTCGATCGCGGCGAGGTCGTCCCTGGGGTCGTCCCGGCCGAGACGTAGTTTCAGGCCGTCGAACTGTCCTTCATCGCGAAGCTCGACCGCCTCTGCAGCCACTTCGGACGGGGACTTCAGCCAGAGCCCGTTGCTGTTGTATGCGCGCACCGGGCCGGGAGACCCCCCGAGCAATGTGCACAGCGGCATGCCGGCAGCTTTGGCCAGGGCGTCCCAGGCCGCCATGTCGATGCCGGAAACGGCGATCATCGCCATGCCTTCGTAACCGACGAAGTGCAGCGACTTCCGGGCGGTTTCATGGATTTCGGCCGGCGCCAGCCTTTGACCCTTGAGCATCGCCCCCATGTCGCGCAAGGCCGGCACGAGATAGTTCATCGACTTGACGATGTAGGGCTCCAGATAGCTGCGCCCGACGATCCCTTCCTCGGTCTTCAGATCGATCAGGATAAGCGGCCAGTCCGTAATGGTCGCG
>JAJDYL010000225.1 GCA_022825195.1 Alphaproteobacteria bacterium
CTTGCATATCGTGGGCAGTCCCGCCGATACTCCCGGCGAGCGGTTTCGGTCCAGGGCATATGTGGCTCCGTTCAGCTTCCTAACCGAACTGAATCACAATCCCTTGAAACCGCTCAACTCTTTTTGGGTCAGGCTCTAAGACAATTTCTGCCTGTTCTCCTGCTACGTCGAGGGAGAGTCGGCCGCAGCCATCGCCGCCGTCTCCGTCCATGAGCCCGATGGCGAGGGTGAGGCCGAGTACGGCATCCACCCGCTGTTCGTCTCGGTGACGCCCGCCATGCGGCTCACCAACCACGACGGGACCGAGGCGTGAGCCCCGCCTCACAGCGCGAGCACCGCGCCGAGGTCACCGACGCCAAGGCGAAGCTCGAAACGGTGCTACAGCGGCTGAACGCAGCCTGACAATGCGGCCCGGTCGTTCATCGCCTGACGAGGCACATCGCCATTTCGATCGCTGCGGCGACGACGAAACCGGCACCGGCGAAATACAGGGCTGCGTAGTCCGGCACCGAGCGACAGATCACGGCCCAGACGGCGGCGATGCCCAGCGACACCGGTATGGCGATACCGAGCAGCGGGAAGATGCCCAGCCACTTACCCTTTAACAGCGAATATTGCGGCGTTCCGGGGCTCGGTCCGACCGCTTTGAGTTCAATCGCGTGGATGGCCATTTTCCCCGGCTTGTGCTTGTCGAGCCACTTCTGCCAGCCCTTGACATGCTTCGGATCGGCAACGACCCAAACTATGGGTCGATGGAGGATGCTACACCAGGCCGCCGGACCAAGCGGCTGATGCGTGGTCAGCGTGACATCGGGCAAATCGTCGACGATCAGTACCGCGGCATCGGCGACGGAATGGAGTTCGGAATCGCGTGTCTGAGCCGACCTGCCGGTGAGTTTCTCGGCCAGTTTCGCCGCCGAAACGTAGCGCACCACGGCGGGATCTGTACCGAGCTGGCGGGTGATGGTCATGCCGCAGCCGATACCGACAGCCAGCGTTGTCTTGCGGGCACCGAGCGGGCCGTGGATCAGCAGATGCGCATTGCGGGCATCGCCACCGACGAAAGTGCGGATGCGTGACGGATCCTTTGGGTTGGCGAATTCGCCGTCAAAGGTCGGCAGGCGGAAAAAGTAGGGCAGCCCGCTGCGGTCGAAGGCGGTTTTTTCACTACTGTAATAACGGCAGGGCACGAACATCGCGGCGAACATGGCGAGCGTGATGGCGAGCAGCAGCCAGGAGCCCCAGGAAGAAAACCCAACCGGCAACCGGCTCATCAGCGACAGCGACAGCATCATGCCGAACAACCAGAAGAAGACATCGGTCGCGGCATCGTAGGCAAGTTCGCGCATGTTTACCGGAAAGGCTTGCGTCTTCCTGCAGACGCTGGAGGCGCGTGCCCGGTCGAGCAGCAGGTCGGTCAGGTCCTTCGAGACGGGGATGGCGGCAAAGCCCAGCGCCCAGAGTGGACTACAGCCCAACGACAGCGCACCAGCCGCCAGCAGGGTGGTGCCGGTGAACCCCATCATGGCGTGCGCCATCTGGTTGGACTGCCAAGTGTATTTTGCTGTGTAGGCGATGTAGACGTCGGAACCGAAGCAGCCGGACAGCATCATTTTTCTCTTCGTGCGTGTGATTCAGGCGCCTCTAGCCGACGCTGGCACGTGGCATCGTGCGAAACGATAGATCAGCGCGCCGGCATTGGCGAGTTATACGCGAAAGTTGGTGACGCATGATCAGGCGGCGATTTGAAGTTGGCGGAGGCCGTCGCGGAACTCAAACACATGGATGATCTCCGACATTCCTTTGCGTCCCGGGCCCTGGCGCTCGGGGAGTCGCTGTCGATGATCGGCAAGCTGTTGGGGCATAACAAGATCGACACGACCGCGCGCTACGCGCACCTTGCGCGAGACTCGACCAAGGCATCCTCGGCTAGGGTCGCAGACAGTATCGGGGCCGATATCCTCGACGAAGGCGAGCGCGACGACACCGCCGCGCCGGCCCGACCGGCCCGTACGTAGAAAGCAGCGAGGCGGGGGTTCCGGGAGAACCCGCCGTATATCCGTCAACCCGTTCCATGAAGTCATCGAAGAGGCGCACGGTGAACGCCACTCCTTTGCCTCCAGAGCTCTGGCGCTGGGCGAGACGCTGCCGGTGATCGGCAAGCTGCTGGGGCACAACGATATCGAGACCACCGCGAGATATGCGCACCTGGCGCAGGATTCCGTCCACGAGGCGGCGGAGCGGATCGCCGGGAGCATCGCAGCGGATGTCTTATCTTGAACTAGACACGAGATAACCTGTCGCATCCGAAGAACGACTGGCGTTGTAAATCATCGCAAGCGCAAGAAAAAATTGTTAACTGACGATCTCAATATTTCTCTTCGCAAATAGATGTCGAATTGATTCTTCAATTTCTTGCGTTCTATCACTGTGTTTTCGGCCAATCTCCAAGTAATTGTCTACTGCCGACGCCTTAACATAACAGTCTCCCAGGCATGAGTTCGCCACCTCCGTCAGGTTCTCTTCTGGCAATAATTTCTCTCCACCACCAACTCGGAGTGCGAGCTGTTTGCCTGCATCCTTGCAATGTTCAAAAAATATAGTTCGGACAAATGGCTGATCTGCTAAGTTGAAACGAGGATATGTTTTCAACAGCCAGCCACGTTGTGCAAACGGGCGCGAAAGCGGTTGGATGCCGATCTCGTAACAAATATCATCCGGCAAATTGTCTCGACTGAGTACGTGCAAAACACCAATGCCTTCCGCAACTGGTTCGAAGTTTGGATACTGGTGTGATGCAAAAAAACCTGCAATCCATAGGTTCTCGCTGAAATCCAAATAATGCGTGGGGAGGCCGTAGTGTTGGCACAAAGCGTGGCCATTTACCAACCTTGGGTACTCGGGTAATTCTTTGCGCATCAAGTTCACCATTTCGATTGCCTTGATACAAGAATAATAGAAGTCACATTCCAGCTCAGATGAATAATGAGGGTAAGGCATAAGGAAGTCTCTATCCCCCGCATTCCAAATTCCTCCTTTCTCCCAGGTACATGCGAGATCATATTTCCGAAATATCGATGCTTGTACCGTGTGATACGCAGTATGTTGGCCCCGGTAAAGCAACGCTGGCTTTAGGCTTGGTGAAATTACCTTCGGTGACCTTGAGTCGGATACGTATTCTCCATCGATACCGTACGAGCTAAACGTGGGTCCGAGATTTGCCTCAAGAATCTCGCAAACTTCGACAATGTTGTATGACAGTTTCATGTTTCTTTTCCCCTGTAGTTTTTCTTAGGACCAAGTAGGAGTTGTATGATCGTACCTATGGAAGATGAGCAGAAGGGCTTTGCGTCCGCCACAGGTTCGCCGCTCCGACTGATGAGGATCTTTGCAACAGGTATTATAGGTCTCGTTTCAAACACCTCAGCAAATGACCCCTGTCTTCATTCGAGAGGTTTGAGCCTCTTCCATGACTTTCTTGCCTTTTACGCGAGCATGGCACCATGAAAGCAAGAGCTGGAGGAGGAACCCGCACATTCGTTGACCTTGCTGCGGGCGTTGCATTCGATCCTCGCCACGACCCTCATCGCATTGAATTCGGCCGGTTTCAACCTCACATCTTTGGTTGCCGCCTCTTGTCGGTCCGCCAATCCGCCAGCGAGCCCGGCGGCCTGGCGAAGGTAGCATGGAGTCCTGACGGTCAGGCATCCATCGGCCGTACCGGTCACTCGACAGCGGCCATCAGTCCGGCATCCGGCGGGCGCGGGCATATTCCTCGACAAAGTGCATCAGGGTCCTGTCGAGCTTCGGCTTGTCCCAGTGTTCCGCCTGCGGCCGCACGAAGTCGCGCCACGCCGTGAAGTCCGGATCGTCCATCTTCACCAAGAACGTGTAGATCTTGTTGACGATCTCGCGCATCAGATCGCGCATCTCGTTCTCGTCGAAGCGCGAGACGTCGGGCCAGGGCAGGCGCTCCCCGTCGGCATCGATCACCACTACGTCGGAGTAGTCGCCGGTCTTCGTTTTCGGCCACAGGCCCCGGTGAAGGTTCTCCAGCATCGACTGCCTGACGCACATCAGCGCCATGCACCTGGCAAGGGCCGGAGCCCCTCGTCTCTCTTTCGCATCCATGCCTGCGTGTGCCCCCGTTATTCCGCGCCGCAATCGGCATTCGCGTGACGTGCCCAATCCAGCCCTCACGCCGGCCCGGCCGGCCATCGCAGCCGACACGAACCCGCCCCTCAGCGTTCTTGTGACACAGGCAGCCCGGCGCTGCCACCACCGGGACAGGGTTCCGGCCAGGGCCCGGCCCGTCCTCGTCGCGCCACCGCTCGCCCGATCCGGGCCTCGCAAATTTCTTTCGGATCGATGCGCCCGCCGAATGCGGCCGCGCCGCCGAAAGGCGGAGCGGGGCCGCTCGGGGGTGGGCGCGGACAGGCGGCGGCGAGGGCCGTCGGCGCCGCGCCGGTGCAATCCTCCATGGAGACTGGCATGAACTTCATCACCCCCAGGGCCGAACCGCTCATCCGGGAGATCCCGCTGAGCCGGCTCGCGCTCGCCCCCGAGAACGTCCGCAAGACCCCGCCCGATCCCCGGGCCGACGCTGAGCTCAAGGCCTCCATCGCCGCCCTCGGCCTGCTGGAGAACCTGGTGGTCCGCGCCGATGAGGCGGGAGAAGACGGCATTGACCGTTACGCGGTGGTCGCCGGCGGCCGCCGCCTCAAGGCCATGCAGGCGCTGGTCGAGGACGATGTCTTCGATGCCGACCATCCGGTGCCCTGCCAGGTCAGGTCCGGCGACGCCGATCCCGCCGAACTCTCGCTCGCCGAGAACGTCATTCGCGTGCCGATGCACCCGGCGGACCAGGTGGTCGCGTTCACGAAGCTGGCCGACGCCGGCCAGTCGGTGTCCGCCATCGCGGTGCGTTTCGGTGCCTCCGAGCGCATCGTCGAGCAGCGGCTGCGCCTCGGCAACGCCGCCCCGGAGCTGCTGGACGCCTACCGGGCGGACGAGATCGACCTCGAAGTGCTGAAGGCCTTCGCCGTCACCGCCGACCGCGAGCGCCAGATGGCGGTCTGGGAACAGGTCGCGGCCCAGGGCTACCGTCCGTCCGCCTGGCAG
>JAJDYL010000088.1 GCA_022825195.1 Alphaproteobacteria bacterium
AGCCGGGCAGAGGGCGCACCCCTCCCGCCTGCTCACGCCGGGGCGTTTGCGGCGCCCCAGCCATGCTTTCTGCAGAAAAGCGGAACGGCGGCCCCGGAAGCCGCCTTTCTCTCATGCCTATTCTACACCATTCCTCGGAAAATCAAGTCTATAAAGGAACAAAAAATGACAATATCGGGTAATTTTCTCACAACCGCTGAATCGGCGGGACAATATCGATGTTGCCGGTGCGGGAGCGACGAAAGGGGACGGCCCCGTCACCGGTTCCGGTCGATGACCGTCGGCATAACGCGCCATTCTGGAACGGACTCCGGATCGGCAGAGCCGATCCGGAATACGATCCCGAATGCTCCGGCCGGCAAACCTGCCGTCAGTTAACCAGTTCGAGCCGGCGTTCGATCACGGCCAGAACGTCGCGGATATTCGGCCCCCGCTTCAGCAGGCGCGGGCCCTCGCTCACCGAATATTCCGCCGCCGACCGTCCCTTGCGCCCGGTCTTGGCCACCCGGTAGAGGGGCGCCTCGGACGTGTGCCTGAAAATCGAAAACACCGCCTGGCCGCGTTGGGAGTCTATCGCGTAATCCCGCCACTCCCCCGCCGACACGCGCCGGCTGTAAACATTCATCAGGTGGCGAAGCTCTCTTTTGTCGAAAAAGACCGGCTTCGCCGGACGGTATTGATTTTCTAGCGCGACAACCTCTCCCATGGCCTCCCTGTCCCTCCCGGCTGGCCCATGGCTCCATGGTGCCCCGAAAGCCCGCGCGCCGTCCAGCCGGAATATGCCGAACGGGCGACAGTCGACGGCGTTTGCGCACAGGGGCCGGTGAAAGCTATAAGGCGGCGGCGGTCCGGGAGAGGCAATGTGGCCGATATCTTTCGCGAAGTGGACGAGGAAGTCCGCGCCGAGCGCGCAAAGGAGCTCTGGCGGAAATACGGAGCGGTCGTCGTCGGGGCGGCCGTGCTTGCCGTGCTGGCGGTCGGCGGGTTCCAACTCTGGAAGCACATGCAGGCGGAAGCCGCAGCCGAGGCAAGCCTGCGGCTGGAAGAGGCTGCGGCGCTGGCGGACCGGGAAAAACCGGACGAAGCCGTGGCCGCATTCGCCGCGCTGGCTGCGGAGGGCGGCGGAGCCGGCCTGCTGGCGCGGTTCGGCGAAGCTGCGGAACTGGCGCGCCAGGGAAACGCGGAAGCCGCGCTGGCCGGCTATGCGGCGCTTGCAGCCGAGGAGGACGCGGCCCCGGTCTATCGGGACCTGGCCCGGCTGTTCCAGGGCATGGCCGAATTGGATGCGGGCCGGCCGGAGGCGGCAATCGCGGTGCTGGAAGGAATTTCCGGCGCGCTGCGCTACTCGGCGGCCGAAACGATAGCGGCGGCGCGGGCCGCGCTTGGCGAAACGGTGGCGGCGGTCGCAGGCTTCAAGGCGCTCGCCGATGACCCGGACGCGCCGGTCGGAGTACGCCGGCGGGCGGCGGAAATGCTGGCTGCACTGGGAGAAGCCTCATGAGACGGTCGCTGCTTCTTGCAGTCGGGGGGACGCTCCTGCTCGCCGGCTGCGGATCCGACGACTGGTTCGGCGAATCCGAAGACCCGCCTCTGCCCGGCGAACGCATTGCCGTGCTCACCCTGGAGCGCGCGCTGGAGGGCGACCCCGAAGCGGCGCAGCGTCCGATGCAGTTGCCCGCGCCGACCCCCAACGCCGAGTGGGCGCAGGCAGGTGGAACGCCCTTCCACGCGATCGGCCATCCCGCGCTGGGTTCCGTCTCCAGGGCGGCATGGTCGCGCTCCGTCGGCAAGGGCGCCGGCGACGGCAGGCGCATCCTCGCGCAGCCGGTCGTGGCCGGGCGCCGGGTTTACGCGATGGATGCGGCCGGCGCGGTCAGGGCCTTCGCCCTGACGGACGGCAGGGCGGTCTGGTCGGTTGCGACCAGGCCGGAGGGCGAGGAAGACGCCTCCGGCGGCGGTCTCGCCTATGCCGACGGACGCCTGTTCGCGGCGACGGGCTACGCCCAGGCGCTCGCCATCGACGCCTCCTCCGGGGCGCTCGCATGGCGCCAGGCCCTGTCGGCTCCGGCGCGGGGCGCTCCCGCGGTCGAGGACGGACGGCTCTATGTCATCACGCTCGACAACAAGACCCACGCGCTGAACGCAGCCGACGGCAGCACGCTGTGGACCCACGATTCGCTCGAGGAGCAGACTGCACTGCTCGGCGGGACCAGTCCGGCCGTGGCCCAGGGCGCAGCCGTCGCCGCCTATTCCTCCGGCGAGATCGTGGCCCTGAAGGTGGAAAACGGGCGCGAACTGTGGTCGGACAACTTCACGGCGGCCCGCCGGGCGGACTTCATTGCAGCGCTCGCCGATGTCCAGGCTGCGCCGGTGGTGCAGGACGGGCGGCTCTACGCGCTCAGCAATTCCGGTCGCGCCGGCGCCATCGACATGCGCAGCGGCAGGCGGATCTGGAGCAAGGAGTTCGGCGGCCTGCACATGCCCTGGCTCGCGGGCTCGCACCTGTTCGCCGTGACGGAGCGGGGCGAGGTCCTCGCGGCGGAAGCGGCGACGGGCGCCATCCGCTGGGTCACGCCGCTCGCCCGCTATGAAGACGAGGAAGACCGGACAGGCCGAATCGACTGGGCCGGCCCGGTGCTGGCGGGCGGACGGCTGGTGCTCGCCGGCTCGAACGGCGCGATCGTCTTCCTCGATCCCGAGACGGGGACGAAGGCCGGAACGCTGCAGGTCGGGCGGCCCCACCGGGTCGCACCCGTCGTCGCGGCCCGGACGCTGCTGCTGCTCGACGACGACGGCGTGTTGACCGCCTATCGCTGACCGCCATGGCGGACGCCGTCATCGCCATCGTCGGACGGCCGAATGTCGGCAAATCGACGCTGTTCAACCGCCTGGTCGGGCGGCGCGAGGCGATCGTGGACGACCGCCCCGGCGTGACCCGAGACCGCCGCGAAGGCGCGGCGTCCCTGGGCGGCGCGGCATTCAGGGTCGTGGATACCGCCGGGCTGGAGGATGCGCCGGCCGGGGCGCTCGAAGCCGAGATGCGCCGCCAGACCGAGGCCGCGCTGGCACACGCCGATGCAGCGCTCTTCCTGATTGACGCGCGCGCCGGGGTGACGGCCCTCGACCGCCATTTCGCCGCCTGGCTGCGCCGCGGGCCGGCGCCGGTCGTGCTGGCGGCCAACAAGGCCGAGTCGGAGCGCGGCATGGAGGGAGCGCTCGAAGCCTACGAGCTCGGCTTCGGCGCCCCCGTCGCGATTTCGGCCGAGCATGGCGAGGGGCTCGCGGGCCTCTACGAGGCGCTCGCGCCGTTCATCGAAGCGCCGGTCCCGGACGAGGACGACGACGAAGACGAGGATGAGGAGGCGGAAGGCCCGCTCAAGCTCGCCATCGTGGGCCGGCCGAATGTGGGCAAATCGACGCTCATCAACCGGCTGCTCGGCGAGGACCGGCTGCTGACCGGACCCGAACCGGGCGTGACGCGCGATGCGATTGCCGTCGACTGGGCCTGGAACGGCCGGCCGGTGCGCCTGGTGGACACGGCCGGCCTTCGCCGCCGCGCCCGCGTGCAGGACCGGATCGAGAGGCTCTCGGCATCCGACACCGACCGCGCGATCCGCTTTGCCGAAGTGGTCGTGCTGCTGCTCGACGCCGCCGACGGGCTGGAGCGCCAGGACCTTGCCATCGCGGCCCGGACGATCGAGGAAGGCCGGGCGCTGGTACTCGCGGCCAACAAGTGGGACCTGGTCCGGGATGCGCCCGAGGTGCTGGGCGCTCTGCGGCACCGGATCGAGATATCCCTGCCGCAGGTGCGCGATGTCCCGTTGCGGACGGTCTCGGCCGTTTCCGGCCGCGGCATCGACCGGCTGCTCCGGACCGCGTTCGACAGCCGCGAGGTCTGGAGCCGCCGGATTCCGACCGGCGCGCTCAATCGCTGGCTGCACGAGGCGCTGGAGGCGCATCCGCCGCCCATCGTCAAGGGCAGGCGCCTCAAGCTGCGCTATGCGGCCCAGATCAAGCGCCGCCCCCCTACGGTGGCGATTTTCGGCTCGCGGCCTTCGGCCGTGCCGGATTCCTATGTCCGCTATCTCGCAAACGGCCTCCGGCGCGACTTCGACCTGCCGGGCGTCCCCATCCGCATCCTGCTGCGCGCCGCCGCCAACCCCTACGCGGAAGACGGGCAGCGGTAGCAGGCCGTTTGTCGCTCATATTCGCCGTTTCATGAGCGGTAAAGCCGGTTGCCGCTCATCCGTGAGCAACAAATCCACTTGTCGCTCATAATCGCCGTCTTGTGAGCGACAAACCTGGAAAAGGGCCGGGACGTCAATTCCGGACAATGTCGAGCAGGCGCTGGAAGACGAACCGCGTCGGCCATTGGCCGGAACCCTGGGCATAGATTTCAAGCACGCCGTGCTCGACCAGCGCCCTCGTAAAGCGCGCCGCCGACTGAATTGGGATGCCTGTTCGCCTGGAGAAAGAGCGATTGGTGAATGCCGGGTTGGCGAACATGTCGTCCAACGCATGCACCGCCCATTTCGACGACAGCACTGCGGGAAATACCTCCTTCATTTCATTGTAGAAATTCATCATGCGTTCGGCCTGCGCAATATTGTCGGCCGCTTGCCGATCCAGTATGCCGAAGAAGTACAGGCACCATTCGGTCCAGGCATCGTGAGCGGACACATCCCGCAGACGGCCGACATAGAGGTCGCGCGTCTTCTCGATCTCGCTGCTGACATGGAAGCAGGGCCGGGAGATAACGCCGTCGGCCCAGAGCGCCAGCGTGATGAGCATGCGCCCGATACGTCCGTTGCCGTCAGCAAAGGGATGCAGGGCCTCGAATTCGGCGTGGCCGAGCGCAGCCTTCAACAGTGGGTCCCGGCCGGGCTCGTTCATGAAGGTCTCGAAACGGTGAATACCGTCTTCCAGTTCCTGCGGCGGGATCGGGACGAACACGACCCTGTTTCCCGCAACGACATAGTTCTGGTCTCGTTTGAATTCACCCGGCCGCTTGTCGGAGCCGCGGCCCGAGAACAGCAGCTTTCCATGGGTTTCGCGGATGAGGCGGCTGCAAATCGGCAGACCGTCCGTCATCAAGTTCTCCGCATGGATCATGGCCTGAGCATAGGAGCGCACCTCGACGGTCTCCGGGCGCGTCGTTCCTGCTGCGGCATCCTCCAGAGCGAAGACTTCCTCAAGCGTGGCGACCGTTCCTTCGATCCGCGATGAAACCACCGCCTCATGCCCACGCAGCGGGATCAGCAGCAGGTCCGGGTTCGGCAGCGTCTTCAGCAGCGCATCGTACCGGCCGACCGCGAGCGCCGCCCGGCCGAGCGCCGGCATCAGTCGCTCATAGTCGAGAGCCTGCGGCGGGAAACGACCGCCATGATACGAGACGGCCCCCTCGAACGAGAGGCCGACTATCGGCGAGGGTGTTGTCATCCGATGTTCCGCCGACTGTAAACAGGGCCGAAATTAGCCGATCGCCCATGAGCGACAAAGGCATTTGTCGCTCATATTCGCCGTCTTGTGAGCGACAAAGCCGGTTGCCGCTCATCCGTGAGCAACAAATCCGCTTGTCGCTCATATTCGCCGTCTTATGAGCGACAAGGGAGGGCGCCGCCCGCCTTGCCCCGCAGCCGGAGCGGCTGGCATTGTGAAGGTCTCGCAGCTGGGAGGCCGCTTGCCGTGGCGCGCTATCGTATCTTCGGTTCGGAGCTTTCGCCCTATTCGGTGAAGGTCCGCGCTTGGTTCCGCTACAAGGGCATCGCGCATGACTGGCTGACGCGCACGCCCGAAAACCGGGCCGAGTACGAGGCCCATGCGCGGCTGCCGCTCGTGCCGCTGGTCATCACGCCCGAGGGCGAGGGAATTCAGGATTCCACGCCCATCATGGAGCGGTTCGAGGCGGCTTTCCCGGATCCCGCGACCCAACCCGGCGACCCGATGCTCGCCTTCCTCTCCGCGCTGCTGGAGGAATATGGCGACGAGTGGGGCAACAAGCACATGTTCCACTATCGCTGGCGCGACGAGGCGGACCAGGTCTCGGCGGCGGGGCGGATCGCCCGCTCCATGCTGCCCGATGCGGACGAAGGCGCCGTGGCCGAACGCGCCCGGGCGGTGCGCGAGCGCATGGTGCCGCGCGTGAGCTTCGTCGGCTCCTCGCCGGAAACGGCGCCGATCATCGAGGCGTCCTTCGCCCGCCAGCTCGAACTGCTGGAGGCGCATCTCGGGGACCGCCGCTACCTGTTCGGCGCACGGCCCGCCTTCGCGGATTTCGCCATTGCCGCGCAAATCTGGGAGGCCTGGACCGACCCGACCGGCAGCACCCTCGTGCCGCCGATGACGCGCGGCTGGTGCCAGCGGATGCAGGACCCCGCGGCCGAGGGGCCGTTCGAGGCCTGGGACACGCTTGCGCCGACGCTGACGCCGCTGCTTGCCGAGGAAGTCGGGGCCCGGTTCCTGCCTTGGTCGGACGCCAATGCAGGCGCCATCGCGGAGGGCGCAGAGGAGTTCTCCGTCGACCTCGCCGGCGGGCGCTGGACCCAGGCGCCGCAGCGCTACCACGCCCGCTCGCTCCGCGTGCTCCGGGAGAAATATGCCGCGCTCACGAACCGCGCGGCCCTCGACCCGGTGCTGGAGGCGACCGGCTGCCGCCGTTGGCTCGGCTGAACTGGCGCGCCTCCGGCAAAGGCGGTATCGATTGCCTGACCGGTCCCGGAGACCACAGGAGCCGAGCGTATGAGCGAGATGCGGGCATGGCGGGTGCATGAGTTCTGCGAACCCGAGGACATGGCGTTCGAGACCGTGGCGCGCCCGGAACCCGGGCCGGGCCAGGCGCTGGTGAAGGCGCACTACGCCGCGCTCAACTTCCTCGACATCCTGATGGTGCAGGGCAAGTACCAGCTGAGGCCCGATTTCCCCTTCACGCCCGGCTGCGAGCTGTCGGGCGAGGTCGTGGCGACCGGGCCCGGCTCGAACTGCAGGGTCGGCCAGCGGGTCGCCGCCCAGCCCTACTGGGGCGCGTTCGGCGAATATGCGCTCGTCGACGACCTGCAGGTCAATCCGATACCGGACGGGGTGCCGATGGACCTCGCCGCCTGCGTGCCGGTGGTCTATCCGACCGGCCATATCGCGCTCGGCCGGCGCGGCGGGCTGAAAGCCGGGGAGTGGCTGCTGGTAACGGCGGGCGCGGGCGGGTCCGGGCTGGCGGCAGTCCAGATCGGCAAGGCCTGGGGCGCGCATGTGATCGCGCTTGCCGGCAGCGAGGAAAAGCTCGCCGTCTGCCGCGCGCACGGAGCCGAGCTGGCGCTCGACTACACCGACGAGGGCTGGGTCGAAGCCGTGCGCGAGGCGACCGGCGGGCGCGGCGTGGACGTCATCTTCGACCCGGTGGGCGGCGAGGTGTTCAACCTCGCGCTGAAGGTCATCGCCGTGGAGGGCCGCGCGCTCATCATCGGCTTCGCCGGCGGCAACATCCAGCAGATCGCCGCCAACCGCCTGCTGCTCAAGAACGCCTCGGCCGTCGGCGCCATCTGGGGCGGCTTCTTCCGCAGCCATCCCGAATACACCCATGAAGTCGTGGCGGACTGCTACGCCATGCTGGCCCGCGGCGAGATAGACCCTGTCGTCTCCGCCCGCTACCCGCTGGACGAGCTGCCGGCCGCGCTTCGCGCGCTGGCCTCCCGCCGCACCTGGGGCAAGGTCCTGCTGGAGGTATCGCCATGATCCGCGCCGTTCGCGCCGTACCGGGACATCCGGAGCGGCTGGAAATCGCCGAGGTCGAGGAGCGCCCGCCCTTCTCCAACGAGGCGCTGGTGCGCGTCTCGGCCTTCTCGCTCAATCGCGGCGAGGTGAGGCGGGCGGAGCGCGCGGACCGGCCGATCCGCATCGGCTGGGACATCGCCGGTACCGTCGAGAAGGCCGCGGCGGACGGCTCCAGCCCGCCGGAGGGCGCGCGCGTCGTCGGGTTCTCGCCGCGCATGGAGGGCTGGGCGGAACGCACTGCGATCCTCGGCACTTATCTCTGCCCGATACCGGACGGGGTGAGCGATGCCGCCGCGTCAACCCTGCCCGTCGCCGGCCTCACGGCGCTGCACTCCATCGACGCGGGCGACTGCCTGATCGGCGCACGCGTGCTGGTGACCGGGGCGACGGGCGGCGTCGGCGTTTTCGCGGCCCAGCTCGCGCGGATCGGCGGCGCGGACGTGCTGAGCCAGATCCGGCGCGAGGACCAGCGCGCGTTCGCCGACAGGATCGGCCTCGGCGCGCTCGTCGTCAGCCCGGACGGCGGCGGCATCGAGGCGGCCGGCCCCTTCCGGCTGGTGGTGGACGGCGTTGGCGGTCCGATCCTCGAAGCGGGCGTGCGCGCGCTCGGCCGGGAAGGGCTCGCGGTCTGCTACGGCGCCACCGCCGCGCCCACGATTTCGGTCGCCGTCATGGACTTCATGACCAGGGGCCTCGCCCGGATCATGGGTTTCCATCTTTACAACAAGAGCGAGTCCGCACCCCCGCGCGACCATCTCGCCCGCCTGCTGCGCCTGGTCGGGCAAGGCCGCCTCGACACCGCCATCGAGCGAGAGGCGTCCTGGGAGGAGGTCGCGCGCACCGCCGGCGACCTGATCGAGCGCCGCTTCCCCGGCAAGGCCGTGCTGCACATCGGATGAGCGGCGCTCAGGCCAGGCCGCTGGCGGTCTCGGCCGCCAGTTCGCGGACAACGGCGCGCAGGGCCTCGTCGCTGTTGGCGTCGCCGCCGGCCGCTTCGTAGGCGGCCCGCTGGCGTTCGGCCGAGGTGCCCCGGCCGGCGATCTGCCTGGCGCGTTCCAGTTCGGCCGTGCAGCCCAGCGCCTCGGCATCCTCCCGCAGGATCTCCAGCAGTTCTTCGGTAAGGTCTGCAAAGGGAACAAGGTCGCGCTTGCCGAAGTCGACCAGCCGGCTTCGGCTGCCGTATCGCTGCGCCAGCCAGCGGTTCTCCTGGATCAGCATGTTGGGATATTCCCGCCAGCGCTGGTTGCCGAGGCGCAGGCGGTAGAGCATGCGCAGGATGCACTGGAACATCGCGGCCACCGTGACCGCGTCTTCCATGTCCGGGCAAACGTCGCAGATCCGCATTTCGAGCGTCGGGAAGCGCGAACTCGGCCGGAGGTCCCACCAGATCTTGGAGCCGTCCTCCAGCAGGCCGGAGCTCGTCATATGCTCGACCATGCGCTGATACTCGGTCCAGCTGGCGAGCGGCTCGGGCAGGCCGGTGCGCGGCATAGCGTCGAAGACCGTGAGCCGGTATGAGGACAGGCCCGTGTCCTGCCCCTGCCAGAAGGGCGACGAGGTGGTGAGGCACAGGAGATGGGGAAGGAAGTAGCGCGCCTGGTTCATCAGGTCGATGCGCAGTTCCTCGTCCTCGATGCCGACATGCACGTGCATGCCGCAGATGAGCATCCGGTAGGCCACGGCCTGCATGTCCTGGGCGAGGCCCTCATAGCGCTCCTTGTGGACATAGTCCTGCTGGCGCCAGTCGCCGAACGGGTGCGTCGAGGCCGCGACCGGGGCGAGGCCGTGATTGCCGCAGGCCGCGGCGACGCCGCCCCGCAGGCGGCGCAATTCCTGCCGGACCTCGCCGATATCGGCGCAGACCTTCGTGCCGATCTCGACCTGGGCCCGGAGGAACTCGTTGGTGACCTGGTCGCCGAGCGCGCTCACGCACTCGTCCATCAGGCTTTCGGGGGGATCGGAGGCCAGGTCGCCCGTCTCCGCATCGACCAGGAGATATTCTTCCTCCACGCCCAAGGTGAACGCGGGTTCGGCAATCGCCATGGGTCCGTCCCTCCGCCGCCGGGAACCGTTCGCCGTACAAGGATACAGAGGCTCCGGACAAACCGGAATGCCAGCCGACAACGGCGCGCTATAGTCCGGGGCTTGCGACGGAAGGAAACGCCCCCATGCAGTTCGGCGCGATGGTCAACACCAAGATCGACGAGTGGCAGACGCTGAAGCTCGCCGAGGAGCTCGGCTACGATTCGGGCTGGGCGCCGGACAGCCAGATGATCTGGTCGGACTGCTATGCGGTGCTGGCGCTGGCCGCCGCCAACACCTCGCGCATCCGCCTCGGCACGGGCGTGGCCATCCCCGGCACGCGGCTCGCCCCGGTGACGGCGCACTCGATCGCGTCCGTCAACCGCCTCGCGCCCGGCCGCGCCTTTCTCGGCATCGGCACCGGCCACACCGCCATGCGCATCATGGGCCTGAAGCCGATGAAGCCCGCCGCCTTCCGCGAATATCTCCGCGTGGTGCGCGGCCTGCTGCACGGCGAGGAGGTGGAGTTCACCCATGACGGCGCGACCCGCCCGATCCGGTTCCAGAACCGGGAGATGGGCTTCATCGGCTTCGAGCCGCCGGTGCCGATCCATGTCGCCGCCAACGGGCCGCGGGCGCTTGAGATCGCGGGCGAGCTCGGCGACGGGCGCATCTGCGCGGGCGCGGAGCCGCTCGGCGTCATGGCGCGCAACCTCAACCGGGTGAAGGCAGGAGCCGACAAGGCGGGCCGCGCGCTGCCGGAGGATTTCCACGCCTCCACCCTTACCTATTTCTGCGCCATGAAGCCCGGAGAGAAGGTGAGCGACCCGCATATCGTCGAGGAGATCGGCGCTCAGGTCGGCGCCACCCTGCACTACTGGTGGGAGCATGCGCGCATCGTCGGCCATGACGGTTTCGTTCCCGACTATGCCCGCGACGACTGGGAGCTCTACAACCGCTTCCTCGGGGACCTCGGCATCCCGGACGACCGGATGCATCTCCGGGTGCATCGGGGCCATTGCTCCTACCTGCCGGAGGCCGAGCACCGCTTCGTCACGCCCGCCACGGTGCAGGCGACCGGCGGGCTGGTCGGCGAGCCGGACCTGATCGTCGAGCGCATCCGGGCGATGGAAGCCGCCGGCTGCCGGGAGATCGTGCTGCTGCCGCCCAAGGCCGTGGACCGGCGCAATTTCAGGCAGTTCGCCGAAGAGATCATGCCGAAGTTCCGGTAGGCCGGGCACGGAGCGAAAGGCCGCGCGATGACGAGCGCTCCGGGCAGGCGGGCGGCCGCGGGCGTTGTCGTTGTCGGCTTCGGCACGGCCATCGGCTCGCTCGACACGGCCGTCAACATCGCCTTCCCCGACATCGTCCGCAGCCTCGGCATCGAGCTCGCAGACATCCAGTGGGTCGTCATCTGCTACGTGCTGACCTATGCGAGCCTGATGCTGGTCTGCGGTCGGCTGGGCGACCTGTTCGGCCATGCGCGGCTGTTCCGCATCGGGCTCGCCTGGAGCGTCGCCGCCTTCGTCGCCTGCGCACTCGCGCCCGCCTTCGAAATCCTGCTTGCCGCGCGCGTCGCCCAGGGCGTCGGCACGGCGATGGTGCTCGCCGTCGGCCCGGCGCTGGCGACGGCGTATTTCCCGGAGTCGTCGCGCGCGCGGGTGCTCGGCGCCTACACGCTGCTGTTCGCGCTCGGCGGCGCGGTCGGCCCCTCGCTCGGCGGCCTGCTGGTGGACGCGATGGGCTGGGCCGGCGTGTTCTGGTTCCGCGCGCCCATTGCGCTCGCGGCGCTCCTGCTCTTCCGCGCACCGCCTGCCGCCGCTGCCGGCGGAAGCGCGTCCCGCTTCGATGCGGTGGGCGCGCTGCTGCTGGTGCTTGCCGTCGGCTGCCTGCTGCTCGGCATCAACCGGGCGGCGAGTGGGGGCTTGTTCGGCTTCGTGCTGCTGCTGGCGGCGTTCGGAGCCGGCGCCTGGTTCGCGCTCCGCAGCCATCCCTCCCCCATCATCCGCCTCGCCCCTTTCCGCCGGCCGGGCTTCTCCATTCCGGCGGCAAGCAATATCGCCGTCAATCTCGTCGGTTTCGCGGTCATGCTCCTCGTGCCCTTCTGGCTCGACCGGGTGGCCGGGCTGGACGTGCTGACCGCCGGCGTGCTGCTGGCGCTCTCGCCGCTCGGCATGGCGCTCGCCTCGCCCTTCGCCGGGCGCTGGGCGCAGCGCCGCGACGGCAGGCGGTTGGCGGCGGCGGGCGCGCTTGCGGTGGCGGGCGGTCTCGCTGGCATCGGCCTCTGGGGCGCGGAGCCGGGCATGGCGTTCGTGGCGGGCGCGCTGCTGCTGCACGGCGCGGGGCTCGGCATTTTCCAGGTGGCCTACCTCGAGGTCGCGAGCGCGAGCCTGCCGCTCAGCGAGCGGGGCGTGGCCGGCAGCCTCGTCATGATGACGCGCACGCTCGGCGTGGTGCTGGGCGCGACGGGGCTGATGCTCGCCTTCAACACCGTCGGCGGCAGCTTCCTCTACGCCTTCGCCGCCGTCTTCCTCGGCTCCGCCGCCGTCCCGGTCCTGGCAGCCCTGGCGCTGGCCTTCGCGACTGAGCGACGTTCACGCTCATCGGGCAGTCCGTAGCGGACTCAAGAGCACCGCCGTTCCGCAGGCTGCAGGGACTTCTTCATTTCGAAGCGTTCCTATCATGTTGCAAAACAAAGACATTTTGTAATATAGTTCAATAAGAAAAGTCGACTTTGCTTATCTTGCATTCGGTCGCGGGCAACGCTACAGTCGGGCGATGCGCGAGATTTCGTCAACTCAACGGCGCCAGCGCCTGAGAGCCTGACCCAAAAAGAGTTGAGCGGTTTCAAGGGATTGTGATTCAGTTCGGTTAGGAAGCTGAACGGAGCCACATATGCCCTGGACCGAAACCGCTCGCCGGGAGTATCGGCGGGACTGCCCACGATATGCAAGCG
>JAJDYL010000018.1 GCA_022825195.1 Alphaproteobacteria bacterium
CGCTTGCATATCGTGGGCAGTCCCGCCGATACTCCCGGCGAGCGGTTTCGGTCCAGGGCATATGTGGCTCCGTTCAGCTTCCTAACCGAACTGAATCACAATCCCTTGAAACCGCTCAACTCTTTTTGGGTCAGGCTCTAACCAGCGTCTGACGACTGACAGTGTTGGTCGCAGTGTAGTAACTCAGTATGCCAGCACCGATGACGCTAAGCAAAGGGACAACTATGGCCGTGATAATCAAATGGTATTCCATGCTTCCTTCGCTATTCGGACTGAAACGGCTTCGTCTTTTCGGACGGCTTCAATGCCCGACTGGCTGCGGGCGTTACCGGTCCATTCATCCCTAACCGCCGGAAGCTCCCGCCGCCCTACTCCGCGGCGGCGGCGAGCGGCGGGGCGGTGCCGATCTCGACTCCCGTGTCGTGCGCCTTGAGGCGGGGCAGCACCTTTTCGGCGAACAGGCGCTGGTTCTCGCGCGCGATGTCGTAGGGCATGCCGCCATAGGAGAGCGCCGCGAGGAAACCGCCGCAGCCCGCGCGCTCGACATTGGCGATCACGCCGTCCACCACCTCGTCCGGCGTGCCCCAGACCTGGAGGTCGGCGAGGAAGCGCACGAAGGTGTCGATGCCGTGCTTGTGGATGTTGCGGGCGAGCGCGCCGTAATATTCGTAGCCCGGAATGTCGGCCAGGCCCTCATTGTGGAACTCGTAGTGCTTGAGCGCCGAGCGGCAGTAGCCGACGATGTAGTTCTCATACATTTCGCGCGCCTTCTCGCGGTCCTCATGCACGGCGACGAAGCTCGCGATGATGGGCTTCGGCGCTTCCTCGCCGCCATGGTGCCGGCGGTAGAGCTCGCGGTAGTTCTCCAGCTCCTCCAGCGTCTTCTCCCAGGGCTTCTGGGCGATGATGAGGATGCCGATGCCGAGCCGCGCCATGATCTCCGCCGACTGCGGCGAGACGGAGGCGGCATAGGTGCGCCCGCGGAAGGACTTGAAGGGCTTGGGGCGGATGTCCGTCGGCGGCTGGCGGAGATGCTTGCCGTCGCTCTCCATGGTGCCCGTCTCCAGTGCGCCCATGACCGCCTCGGCATATTCGACGAAGCGCTCGCGGCTCTCGCCCATTTCGAGGCGGAAGCCGTTGAACTCGACCCGCCCGAGGCCGCGCCCCATGCCGAAGATGACCCGCCCGTTCGACAGATGGTCGAGCAGCGCGATCTCCTCCGCGACCCTGACCGGCTCGTGCCAGGGCAGCACGACCACCATGGAGCCGAGGCCGGCGCGCGTGGTACGCCCGGCCATGTAGGTCAGGAACTGGGTCACGCTCGGGCACATGGTGTAGTCGGTGAAATGGTGCTCGGCCGACCAGATGCTGTCGAAGCCCATCGGCTCGGCGGCGTCCGCAAGCGCCACCTCCTCAAGCCAGACCTCGCGGTCGGTCAGCTTCCTGTCCGGGTTCTGGAAAAAGCAGCTCAGGCCGACATGCATGGCAAGGATGCCCTCCTCGGGCGTGGATATGGGTCACCGCAGCCCGCCGAACCTGCCCCGGCCCGCGCCTGCGGGTCAAGAGACCGGGTATCGCACGGCGGCTTGCGGGGGGCATCTACACGTCCAGGTTCGCGACCTTGAGCGCGTTGTCCTGGATGAAGGCGCGGCGGGGTTCGACCTGGTCGCCCATCAGGGTGGAGAATAGCTCGCCCGCCTCCTCGGCATGGTTCACCCGGACCTGCAGGAGGGTGCGGGCTTCCGGGTCGAGCGTCGTCTCCCAGAGCTGTTCCGGGTTCATCTCGCCGAGGCCCTTGTAGCGTTGCAGCGTCAACCCCCGCCGCCCGTGCTCCAGCACCCGCACCAGCAGGCCGCAGGGGCCGTCGATCCGGTCCTCGCGCTCGCGGATCCGCAGCACCGCCGGCTTGTCATAGACCGCCCGAAGCTCGTTGGCGCGCCGGTTCAGGCGGACGGCGTCGACATGGTGCAGCAGGCGCCGACCGATCCGCCAGGCGCGCACGGTTCCCTGGTTCTCGTATGAAAAGGCGAGGCTGAGGTCGTCCTCGACATGGCCCGTCCAGCCGCGCGCTGCCGGTTCCTCCAGCACGTCGAGCCGGGCGGCGGTCCGGCCGGCCGCAGCCTCCGCCTCCTCCCGTTCCCGCAATGCCGCCGCGTCGAGCGCGCCCGCCAGCACCGCCTGCTCCACGAGCCCCCGATGGCCGACGATCTGGGCGAGCGCCTCGATGCGCCGGCGCACCCGGGCCGCGAGATCGATCTGGGCGCGCAGGTCCTCGCCGGCAAGCTGGCTGCCGTCGTCCAGCACCAGCACGGCGTTCTGCAGCCCGCTGTCGATCAGGAACGCTTCGAGTTCCGCCTCGTCCTTGAGATAGCGCACGGACTGGCCCCCGCGCCGGACCTGGAAGAGCGGCGGCTGGGCGATATAGAGGTAGCCCCGGTCCAGCAGCGCCGGCATCTGGCGGTAGAAGAAGGTGAGCAGGAGCGTGCGGATATGGCTGCCGTCCACATCGGCGTCCGTCATGATGACGATCTTGTGGTAGCGCGCATTGTCGGCGTCGAAGGTCTCGGCGATGCCGGCGCCGAGCGCGGTGATGAGCGCGCCGATGCTGTCGCTGGAGAGCATCTTGTCGAGCCGGGCGCGTTCGATGTTCAGGATCTTGCCACGCAGCGGCAGCACGGCCTGGAAACCGCGGTCGCGGCCCTGCTTGGCGGACCCGCCGGCGCTGTCGCCCTCGACGATGAAGAGCTCGGCCTTCTCCGGGTCGCGCGCCTGGCAGTCCGCCAGCTTGCCCGGCAGCGAGGCGATGGAGTTCTTCGGCTCGCGGATGAGGGTGCGGGCGCGGCGGGCGGCCTCGCGGGCCTGGGCGGCGCGCTGCACCTTCTCGACGATGATCCGCGCCTCTTTCGGGTGCTCCTCCAGCCAGGCTTCCAGCGCCTCGTTGATGGCGCTCTCGACCGCCGGGCGCACCTCGGACGAGACCAGCTTGTCCTTGGTCTGGGAGGAGAATTTCGGGTCCGGCACCTTGATCGAGAGCACGCAGGTGAGGCCCTCGCGCACATCCTCGCCGGTGAGCGCCAGCTTGTCGCGGCGGGTGATGCCGATCCGGTCGCCATAGCCGGTGACCTGGCGGGTGAGCCCGGCGCGGAAGCCCGCGAGATGCGTGCCGCCGTCGCGCTGCGGGATGTTGTTGGTGAAGCAGAGCGTGGTCTCGTGGAAGCTGTCGTTCCACTGCAGCGCCGCCTCGACAACGATGTCGTTGCGCTCGGCGCGGATGGCGATGCACTCATGCTGGGCGGTGCGGTTGCGGTCGAGCCAGGTGACGAAGGCCAGCAGCCCGCCTTCGTAATGGAGATCGACGCTGTGCACCTCGATGCGCCGGGCATCGGTCAGCACCAGATGCACGCCGGAGTTGAGGAAGGCGAGCTCGCGCAGCCGCCGTTCCAGGATCGCGAAGTCGAACTCCACCTTGGAGAAGGTGTCGGTCGAGGGCAGGAAGCGCACGCGGGTTCCGGTGCGCCCGCCGTCCTCTCCGGCCGGCCCGGCCTCGGCCAGCGGCGCTTCCGCCTCGCCGTGGCGGAAGCGCATCGCATGTTCGCGCCCGTCGCGCCAGATCGTGAGGTCGAGCGTCTCCGAGAGCGCGTTGACCACCGAGACGCCGACGCCGTGCAACCCGCCCGAGACCTTGTAGGAGTTGCTGTCGAACTTCCCGCCGGCATGGAGGTGGGTCATGATGACCTCGGCCGCCGACACGCCTTCCTCCTCGTGGATCTCGGTCGGGATGCCGCGCCCGTTGTCGGTCACGGTGACGGAGCCGTCGGCCTCCAGGACCACCTCCACCGTGTCGCACCAGCCGGCCAGCGCCTCGTCGATGGCGTTGTCCACCACCTCATAGACCATGTGGTGCAGGCCGGTGCCGTCGTCCGTGTCGCCGATATACATGCCGGGGCGCTTGCGCACCGCCTCCAGGCCGCGCAGCACCTTGATGGCGTCGGCGCCGTAGTCCCCGGTCTCGTCGGCGGTCTCGATGTCGTCAGTGGGTTCGGTCATGGCCGCTCCGGCGGCAGGGGGTGAGAACCGCGTCCTCGATGCCGACATGCAGGGCGCAGCCGGCAAGCGGCGCGAAGGTGGCGGGGTCGGCGCCGGTGAGCCAGGCCTGGCAGCCGAGCCGCCCGACCTCGTCGAACAGCGCCAGGCGGCGGTCTTCGTCCAGATAGGCCGCCACATCGTCCAGCAGCAGCAGCGGCGGCCGGTCGGCAAGGCGCGCGGAGGCCAGCACCAGGGCGATCAGCAGCGCTTTTTGCTCTCCGGTCGAGCAGTCGGCGGCGGGCATGCCGCGTTCGGCATCGGCGACGGCGAGGTCGCTGCGATGCGGGCCCGCGCCCGTGCGCCCGGTTTCGGCGTCGCGCCTGCGCCCCGCCGCCAGCGCCGCGACCAGGCGGTCCTCCGCCCCGAGCGCCGGCCCGGCCTCCAGCCACTCATCGACGGCGCCGGCGAGCGCAATGCGCGCCTTCGGGAACGCCCCGCCGCCGGACGCGAGCGCCGCGCGCAGCCGCTCGACCAGCTCCCGCCGGCTGGCGGCGACCGCAATGCCGCGCTCGGCCATGCTGCGCTCCAGCGCGGCGAGCCAGTCGCCGTCCGCCGTGCCGGCCCTCAGGAGGGCGAGGCGCTGGCGCATGGCCGTCTCATAGGCCTGCACCCGCCCGGCATGGGCCGGATCGACGGCCAGCACCAGCCGGTCGAGGAAGCGGCGGCGCGCGCCCGCGCCGTCCAGGAACAGCCGGTCCATCTGCGGCGTCAGCCAGACGGCGGCCACAACGCCGTCGCGCCCGCGCCGGGCCGCGCCGTCCACATGCACCGCGCGCCGGTCGTCCTCGCCGAGGCCGGTGCCGATATCGACCGCCCCGTACGGCGTGTCGAGCCGCGCCGTCACGGTCCAGCGTTCGGCGCCCAGCCGGGTCAGCTCGCGCGGCCGCGCCCGGCGCAGCCCGCGCCCCGGCGCCAGCAGCGACAGCGCTTCCAGCAGGTTGGTCTTGCCGGCGCCGTTCGGCCCGGTGAGCACGACGAAATGCGCGTCGGCGTCGAGCCGCGCCTCCCGGTAGTTGCGGAAATCGCTGAGCGCCAGACGCCTGACGACCGGCGCCCCGCCCGATGTGTGAAGGGCGGCTTCGGCCACGGATCAGACGCGCATCGGCATCAGCACATAGAGCGCGCTCGAGTCCACCATGTCGCGCACCAGGGTGGGCGCTGCCGGATCGGCGAGCTCAAGCGCCGCCGTGCCGCCGTCGATGCGGCGCAGGATTTCGAGAAGGTAGCGCGCGTTGAAACCGATCTCCATCGGCGCCCCGTCGAACCGCACGTCGATCTCCTCCACCGCCATGCCGTAGGTCGGGTCGGCGGCGGAGAGCTGCATGCTGCTTGCGTCGATGGCGAGCTTGACCGCGCGGGTGCGCTCGGAGGAGATCGCCGCCACCCGGTCCACCGCCTCCGCCAGCATGCCGCTTTCGACTTCGAGCCGCTTGTCGTTGCCGGACGGGATGACCCGCTCATAGTCGGGATAGGTGCCGTCGATCAGCTTGGAGGTGAGCTCGACGCTGCCGATGACGAACCGGATGCCGGTCTCGGACAGCGAGATCGAGACGTCCCCCTCCTCGCCTTCCAGCAGCTTGCGCAACTCCTGGACCGCCTTGCGCGGCACGATCACGCCGCCCGGCATGTCCTCCGCCCCGGCCGGCCTCGGCACCTCGACCCGCGCCAGCCGGTGCCCGTCGGTCGCGACCGCGCGCAGCACCGGCACGCCCTCATGTTCGGTGGTGTGCAGGTAGATGCCGTTCAGGTAGTAGCGGGTCTCCTCGGTCGAGGCGGCGAAGCCGGTCCGGTCGATCAGGCCGCGCAGGTCCTCGGCGGCAAGCTGGAAGCGGCAGGCGAATTCGGTCTTCGAGAGCTCCGGGAAATCCTCCGGCGGCAGCGCGGACAAGGTGAAGGTGGACCGCCCGCAGCGCAGCCGGATGCGGTCCGTGCCGTCCTCGGTCTCAAGCTCCACCTGCGCCCCGTCGGGCAGCTTGCGGGCGATGTCGTAGAGCACCTGCGCCGGCAGCGTGGTGCCGCCGCCCGAGACCGCCTCGGCGTCCACCGTCTCGACGGCGCCGAGTTCCAGATCGGTCGCCGAGAGGCGCAGCCGCCCGTCCGTCGCCTCCAGCATGACATTGCCCAGGATCGGGATCGTGTTGGCCCGTTCGACCACGCTCTGCGCATGGCTGAGCGATTTCAGGAACTGGCTGCGTTCGATGGTGAGCTTCATCGTCGCTCCCGGAGCGGCTATGGTGTCGACCGGCGGGGTTTAGTTAGCCCTCCACTATAGCAGCCCCGATTCGGGAGGGGAATCCATGTTGAGCGCGGCGGAGATCGAAAAATACAACGCGGACGGCTATGTGACGCCCGGTTTCCGATTGCCGGAACGGGACCTGGAGGACATCCGCGCCCATCACGACCGGCTGGTCGCCCGCCACCCCGAATATCGCGACTACTGCCCGAACCTGCTGGCCCACGACCTGGCCTTCCTGAACTGGGCGCGGGTGCCGGAAATCCTGGACATGGTGGAGCAGGTGCTGGGCCCCGATATCGCGCTCTGGAACTCCAGCTTCTTCGCCAAGCCGGCGCTGAACGGGCGCAAGACGCCCTGGCACCAGGACGGCGAATACTGGCCGGTGCGCCCGCTCGCCACCTGCACGGTGTGGATCGCGGTCGACGCCTCGACGCGGGAGAACGGCTGCCTGAACGTGCTGCGCGGCTCGCACCGGGACAGGCGGCACAGGGCCCACGACACGAACGACGACCCGGCCTACACGCTGAACCAGGAGCTGCGCGAGGAGGAGTTCGACGAGGACCTCGCCGTCCCCATCGAACTGGAGGCGGGCCAGGTCTCGCTGCACGACGTCTATCTGGTGCATGGCTCGGAGGCCAACGACTCCCCGAAGCCGCGCCGCGGCATGACCCTGCGCTACATGCCGACGACCTCGGTGTTCGACCGCGGGATCGCCGCCGCCCTCGCCCGCGACAAGGGCCTGGTGAACCATGCCGACCGCACCCTCTTCCTGATGCGCGGCGAGGACCGCTCCGGCCGGAACGACTTCCGCGTCCGCCTCTGAGGGCGGCTCAGGAAACTGCGGCAGTCTCTTCGGCGGACGGGCAGCACTCCGGCTGGCGCCGGTCGTCCTTGCGCGGACCGAGTGCATTGAAGAGCGCGTCCGTGTCGTCGGTGATGCGGTACCACTCCCAGCGCAGGCCCTGCGGCTCCGTCGCCCAGACCTTGTTCTGGGTGGCGTGGCAGCAGCGCGTCTCCTGCTCGATCAGGTGGTCGATGCCGGCGGCTTCCAGACGCTCCGTCGCGGCCGTGACATCCTCCTCGCGGAAGACCTCGACGCCCAGATGGTTGATGCGCTCGCCCGCGCCCGGCCGCTCGAACAGCACGAGCTTGAGCGGCGGGTTGTCGATGGCGAAATTGGCGTAGCCCGGCTTGCGCTTGTGGACCGGCGCGTCGAACATTTTCGAGTAGAAGTCGATGGCCTCTTCCAGATCGTCCACATTGAGGGCGAGTTGCAGGCGCATGGCAGTCTCCTTCACGGCCCGGCCGCCGGCGGCGGGCAGGCTCCCTGGCAACAATTTTCGGTGAGGAACCGCAGCAGCGCTTCCATGCGCGGGAAGTCGGCGGCATAGACGAGCTCGCGCCCCTTGCGCGCGCGCCGCACCATGCCGGCCTCCTTCAAGGCCTTCAGATGGAAGGAAAGCGTTGCCGCCGGAACGTCGAGGGCGCACGCAATCGCGCCGGCGGGCAGGCCCCCGGGGCCCCGCTCGACCAGCAGCCGGAACACGTCGAGGCGGGTTTCCTGCGCCAGCGCGCCCAGAGCAACGATTGCGGTGTTCTTTTCCATACTTCCAATATGGTGGAAATATGGAGCCTGTCAAGCGCTGTCCCGCCGGCCTTCGATCCGGATGGAACATGGCAGGAAATTAATCTGGGGAAGGAGGCTTGACATCTGGCGGATTGTGGTAGAATGGACGCAGGGAAGGGCGGTTTCCGGGGCCGTCTTTCCGCTTTCTGCAGAAAGCCATGGCTGGGGCGCCGCAAACGCCCCGGCGGGAGCCGGCGGGAGGGGTGCGCCCTCTGCCCGGCCTGCTGCTGCGCGCGCGGGCGCGCGGGCGATCAGGTGCGCGAACCGCGCCGGCGCGAAACGCCCGCCCGCGCCTGCGCACGCAGGCCCGCGCGATACGCGCGAAACAGGGACCGCCCGTCCCCGAAGAGGAAGGAGGAACGATGACCGCGAACGACCCCGCCCGAACCGGCGGCGACCGCCGCGAGGTCCGGCCGACGACCGTCGGAGCGGGACGCCGGCGGACTACCGGGAAACCCGGCTCGAAGCGCGGGCGCTATGCCCGGATGGGAGTCGGAACATGCAGCGGACACATAGGGATCATGACAAAACATGACATTTCACGACACATCTCCGCCTTTCCCGCCTCAGGGCTTCTGCATGCACACATCTCGTCCCGGCTTGTATCCGGTGCGCCCGTGGGTCCGGCCACGCCCTTTCCCTGGCCCCGCACCCCCTTTGTCACCCCGGCTCTCCGCTGGCGCTCCGGCGGGAGCGCCCCGCCAGCCTTGCGCCCGCGGGCGCACACGCGCCGCCGCGAAACGCGCGCGCGCATTATGCGCGGGAGAGGGGCGCCCCTCCGGCAACGGGGGCGGCTGGGACCATCGACCGACAAGGAAGCTGCAATGCCGTGCGACCGACCGCCGGGCCGGCGCAAACGGCCAGGGCGGAGGAGGGCTCCATGACAGATCATGACATTCCATGACACTCCGGCAGGGGTCCCATCCGCCGCCTTGCGCAGGCGGGCGCACGCGCGCCGGCGCGAAACGCGCGCGCATTATGCGCGGGAGGGGGACGCTCCTCCGGCAACGGGGCGTCCGGGACCGTGGACCGACAAGGAGACTGCGATGCCTTGCGAACGACCGCCGGACCGGCGCAAACGGCCGGGGCGACAGGCGGGGGCATGCGGTACGACGCCAGCAACCGCAGATGCGTGAATCCGGCAGCGCCTCAGGGCGGGAGCGGCGCCGCCGGGTCTGCCGTCCGCCCGCCCGGGCGCCTGCCCCGGACGGGAGCCTCTCCGGGGGCGGGAAGCGGGCGGCCCGCCTCGTAGAATTGCGGACCGGCGAAGGCAAGCCGGCGGGCCATGACGCGAACGGCCTCCGGGTTGCTGTCCACCAGCACGGCCCGCCGGCCGTTGCGGACCGCCGCTTCGCCGGTCGTGCCGCTGCCGGCGAAGAAGTCGAGCACCCGGTCGCCGGGGTTGGAATGTACGCGCACGATGCGGTTGAGGATCGCAACCGGCTTCTGCGTCGGGTAGCCGGTCTTCTCCCTGCCGTTGGGGCTGACGATCGTCTGCCACCACACATCGGTCGGCGTCTTGCCGCGCGCCGCCTTCTCCGGTCCCACAAGGCCGGGGGCCATGTAGGGAATGCGGTCGATGTCGTCATGGCGGTAGGTGTAACGGTCCGGGTCCTTCGCATACCAGAGGATGTTGTCGTGCTTGGCGGACCAGCGCCGCTTCGACCGCGCGCCGTAATCGTAGGCCCAGACGATCTCGTTGATGAAGCACTCGCGCCCGAAGATTCCGTCCAGCAGCACCTTGCAGTAATGCGATTCCCGGTAGTCGATATGGAGGAAGAAGGAGCCGTGAGGCGCGAGCAGCCGGTGCGCCTGCTCCAGCCGCGGCTGGAGGAAGGCCATGTAGTCGTCGAAGGCGTCGTTCCAGGAGGAGGCGCCGAGGCGGACCGTGCGGTAGCGCCTGCCCTGGAAGCCCGTGCGGTCGCCCCCGTCGTCGCGGATGGTCCTGAGCCGCATCCGGGCCTGCGCTTTGCCGGTGTTGAAGGGCGGGTCGATATAGATGAGGTCGAAACTGCCGTTCCCGAAGCGGGAGAGCGCCTCCAGATTGTCGCCCAGATGGATTTCGAGCGTTGGCGGCGCGCTCCGTGAGGCCGTCATGCCGCGCGGGCCAGCCGGCCGGGCAGCGCGCCGGTCGCCTTGCCCTCCTCGAAGGTGACCGCGCCGGCGCAGACCGTCGCGCGATAGCCCTCGGCCCGCTGCACCAGCCGGCGCCCGCCGGCCGGCAGGTCGTGGACCATCTCCGGCGGACGCAACCGCAAGCGGTCGAAATCGACGATGTTGATGTCGGCGCGCAGCCCCGGCTCCAGCCGCCCCCGGTCGGAGAAGCCGTAGAGCGCGGCGGTATCCGCCGTCTGCGCCTTCACCAGCCAGGGCAGCGGGAAGCCCGGCCCGCGGCTGCGGTCGCGGCCCCAGTGGGTCAGCACATAGGTCGGGATGCTGGCGTCGGAGATCAGCCCGCAATGCGCCCCGCCGTCGCCGAGGCCGAGCACGGTGCGCGGATGCGCCATCATCCGCCGGATGTCCCGGTGGTCGAGGCGGCTGTAGTTCACGAAGGGGAAGAAGATCAGCTCCCGCCCCTCGCGCTCCAGCATCCGGTCCAGCACCAGTTCGCGCGGGTCGAGGCCCCTCCGCTCCGCCTCGGCGAGCACCGAGCTTTCCGGCGCGGGCTCGTAGTCGGGCGGGTCGCCGAGCGTGAACATCTTGTGGAAGCCGCCGGTCACGTCCTGCATCAGCCGGCTGCGGTGGTTGCGGCGCTGGCCGAGCAGGCGCGCGCGGAAGTCCGCCCGGCGGAGGATGGCGACCCGCTCCGCCAGCGGCAGATGCGCGATCTCCCGGTAAGCGGGCAGGGTCGAGAAGGGATGCAGCGAGGCGGAGAGGCCGAGCATCAGCCCGACCGGCCGCGCCGCCACCTGCGCGTGCAGCGCCACGCCGTCGGCCGCGGCCTCCGCCAGGTAGCCGAGCACGCCCGCCCACTGGTCGGGCCGCTCGTCGCGCTGGACCACGGTGAGCCAGCTGCGCCCGTTCGCGCGCTCCGCCATGCGGCGCAGCAGGCCGAGCTCGTATTCCTCCTCGTCGAGGTCGGAGATCCAGCCGATGGTGCGTCCGCCGACCGCGCCGACCGCGTCGGCCAGCCCCAGCAACTCGCGTTCCTCGGCGAAGGCGCCGGGCACGCGGTCCCCGTCGGCGGTGAGGTGAGCGATGGTCCGCGTCGTGGTGAAGCCGCGCGCGCCCGCTTCCAGCGCCTCCCGGACGACATCGGCCATGAGGCGGACATCGTCGTCCGTCGCCGGCTCATTGGCGATGCCGCGTTCGCCCATCGCATAGGCGCGGACCGCGCAATGCGGCACCTGCGCGGCCACGTCGATGGCGCGCGGGCGCGTCTCCAGCGCGTCCAGATATTCGGGAAAGCTCTCCCAGTCCCAGGTCAGGCCCTCGGAGAGCGCGGCGCCGGGAATATCCTCGACGCCCTCCATCATGCGGATCAGCGCATGGTGCGCGTCCGGGCGGGCGGGCGCGAAGCCGACGCCGCAATTGCCCATCACCACGGTGGTGACGCCATGCCAGCTGGACGGCGCGAGCTCGCTGTCCCAGGTCGCCTGGCCGTCATAGTGGGTGTGGACATCGACGAAGCCGGGCGTCACCAGCGCGCCCGCAGCATCGAGTTCGCGCCGGCCGGGCCCCGCCCTGCCGCCGGCATGGACGATGCGCCCGCCCTCGACGGCAATGTCGCCGGCGAACGGCTCGCCCCCGGTTCCGTCGATGATCGTGCCGCCGCGAATGACCAGATCGTGCATGGGGGGCTTCCCTCAGTTGTAGAAGGCCTCGAACGCCGCGCCGACGCGCTCGACATCGCCCGGCTCGATGTCCTTGTGCACCACCAGCCGCGTCACCGGGCCGGGCGCGGCGATGACGATGTTGCGCGCCTCCAGATGCCGCTTGAGTTCGGTCCCGCCCGGCAGGCCGGCATAGACCATGTTGGTGGAGACGCGCTGCACCTCCACCACCGGCGCGAGGCGTTCGCCCAGCGCAGAGGCAAGCTCGTGATCCTCGGCCAGCCGCTCGACATGGGCATCGAGCGCATGCAGGCCGGCGGCCGCGAGCACACCGGACTGGCGCATGCCGCCGCCCAGCATCTTGCGGGCCCGGCGCGCGCGGGCGATGAACGCCCCGTCTCCCGCCAGCACCGTGCCCGCCGGCGCGCCCAGGCCCTTGGAGAGGCAGAGCGAGACGGAGTCGGCTCCCGCAGCCGCCGAGGCCGGCGTCCTGCCGGTGGCGATGGCCGCGTTCAGCAGCCGCGCGCCGTCGAGATGCACCTTGAGCCCGTGCTCGCGGGCGAGCGCAGCGACCTCCTCCATGTAGCCGTCCGGCAGCACCCGGCCGAGCGTGGTGTTCTCCACCGCGATCAGCCGCAGCACCGGGCGATGGAAGTCCTCGGGACGGATCGCGGCCCGGAGCCGGTCGAGGGGCACCGTGCCGTCCTCCTCCACCGGGAGCGTGATCGGCACGATGGAGCCCACCACGGCGGCCCCGCCCGCCTCGGAGGCGACCGTGTGGTAGGTCTCGCCGGTCAGATAGGCCTCGCCGCGCCCGCAATGGCTCATCAGCGCCGTCAGGTTCGACTGCGTGCCGGAAGGCAGGAACAGCCCCGCCTCCAGCCCCAGCATGTCGGCGACGCGCTGCTCGAGGCGGGCGACGGTCGGGTCCTCGCCATGCACGTCGTCGCCGACCTCGGCGTCGGCCATGATCCGGCGCATGGCCTGTGTCGGCAGGGTCACGGTGTCGCTGCGCAGGTCGATCCGGCGATTGGCCATGCCGTTTCCGTCCATGTCAGGCTGCCTTCCGGCGGCCGAGCCAGCGGTCGAGATCGGCGAGCGCGCGGGCCGCGTGCGCGCGCTTGCGTTCGCGGCCCCGGAACCGCCCCTGGAGCGGCGGGAAGAGGCCGAAATTCACATTCATGGGCTGGTAGGCCCCGGCCGCCTCCGGCCGGGGGCCTGTGACATGGGCCAGCACCGCGCCGAGCGCCGTCGTCGCAGGCGGCGCCTCCGTCTCGCCGGCAGCGAAACGCCCGGCCAGGAGGCCGATGGCCGCGCTCTCGACATAGCCCTCGACACCTGTGATTTGCCCGGCGAAGCGCAAATGCGGGGCCGCCCTGAGCCGCAATTGCCCGTCCAGCAGCGCCGGCGCGTCGATGAAGCTGTTGCGGTGGATGCCGCCCAGCCTGGCGAAGCGCGCATTTTCGAGGCCCGGCACCATGCGGAAGACGCGCGCCTGGTCTGCGTGGCGCAGCTTGGTCTGGAAGCCGACGATGTTGTAGAGCGTGCCGAGCGCATTGTCCCGGCGGAGCTGCACCACCGCGTGAGGCCGCTTTCCGGTGCGCGGGTCGGTCAGGCCCACCGGCTTCATCGGGCCGAAGCGCAGCGTCTCCGGCCCGCGCGCCGCCATCACCTCCACCGGCAGGCAGCCCTCGAACCAGGGCGTGAGCGCCTCCCACTCCTGGAACTCGATCCGGTCGGCTTCCAGAAGCGCTCGGATGAAGGCCTCATAGCCGGCCTCGTCGAGCGGGCAGTTGACGTAGTCGGCCCCGCTGCCTGCCGGTCCCGGCTTGTCGTAGCGGGACTGGAACCAGGCGGTGTCGAGATTGATGGAATCGAAATAGACGATGGGCGCGATGGCGTCGAAGAAGGCGAGCGCCTCGTGTCCGGTCAGCGTCCGGATGGCTTCGGCGAGCGCGCCGTCGGTAAGCGGCCCGGTGGCGACGATGACGGCGCCCGACTCCGGCAGCCGGTCGATGCGCCGGCGCTCTACCGCGATGAGCGGTTCGGCCTCGACGGCGGCGGTGACGGCCCCGGCGAAACCCTCGCGGTCCACGGCGAGCGCGCCGCCGGCCGGCAGCCGCGTGCGGTCGGCGCAGGCCATGACCAGCGAGCCCGCCCGGCGCATCTCCTCGTGCAGCAGGCCGACGGCATTGTGCTCGGCATCGTCGGAACGGAAGGAGTTCGAGCAGACCAGCTCCGCGAGCTTCTGCGTCTTGTGGGCCGGCGTCGGCGTCTCGGGGCGCATCTCGAAAAGCACCGAGCGCACGCCCCGCCGCGCGAGTTGCCAGCAGGCCTCCGCCCCGGCGAGCCCGCCGCCGATGACCTGCACTGGAGTGTTCGCGAAGGGCGCCATGGGCGCCTTATACCCCGCCCCTGCCGCCCCCCGCCAGCGCTCCGGCGCTGTCCTGTCGAAGGGCATTGAGCCTTGCATTACATCCAGGAGCAAGGCACAATCGAAAATATAAGGAGCGGAGGGACGGGCTTTGGCGGAATCGACCGTGACATCGCGAGGCCAGACAACATTGCCGAAGACCGTAAGGACCGCGCTCGGCGTCGGACCGGGAGACCGTATCCGCTATGTCGTCGTTGACGACGGTGTGAAAATTCTTCCCCTGCGGCCGGTCGCCCGGCTGTTCGGCGCGTTCGGCCACGATGGCCCGCCGGCGAGCCTCGACGATATGGAACGGGCCATCGCGGAGGGAGCCGGCGAAGAGTGATCGCGCTCGACACGAACGTGCTGGTGCGCTTCCTCGTGAACGACGACCCTGCGCAAGCCGGGGCCGCCCGGTCGCTGCTGGCGGGGCTGACGGAGCAGGACCCCGGCTTCATATGCCGGGAAGTGGCCGTCGAACTCGTCTGGGTCCTGGAGCGGGCCTATGGATTTTCCCGCGACCGCATCGCAACCGTGTTGGAATCGCTGGCCGCAACCGCGGAACTGGAGGTCGAGGCCGTGGACGATGTCGTCCGCGCCGCGTCACGCTACCGCCCGGGCGGTGCCGGCTTTTCCGACCTGATGATCGCGGCCGCCGCAAGGCGGCGCGGCGCGTCCACGCTCTACACCTTCGACCGGCAGGCCGCGCGTCTCGAAGGCGCGAGACTGCTCGCCGGCTGAGACGCCGCCCTTCTCCTCACGGCAGCCGGTCGCCGTCCTCGTAGCCTTGCCAGGCGCTGATCTGGAGCGGCGAGGCGCGCACATGCAGCACCACCGGGCGCGAGCGCACCGCGAAGGCCTGCGCCACCGCGTCGGCCACCTGCGATTCCGCCTCGACGGTGATGCCCTCCGCGCCGAAGGAGCGCGCCCAGGCGGCGAAATCGGGGTTGGTGAGGCGCGTGCCGGCCATGAAGGGACGGCCCGGATAGCGCAGATGGCTGTGCATGCCGATGGTGCCGTACATGCCGTTGTCGGCGATCACGGCGATCGGGCTGGCGCCGTACTGGCAGGCCGTGGCGAGCTCGTTGCCCATCATCAGCGCGCCGCCGTCGCCCATGAAGGCCACCACCTGCGTGCCCGGCCGGCGGATCGCGGCGGCGACCGCCATCGGCATGCCCGAGCCCATCGCGCCCACCACCGAGGCCAGGAACACCTGCCCCTGCCGGAAGCCGATATGCCGGTGCAGGAAAGTCGCGAAATTGCCGGCGTCGGAGGTGACCGTGGCGTCCGGGGCGAGATGCTTGCCGATCTCGGCGACGACGGCCGAGAAGTTCACCCCGTCCTCGCGCGGCTCCCACGGCCGTTCCAGCAGCCGGCGGTGGGTCCTGTGCAGGCCCTCGACCCAGCCGCGCCGGCGCTCGCCATCCGCGGGCGCGGGACGGGCGAGCAGCGCCTTCACCACCTCATGCGGGCTCGCGGCGATGCCGAGCGCCGGCCGCCAGACGCGGCCGATCTCGTTCGGGTCCGGCCAGATGTGGACCAGCGGCAATTGCGGCTCCGGCGCGGTCGGGAAGGTGTAGGACTGGCTCACGCTGTCGGTCAGCCGCTCGCCGAGCGCGATCATCAGGTCGGACCGCTTCATCTCGTCCAGCAGCTCCTTCGGCACCCTTATGCCCATATAGCCGCCATGGTTCGGGTGGTCGTAGTCGAAGAGCTGCGGCCGGCGGTGGGTCGGCACGACCGGCAGCACCCAGCTTTCCGCGAGGCGCACAAGGTCGCCGAACAGCGCCGGATCGCGTACCGCGTCCGCCATCGCGCCGCCGCCGGCCAGCAGCAGCGGGCGCTCGGCCGCCTCGATCATGGCGATCAGCGCATCGACATCCTGGGGCCGAGGAGCGGGGATCGGGCGCGGGCGCGGCGGGGCGAGCGGCGTGTCGGTCTCCTCGTCGAAAATATCCTCCGGCAGGATGACCGCCACCGGGCCCGGTGTGCCGGACTCGGCGAGGTGGAAGGCGCGCGCCATTGCCTCGGAAGCCTGTTCCGGCTCGTTCACCTCGATCACGTCCTTGGAGATGTCGGAGAGCAGGCGCGAATAGTTCTGCTCCTGGAGCGCCAGGCGGCCCATGTCGCGCCGCTCGACCTGCCCGATCAGCATGACCAGCGGCGTGGCGTCGTGAAACGCGGTGTGCATGGCGACCAGCCCGTTGGCGAGGCCGGGGCCGCGCGAGACCATGGCGACGCCCGCGCGGTCGCGCATCCGCCCGTCGGCGGCGGCCATGAAGCCCGCGCCCGCCTCGTGCCGGCAGACCGCGACCTGGATCGAGTTGCGCTCGACCATGGTGCTGGTGAGGCCGATATAGCTCTCGCCGGGCACGCAATAGACGCGGTCCACATCGTGCGCCTCCAGGCTTTCCACCAGCAGGCGGGCGACGGTTCTGTTCTCCGGCATGGCCTTTTGGGTCCTCATTCCCTGAATTCCGCGCGCGACCCTAGCCGCCTTCGCCGGGCCTGCCTATGCGGCGGATTGCGGGTCAGGCTCCGGCGTCTTCCCGCCTTGCCCGGACCGACGCGCGCACCTGCTTCATCGGGAGGAACATGCGCGCAGGATTGCTCGGAAAGGCCGCGAAGCCGAAGCCCTCGTACCAAGCCTTGCGACGCGCCAGGGCGTCGTCGCCGCCATCCGCAATGACATCCAGAAGGATCGCGTGGCAGCCGGCCATGTCGGAAATCGCGCATGCCTTCTCGAAGACATGGTGCACGAGGATGCCCCCCAGTCCCCTGCCTTGCGCCGTCCTGTCCACCGCGACCTGTCCCAGGAACAGCACCGGGACCTCGCCGTGGTCCGGCGCCCCGCGCGGCCGGCGCGTCATCTCGTCCACGTTCATCATGCCGAGGTTGATCGCATGGTATCCAAGGATGCGCGCGTTTCCTTCCTCGACGACGACATGGACCCGGGTCATGTCGTCCTGTAGGTGACGGTCAGGAAGTGCATTTATTTGCTGAAGTCGGCAGGTGATCACGTCACCGCCGTATCCAGCGGTCTGGTGTTGGAGGCCTTCTTCGGCGGAGCTGTGGGTAACCAGCCCGCCGCAGCGACCGTCGAGGA
>JAJDYL010000149.1 GCA_022825195.1 Alphaproteobacteria bacterium
CCCGCATGCGCCGCTACCGACGCTTCGTCACCGGCCTCACGACCGGTAACGCACGGCTCGCGGTGGAAACGCGGTCGGCTACTCCTTCGTTCCGCAGGACTTTCACCCGCTACCCCCACACCAGTTAGCCTGGCGCTCGAAGCACTTTGCCTTCACCCGGCTGCCCTTCGAGACCCCGGCGGAGACCGACGAGCTGTTCGGGTCCGCCGCCCGCCGCGAGGCCGAGGCCCGGCTCGGCCATCTCATCGACCTGCGCGGCATCGGCCTGCTCACCGGCGAGGTCGGCTCGGGCAAGACCACCGTGTGCCGCCACCTCACCGCCGGGCTCCACCCGGGGCTTTACCGCGTCCACTACGTCTCGCTCACCACCGGCAACGTGCTCGACATATACAAGGAGATGGCATGGGAGCTCGGCCTGCCCATAGAGCGCTCCCGCGCCACCGCCCGCCAGGCGATCCGCAACGAGGTCTCCCGCCTGGTGACGGAAGCCAAGCAGATGCCGGTGCTGGTCATCGACGAGGCCCACCATCTGCGCAACGACGTGCTCGAAGACCTCCGCCTGCTGACCAACTTCGCCATGGATGCCGAGCAGCGCCTGTGCCTCATCCTGGTCGGGCTGACCGAGCTCAGGCGCCGCCTCGCCATGGCGATGCACGAGTCGCTCGCCCAGCGCCTCGTCGTCCGGCACCACCTCACCGGCCTCCAGCGCGACGAGGTCGACGCCTATATCGAGCACCGTCTGCGGCTTGCCGGATGCGAACTGCCGCTGTTCGAGCCGCCCGCCGTCGAGGCAATGTTCCAGAGCGCGCGCGGCCTGCCGCGCCAGATCAACCGCATCGCCCATTACGCGCTGTCGGCCGCCGCCCTGGAGGGGGCGAAGACAGTCAACGCCGAACACCTCCAGCACGCGCTCGAGGAGCTCGCGCCATGACCGGCGCCGGCAGCGAGGGCATGGCAACGCACGGCTTCCCGACCCGCGCCCCGGTCGAACTGGAGGACCGGCCGCGCGAGCAGCAGTGGCTGGTCGACACGCTGTGGGGCGAGCAGGCCGTCGGCATCGTCGGCGGCGAGCCCAAATGCGGCAAGTCCATCCTGGCGATGGACCTCGCCGTCGCGGTCGCCGCCGGCGTCCCCTGCCTGCGGCACTTCACCCCCAACCGGCCTGGCCCGGTCCTGATGTTCGCCGCCGAGGACGCCGGCCACCTCGTGCGCAAGCGCCTGCACGGGATCGCCCGCGCCGCCGGCGCCCGCTTCGAGACCCTCGACATCGCCGTCATCGACGTGCCGACACTGCGCCTCGACCATCCCGACGACCGGCGCCGCCTGCAGCAGACCGTGCAGCGCATCGTACCCCGCCTCCTGATCCTCGACCCCCTGGTCCGCCTGCACGGCGTCGACGAAAACGCCGTCGCCGACGTCGCCCCCATCCTCGGCTTCCTGCGCGACATCCAGCGCCGCTTCGAGACCGCCGTACTCCTCGTCCATCACGCCCGCAAGAGCGGCGCTACCCGCCCCGGCCAGGCGCTGCGGGGAAGCAGCGAGCTGCACGCCTGGGGGGACTCCAATCTCTACCTGCGCCGCCGCGACCGACAGACCCTGATGACCGTCGAGCATCGCGCCGCCCGCGGTCTCGACGACATCGAGATCGAGCTCGGCGAAGACGGAGAGGAACCCTCCTTCCGCCTGCGCCAGCCGCCCCCGGCCGGCGCGGCGCCCCAGACCGAAACCCCCGAACGGCGTATCCTCAACGCCCTCGCCGAAGCCAACTCGCCGCTCTCGCAGCGCCAGATCCGCGAACGCGCCGCAACCCGGAACAAGACCGTCGGCGCCGTCCTGCAAAGGCTCGTCCGCGAAGGGCGCATCCGGCATGACGCCGAGGGACGCTACAGCCTCGCCGCAAGCCAGTCCGAAAACGCCGCGCCGGCCGCCAAAGCCAGCGGTCCACACATAGCCCGGTTCCCGGTTCCCGCCACTCACGACTAGGGGTTCGAGGCGGAACCGCCCTCGGGAACCGCCAACCAACCGACCGTCAGGACCCAGCCGCCGCAGTGCGTCGGGCGATCGGCCCTTGGCCGAAAGCTCCGCTTACGGCCATGAAGGCGCTCAGGCGGGCGGATGGCGGCGGGTCACCCGAAGGGCCGAAGCGAAGCGCAGGAGCCGCGCAGCGGCTTGACGCGACGACAGCCGCCCGACACCCCCACAGAACTCAAACAAAACGACCCGACAATCCGGGAAATCCGGACCTGCGCCGCTCGAAATAATCCAGGAACCTCGCACTCAAATAATGTGCGAGACAACAGCCTGCCAGTCCTCCAGCAGCGTCGCGCAATCGCCGTCGAGGCCAACGGCCGCCTCCAGCGCGCCCGCCTCGCGTTCGATTTCGACCGGGTCGCCTCCGACATGATCGAGATGGGGGCGGTAGTCTTTGCCGAGCAGCCGGCGCCCGGTCTCCGCCCTTTGCGCCGCCGCATCGCGCCATGTGCGCCAGCCGGGCATGTCGGTGAGCGGCAGGTCCGCGGCGTCCGTCTCCCCGGCGAGCTCTGCGCGCGCCGCCTCGCTGTCGCCGCCCTCCCGGAGCCAGGCCTGGACCTCCGCGCGGCGCGCCGCCTCCGCTTCCTGCTCGCCCAGGATGCGCGCGACCGCAGCCGGCGGCGGACAGGGCAGGTTCCGGCGCGCGGCAAGTCTCCCGAGCCGCGCGACGGCCTCTTCATGCCCCTCCATGTCGAGCGGCAGCAGGCCCGCCGCTTCGGCGTGCGCCGAATGAGCCCGCCAGGCCGAGAGCTGCGGCCAGAGCTCCTCCCTCTCCGTCACCTGTATGGCCGGGTCTTCCCCGACCGCCTCCAGCGCCGAGACCCGCTCGCCCGTGTTCGCTTCCAGCGCCGCCATCAGGTCCTCGCGGTTGTCGGTCAGCACCACCACCCGGTCGCGCGCCCGCGTCAGCTCGACATAGAAGGTGGCCTGGTCGGTCAGCGCCCCGCGGCCCGAGTCCAGCACCGCGATGACATTGTCGCGCGCGATCCCCTGCGCCCCATGCACGGTCGAGCTGTATGCGTGGTCGAGATGGCGCAGCTGCATGTCCCTGCGCGATAGCGCGAGCCTGCGCCCGTCCTCCATCCGGAACGAGACCCTGCGTGCGCCGATCTCCATCACCTCGGCCCGGTCGCCGTTGGCGAGGCCGCGCGCGGCGTCGTTGCGCGTCCAGCGGATCCGGTCTCCGGCGCGGAGCTCGATCACCCGCGTCTCGTAGATCTCCACCTGGTAGCGCACCCGGCCGGCCGGGCGGATCGCGAGCCGGCGCCCGTCGGCATGCTCCAGCCGGGCGCGCTCGCCCTCGATGCCCATGATCGTGAAGCGCTCGCCGGCGCGCGCCTTGCCGCCCCAGATGTCGTGCAGGAACACCGCCTCGTCGCCCTCGACATAGTTGCGGATGTCGCCCTTCTGCGCCCGCGTCATGCCCCGGCTCACCAGACGCTCGATGGTGAGTGTGCGCCCGTGCAGCACGCCTTCCTCCGCCAGCGCCTCGCGCACGGTCTCGTTTATGCGCTCGCGCAGCTCGTGCGTCGGCGCGAGAAGCACGGTCTCCGCGCGTGCCGCCTCGTCGAGCCCGAGCCAGATGCGCGCCGCCGTCTCGCCGAGCGCGCCCGCGTCCACCTCATGCACGTCGTCGCCGAGCCGCTCCACCGCCAGAGCCGGCTCCCGGTCCACCGCCGCATCGACCGCCGCCTTCAGCTCCGGCGTCCGCTGGCGCAGGATCTCGTCCATGACCGCAATGGGCATGCCCGCCCGCTGCAGCAGCCGGAACGGCCCGCCCGCATCCACCGCCCGCAGCTGCGCCGTGTCGCCGACCAGCACCAGCCGCCCGACCCCGAGCGTCTCCGCGACCCGCATCAGCGCCTGCATGGCGACCGTGCCGACCATCGACGCCTCGTCCAGAACCAGCACCGTCCCGGCGTAGCGCCGCCTGAGCGCCGCCAGCGCCTCCGGGGCGACAAGGCCGTCGGCGGCGTCGCGGTGGCGCGCCAGGAACCAGGCGAGCGTCCGCGCCGGCATGCCGGCCTCCTCGCCCATGGCGCGCGCCGCAACCGCCGTCGGCGCGAGCCCGACCACCCGCTTCGCGCCCGCCAGCCGCACGACCTCGCGCAGCATCGCCGTCTTGCCCGTGCCGGCATAGCCCTGGATGCCCACCATGCGGTCGTGCGAGCAGAGGATGTGCCGCACGGCTCCCTGCTGTCCCTCCGTCAGCCGGCTTGCCGCCAGGCCCCTGTCGACGGCCGGCTCCGCCACGGTGGGCGCACCGTCGCCGAGCCAGGCCCGCATGCGCGCCACGACGTCCTTCTCCCCCCGGAGCGTGCGTCCGGTGGCGAAGGACGGGTCGCGGCGCTCCTTCGCCGCCACCAGGTGGCCGTCGCGCACCAGCCCGCGCACCGCCGCCCTGAGCGCCGGCAGCCGGAAACTGCCGGGCGAGTGGCCGAGCGCCAGCGTCTCCAGCGCCCGCACCGAAAACACCGACAGGCGCTCCTCCAGCTGCTCCATGCCGCGCCAGACCGCCTCCGCCGCCGAGAGCGCCGCGCCGTCCACCGCGCTCTCGCGGATGCGCCCGCGCCGCCGGCGCATCGCCCGCGCCTTGCGGGTGGGCAGACCCATCTCCCGGGCGCGCGCCGCCCACATCGCCGTCATCGCCGCGCGGTCCGGCTCGGCCTTGGGCGGGCGCGTCGCCAGCGCCGCCTGCTGGCGCCGCGACGCCGTGTTCGCCA
>JAJDYL010000151.1 GCA_022825195.1 Alphaproteobacteria bacterium
CCCGCATGCGCCGCTACCGACGCTTCGTCACCGGCCTCACGACCGATAACGCACGGCTCGCGGTGGAAACGCGGTCGGCTACTCCTTCGTTCCGCAGGACTTTCACCCGCTACCCCCACACCAGTTAGCCTGGCGCTCGAAGCGTCATGGAGTGTCATGATGTGTCATGTTTTGTCATGAGGGCGGGTTTCCGCTCCGGTCGTTTGCGCCGGTCCGGGAGCCGTTCGCCAGGCATTGCAGCGTCCTTGTCGGTCCATGGTCCCGGACGCTCGGTTGCCGGAGGAGCGTGCCTCTCTCGCGCATAATGCGCGCGCGCGTGTCGCGGCAGCGCGCGTGCGCGCGAGGCGGCGGGGGGGCCTTGCGGCCAACGCCGCCGCCAGTCGGGGTCGGGGGTCGTTCACGGTCTTTCATGCCTCCTTAGGGGCCGGGAGCGGGACGGGGTGTCCCTGTTTCGCGCGTATCGTGCGCCTGATTGCCCGCGCGCGCATGCGTGCAGGCCGGCCGGAGGGCGCACCCCTCCCGCCTGCTCGCGCCGGGGGTTTCTTGGCCCCCAGCCATGCTTTCTGCAGAAAAGCGGAACGGCGGCCCCGGGAGCCGCCTTTCTCTCATGCCTATTCTACACCATTCCTCGGAAAGTCAAGCTGATCGGGAACAAAAAATGATAATTCCGGACAATTTTCTCACAACCTGTTGAATTGGCAGGACAATATCAGGCGTTCGATACGCCGCTTCGCAGCTACCCGGAACAGAGGATCGGAGAGGCCAGGGCGGCGAGTGGAAGGCGCGGCTGGTCGGCCGCGTTGACGAAGCCGCTCAGCAATTCCCGCGAATCCAGGCGCCGAGCCATTCGGAGATTTCAGCCGAGTGCTCGTCCATCATGAACATGTGGGTTGCGCCGGGAAATCCGGCATCGGGCAGTTCGACCAGTTCCGCCCGGCCGCCGACGGCATTCACGCGGTCGCCGAAGGCGGCGGTCGCCTCCCGCGTGGCGGTCCATCGCGGCGAGGAGTCGATGAAATCGCCGAGCAGCAGCAGCCACGGCCCGCCGGCGACCGCCGCCGGCGATACCTCCTCGTCCGCCGGCAAGGTCGAGCCCTCGCAGCAGACCACGCCGCGTATGCAGTCGGGATTTTCGATCGCCGCATGGCTGCCGAGATAACCGCCCTGGCTGTGGCAGATGAGCACGCAGGGGCCGATGCGCCTGAGCGCCGCGCCGACGCCCCGGATCTGCGCTTCCGATGTCGAGGTCCAGCGCGGCACGAACTGGCGCTGGAAGCTCTCCATCGCATCGAGGGGGAAGCGTTGGCCCTCGAACGGCTTGCCTGCGGCGAAATCCCCGGGCCGGCCGAACCGGAACAGGTCCCACGCCTCGGCCGCCGTGCGCATGACGGGCTCGCCGTCCCAGACCCCCTCCAGCGCGCAGAAGCCCGACCGCCCGCGCTCGACATTGTCGATGACATGGACGGCGAAGCCCTGGCGGAGGAAGTCGTGCAGCCAGCCGGGGCGGCCGTCCGGCGTGGTCTCCCAGCAGGCGCCGGTCAGGCCGCCGCCGTGAAGCAGGACCAGGGGGTGCGGGAATTTCTGCTCGGCCGGGATGAAATACTGGACATAGACCTGCTCGACGAGGAACTCGCCATTGGGGTCGTATTCCAGCACCAGGCTCGGCGTAAACGCGACGGTGCGCGTCTCCTGCCCCGAGACGGTCACGATCCGGCCGCCGACATGGAAGCTGCCGAAATCCTTTAGTGCATACATGACCCAATCCCCCTCCCGGCCGGGGATTGTGAGTCTCCCGGTCCCGGCGCGCAAGCGGCGCTTCCCGTTCGCTGCCGGAGAGAACCGCCCGCTCGGGCCCCTCTGGCCGTCTTCCGCGAATCGTGACAATTATGCGTCCCAGCGACGCATTCGGGCGCGGCAAGGCTTGCACCGGTTTGCGAGTTCGCGGATACCCGCCGCTTTGTTCGAACGGAATGGGCGGGAGCGTTGCGAGAACCCCCAACCATGCGAAAACCAACCGGGACAGGCAAGAACGGCGCGCGCCTCGCATTGTGCGGGCTTCTGGCGCTGCTCTGCTTCGCGTCCCGACCGGCCGGCGCAGCCGAAATGCCGCCGCCCGTCGTGACCTATGGCGATGCCATGCGCTGGTACGGGCAGGCGGCCGAAGCCGGCGACCCGAAAGCCCAGTTCTATCTCGGCTATATCCACGACCGGGGCCTGCGCGGGGCGAACGGCCTGTCGGAAGCCGTCAACTGGTATCGGAAGGCGGCGGCGCAGGGCGAGGTGCGGGCCCAGTTCCGGCTCGGGCTCCTGTTCGATTCCGACCCCCGCCTGCCGCGCGACCCGGCGGCGGCGCAGGCCTGGTACGAAGCCGCTGCGGCGCAGGGCCATGCGGAGGCGCGGTTCAACCTCGCGCGGCTCGTCGAAGCGGAAGACGCCGCCCGCGCCGCGGACCTCTACGCGCTCGCGGCCGAGGCGGGCATCGGGCAGGCGGCCTTCAATCTGGCGCTGCTGCGCATCAACGGGCCCGACGAGGTTTACGATCCCTCCGAGGCCTGGCGCTGGGCGCTCCGGGCGCAGGACCTCGACGCGCCGGGAGCGGAAGAGCTGCGGGCCGGGCTGTCGGCGGCTTTCGACAAGTAGACCGGCGAGGGCTCCCGCGGATTACGACGGCGCCGCCGCCCCTTCGGCAAGCCGGCGCGGCAGGTCCGCCATGATGGCGGTGCGTTCCGCCTCCGCCATACGGGCCCAGCCTGCGATCTCCTTGAGTCGACGGCCGCAGCCCTCGCAAACCTGCGTCTCGGGGGAGATGCGGCAGACCCTGACGCAGGGGCTTGCGATGGGGCGCGGCGCGGTCATGGGCCGGGAAGATAGGGTTAGGACACAGCTCACGGCAAGCGTGCTTTGGCTTGGCGTCCGGCTTGGGGTAAACCCTGCGGGCGCAGCGAGAGGGGGAGGGCGGCGGCTCATGGGACGGACCATCGCGATCATCGGCGGCACGGGCGCGCTCGGCACGGGCTTTGCGCGGCGCTGGGCCGATGCCGGCCACAAGGTGGTGATCGGATCGCGCACGCAGGAGCGGGCCGATGCCGCCGCGGCCGAAGCGGGCCACGGCGCGGTCGGCCTCGTTAACCCGGAAGCCGCCGCCGCCGCCGACATCGTCGTGCTGACCGTTCCCTACGCCCACCACAGGAGCACCATCGAGAGCATCGCAGACGGCCTGGAGGGCAAGATCCTCGTCGATGCGACCGTGCCGCTGATGCCGCCCAGGGTCGGCACGGTGCAGCTTCCCGACTCGGGATCGGCGGCGGTCGAGGCGCAGGCATATCTGGGCGAGCGTGCCACCGTCGTCTCGGCTTTCCAGAATGTGGCGGCGGCGCATCTGCAGGCCGACCACGAGATCGACTGCGACGTGTTGGTGGCGGGCGACAGGCTGGCGGCGCGCGAGACCGTGATCGGGCTGGCGGAAGACCTCGGCCTGAGGGGCTGGCACGCCGGACCGCTGGCGAACTCCGCCGCCGCCGAGGCGCTCACCTCGGTCATCATCCAGATCAACCGCCGCTACGGCATCGACGGCGCGGGTTTGCGGATTACCGGGACGCCGGCGGCGGAGCAGGGCGCCGCGTGACCCGGCGGCTGGAGCTGGTTGCGCTGCCGGGCCTGCCGATGGTCGAGCCCGGCGACGATCTTGCCGGACTGATTTCGGAGGGGCTGGAGCGGGCCGGGACAGGGCTTGAACCCGGAGACATTCTGGTGGTCGCCCAGAAGATCGTCTCGAAGGCGGAAGGCCGCTATGCCGTCCCGGCGGAGATGGTGCCCTCGCCGGCGGCGAAGCGGCTTGCGGCGCTGACGCGCAAGGACCCCGCCCATGTCGAAATCCTGCTGGAGGAGACGGCCGAGATCGTCCGCCACCGGCCGGGCGTGGTGGTCGTCGAGCACAGGCTCGGCCACGTCATGGCGAATGCCGGCATCGACCACTCCAATATCGAGGCCGGGCGCCTGCTGCTGCTGCCGAAGGACCCCGACGCCTCGGCAAGGGCGCTGCGCGCCGCGCTGGCGGAACGCTGGGGCAGCGCGCCGGGCGTCATAATTTCGGACAGCTTCGGGCGGGCCTGGCGGGTCGGCACCTGCGGCGTCGCGATCGGCGTCGCCGGCCTGCCCGCGATAGACGACCGGCGCGGCGAGCCGGACCTGTTCGGCCAACCGCTGGAAGTCACCATCGTCGGGCAGGCGGACGAGATCGCGGCCGCGGCTTCCATCCTCCAGGGGCAGGCCGACGAGGCGACGCCGGTGGTGCTGGTTCGCGGCCTCGACCTGCCGGAAGACGGGGCCGGCGTCGGCCCGCTGCTCCGCGACCGGGCGACGGACCTCTTCCGGTGAAGGTCGCGGCGCTCTCCGGCGGCGTCGGCGGCGCGAAACTGGCGGAGGGGCTGGCGCGCGCGGGCGCGGAACTTACGGTAATCGCCAATACGGGCGACGATTTCGAGCATCTCGGCCTCTCGATATCGCCCGACATCGACTCGCTGGTCTATGCGCTGGCGGGCCTCGCCGACCGGGAACGCGGCTGGGGCCGGGCCGATGAAAGCTGGTCCTTCATGGCCGCACTCGGCGCGCTCGGCGGCGAGACCTGGTTCAATCTCGGCGACGCCGACCTTGCCATGCACGTGATCCGCAGCCAGCGCCTCGCCGCCGGGGAACCGCTCTCGGCCGTGACGGCCGCCATCCTTCACCGGCTCGGCGTGGCGGCGAAGGTCGTCCCCGCGACCGACCAGCGCTTGCGCACCCTTGTCGAAACCGAAACCGGGCCGCTCGCCTTCCAGCATTATTTCGTGCGCGAGCGCACGGCGCCGCGCGTCACCGGCTTCACCTTCGAGGGCGCCGGGACGGCCCGCCCGGCGCCCGGCGCGCTGGAGGCGCTCCGCGAAGCCGAGCGCATCGTCATCTGCCCGTCCAACCCCTATATCAGCATCGACCCGATCCTGGCCGTGGCGGGCTACCGGGACGCGGTGCGCGATGCCGTCTGCGTTTCGCCCATCATCGGCGGCAAGGCGGTGAAGGGGCCGGCCGCCAAGATGATGGAGGAACTGGGGTTGAAGCCTTCCTCGGCCGCGGTCGCCCGCCACTATCGCGGCCTGATAAGGACGCTGGTCATCGACGAGGCGGACGCGCATGAGGCGGCGGCGGTGGAAGCGGAAGGCGTGCGCGCCGTCGTCGTGCCGACGCTGATGGCCGGGCCGGAGGACGCCGAACGGCTCGCCCGCATCGTGCTGGAGGCCTGACATGCCGGACCCGCTCGGCGACTTTTCCTTCACCTGGCCGCTTTATGCGGCGTTCCTGGCGGCCTACCTGCTGGGCAGCATCCCCTTCGGCGTGGTTCTGACCCGCCTGGCCGGGGCGGGAGACCTGCGGCAGATCGGCTCGGGCAATATCGGCGCAACCAACGTGCTGCGCACGGGCCGCAAGGGCCTGGCCGCCCTGACCCTGCTGCTCGACGCCGCCAAGGGCGCCGCGGCGGTGGCCATTGCCGGCCATTGGTTCGGCCCGAGCATGGCGGTGTTCGCCGCGCTCGGCGTGGTCGCGGGCCATATCGCGCCCGTCTGGCTTCGTTTTCGCGGCGGCAGGGGTGTGGCGACCGCTTTCGGCGTGCTGTTCGTCCTCGCGTGGCCCGTCGGGATTGCGGCGGCAATCGTCTGGCTCTCGGCGGCGGCGGTCTTCCGCTATTCGTCGCTCGCGGCGATCCTCGCCATCGGCTCCTCGCCGGCATGGGCGTGGGCGCTCGTCGGAGTCGCCGAAGCGGAGGTGACCGGCCTCATCGCCATCGCGGTGGTCGCCCGCCATGCCGGGAACATTCGCCGGCTGCTGAAAGGCGAGGAAAGCCGGATCCGGCTTCGATGACTGCAAGGCTGCGTCTCGCGCGCACGCCCGGCATCGGGCCGATCCGGTATTTCGAGCTGATCGAACGGCTGGGTTCTGCGGAAGCCGCGCTGGAGGCGCTGCCGGGTTTCGGCTTCCGGCCCCCGTCCGAGCGGAGCGTGGAAGAGGAGCTGGAAACGCTGGCCCGGCTCGGTGCAACGCCGGTCTGGTTCGGCGACGACGCCTATCCGGCGCCGCTGTCGCGCATCGCCGACCCGCCGCCGTTCATCGCGGCCCTGGGCGACCTTTCGCTGACCGCCGCGCCGGTCGTTGCCATGGTGGGCGCGCGCAACGCCTCCGCAGCCGGCCAGCGCATTGCGGAGCGGCTCGCCCGGGCGCTCGGCGAAGCCGGATTTACTGTCGTCTCCGGCCTCGCGCGCGGGATCGACGCCGCCTCGCACCGGGGCGCGCTCGCCAGCGGCACCATCGCCGTTCTGGCCGGAGGCATCGACCGGCCCTACCCGCCGCAGAACCGCGCCCTGTTCGACGCCATAGCCGCAGACGGCCTCGCGCTCGCCGAGAACCCGCCGGGTTTCCAGGCGCGGGCGCAGGACTTTCCCCGCCGCAACCGCATCGTGGCGGGGCTGGCTGCGGGCGTCGTCGTGATCGAGGCCGCAGCCCGCTCGGGCTCGCTGATAACGGCGCGGCTCGCCGCCGACGAAGGCCGGCAGGTCTTCGCCGTGCCCGGCTCGCCGCTCGATCCGCGCAATGCCGGCGGCCACGAGCTGATCCGCAATGGCGCAACCCTCGTCACCGGCGCCGGGGACATCGCCGAAGCGCTTGCCGGCAGCATCGCCGCGCCGGCGCGTTCCCGCACCGCCCCGAAGCGGCAGGACCGCGCGTTTTCGCCGCCTCCGGCTCCCGCCGAACCCCCGGTCGGGAACGGGCCGGAAGCGGAGAACAGCCTGCTCTCGGCGCTCGGGCCCGTCCCCGTCACGGTTGACGAACTGGCGCGCCGGTGCCACTTGTCGAGCGGCGCCGTGGCGGCAATGCTGCTCGATCTGGAGTTGGCGGGCCGTGTCGAACGGCATCCTGGTCAAAGGGTTTCATTGATATCGAGATGACTGCCGAAACTGTCGTTGTTGTCGAATCGCCGGCCAAGGCAAAGACCATAAACAAGTATCTCGGAAGGGATTTCCGGGTGCTGGCGAGCTTTGGCCATGTCCGCGACCTTCCGCCGAAGGACGGCTCGGTCCTGCCCGACAAGGGTTTTGCCATGTCCTGGCAGATGGACGAGCGGGGCAGGAAGCATGTCGGGGAAATCGCCAGGGCGGTGAAGGGCGCCTCGCGCCTCTATCTCGCCACCGACCCCGACCGCGAGGGAGAGGCGATCTCCTGGCATGTCCGCGAGGCCCTGGAGAGCCGCAAGGCGCTCAAGGGGGTCGAGGTCGGGCGCGTCGTCTTCCATGAGGTGACGCGCAATGCGGTCCTCGACGCGGTCGCGAATCCGCGCGCCATCAACCAGGAACTGGTGGACGCCTACCTGGCGCGCCGGGCTCTCGACTATCTGGTGGGCTTCACGCTCTCGCCGGTGCTGTGGCGCAAGCTGCCGGGCGCGCGCTCGGCGGGGCGGGTGCAATCGGTGGCGCTGCGCCTGGTCTGCGACCGGGAGGCGGAGATCGAGGCCTTCCGGGCGCGCGAATACTGGACCCTGGACGCCGACTTCGAGACCGCCGCCGGTGCGGCATTCCGGGCCCGGCTCACCCATCTCGACGGCAAGAAGCTTGCGAAACATGCGATCCCGGACGAGGCCGAGGCGCTCGCGGTAAAGGCGCGGCTCGAGGACGCCGCCTACCGGATCGCCGGCGTCGAGAAGAGGCAGGCGAGCCGCAACCCGGCGCCGCCGTTCACCACCTCGACCCTCCAGCAGGAGGCGTCGCGGCGGCTCGGATACGGCGCCGCCCACACCATGCGCCTGGCCCAGCAGCTTTACGAAGGCGTCGATCTCGACGGCGAAAGCGTGGGCCTCATCACCTACATGCGGACGGATAGCGTGGCGCTCAGCGCGGAGGCGCTGTCGGGCGCGCGCCGGCTGATCGACCGCGAGTTCGGCGAGGCCTACCTGCCGGCGAAACCCCGGCGCTACCGGTCTTCGGCGCGCAACGCCCAGGAAGCGCATGAAGCGATCCGGCCGACGGACATGGGCCGCCGCCCGCAGGATGTCCGCAACAGGCTCAAGCCGGAGCTGTTCCGGCTCTACGAGCTGGTCTGGAAGCGCGCCGTCGCCAGCCAGATGGCCGCCGCCGTGTTCGATCGCGCCGCCGTCGATGTCGCCGCCACGGACGGCCGCGCCGTGCTGCGCGCAACCGGTTCCGTCATTCGCTTCGACGGCTTCCTGAAGCTCTACCGTGAGGGTCGGGACGACCGGACGGACGGCAAGGCGGACGATGACGAGGCCGGGCAGGCCCTGCCGCCGGTGGCCGAAGGCGAGCCCGCTGCGCGCAAGGCGGTGGTGGCCGAGCAGCATTTCACCCAGCCGCCGCCGCGCTATACGGAAGCCAGCCTGGTCAAGCGGCTGGAGGAACTCGGCATCGGGCGCCCCTCCACCTACGCCTCCATCATTCAGGTGCTGCAGGACCGCGACTATGTCCGGCTGGAAAGCAAGCGGTTCGTTCCGGAGGACCGGGGCCGCATCGTCACGGCCTTCCTGCAGAATTTCTTCGAGCGCTATGTCGAGTATGAGTTCACCGCCGACCTGGAGGAGAAGCTCGACGCGGTCTCGAACGGACGCATCAACTGGCGCGCGCTGTTGCAGGAGTTCTGGGACGGGTTCGCGGCCAAGGTCGAGGAAACCCAGGGCCTGCGCATTTCCAATGTCATCGACGCGCTCGACCGGGAACTCGACGCGCACTTCTTTCCCGAGACCGGTGACGGGCGGGACCCGCGTGTCTGTCCCGCTTGCGGCGAGGGCAGGCTGGGGCTGCGCCTCGGACGGCACGGGGCGTTCTTCGGCTGCTCGCGCTACCCCGAGTGCCGCCATGTCCGGCCGCTGACCGTGCAGGAGGGCGCGGAGGCGAACGGGCCCCGCGTTCTGGGCAACGATCCGGAGAGCGGGCTTGAGGTCTCGGTTCGCAAGGGACCGTACGGCTTCTACGTGCAGCTTGCCGGAGAGGGGGAGGACAAGCCGAAGCGCGTCTCGACCCCGCGCGGCGTCGATCCGGCCGAACTGGGCCTGGAACGGGCGCTGGCCTTGCTGGCGTTGCCGCGAGAAGTGGGCCTGCACCCCGAGACCGGCAAGCCGATCTCTGCCGGCATCGGGCGTTTCGGCCCCTATCTGCGCCATGACGGCGCCTATGTCTCGATCCCGCGCGGCGACGATGTGCTGGAGATCGGGTTGAACCGCGCCGTCGTGTTGATCGCCGGCAAGAAGGGCGGACGCGCCGCCGGGCCGCTGAAGGAGCTGGGCGCGCATCCCGGAGACGGGAAGCCGGTCACCGTCCACAGCGGCCGCTACGGGCCTTACGTGAAGCACGGCCGCACCATGGCCTCTCTGCCGAAAGGGCAGGCGCCCGAGGACGCGACGCTCGAAGCCGCCCTGCCATTGCTGGAGCAGAAGAAGGCCGGCGGCCGGAAGGCGCCCGCCCGCAAGGCCGCCGCGAAGCCGAAAGCCGCCGCGGCGAAGGGCCGGGCGCGCAAGCCCGCCGCTTCGAGAAAAGCCCCGCCCGCGTGACGCTTCCCGACCGCGAACGCCTGCTCGCCTTCGTTGCCGAACGCGGCGGGCCGGTGGACCGCAAGGAGATCGCACGCGCCTTCCGGCTCAAGGGCGCCGAACGGGCTGCCTTGCGCGACCTCTTGCGCGAACTGGAGGCCGAGGGCGCGATAGACCGCCGCCGCGGCCGGCGCGTCGCTTCGGGGCTTCCGGAGGTGACGGTGGTCGAGGTGGCCGGGCGCACGGGCGACGGCGAACTGCTGGCGCGCCCGGCAGGACGGAAAGGCGTGCCCGCGCCGGAGATCGTCGTGGACGAGCCGGGGCCGGGTCCCCTTCCCGCCATGGGCGCGAAGCTGCTGGTGCGCCTCCGGCCGACCGGGGAGGGCGGCTATCTGGCCCGCGTCATGCGCCGGCTGACCGCTCCGCCACGGGACATGCTGGGCGTGATCGCGGAGGAAGACGGGGCGCTGGCGCTGCGCCCTGCCGACCGGGGACGGAACCGGGGCTTCGTCGTGTCGGACGCTGCGGGCGCGGTCGCCGGCGATATCGTGCGCGCCGCGGTCATGCCCGGCCGGGCCGGGCCGGGCCGGCCGGTCCGGGTGGTCGAGCGCATCGGCCGCCTCGACGGGCCGGGCGCGCTCTCCACGCTGACCCTGCTGGAGCACGGCATAGAGGAGTCGTTCCCGCCCGAGGTGCTGGCCGAGGCGGACGCCGCGCGGCTGCCGGACCCCGCCGGACGCGCCGACCTCACCGGCCTGGCGCTGGTGACGGTGGACGACGACGACGCCCGCGACTTCGACGATGCCATCCATGCCGAGCCCGACGAGGACGGCGGCTGGCGCCTGACGGTCGCCATCGCGGACATCGCAAGCTATGTCCGGCCGGGAAGCGCGCTCGACCGCGAGGCGGCGCGGCGCGGCAACTCGGTCTATCTGCCGGACCGCGCCGTTCCCATGCTGCCGGAGCGCCTGTCCGCGGGGCTCGGCAGCCTCGTGCCGGACGAGGAGAGGCCCTGCCTGGCGGCGGAGCTTCGCATCGGGTCGGGCGGCGCCTTGCGCGGCCATCGCTTCCGGCGGGCCTGGATGCGGTCTTCGGCCCGGCTCACCTACCGCGCGCTTCAGGATGCGCTCGACGGGCCGGACACGGCCCCGCACCTGGCCCATCTGGAAGGGGCGTTCCGCGCGCTGGAGCGGGCGCGGAAGCGGCGCGGGGCGCTGGAGCTGGACCTGCCCGAGCGCTGGGTCCTTTTCGACGCGGACGGCAATCCGGCGGCGGTGCGTGCGCGCGAGCGGCTGACGACCCACCGGATCGTCGAGGAATTCATGATCGCGGCGAATGTCGCGGCGGCCGAGGTGCTGGAGGCGAAGGGGCAGATCTGCATGCGGCGGGTCCATGACCGGCCGGACCCGGCGCGGATCGAGGCGATGCGGAGCCTGCTGCGCGATCTGGGGCATCCGGTTTCCTTCGGCGAGTTGCAGCGCCCGAAACAGTTCAACGCCCTGCTGGCGCGGCTCGCGGACACGCCGTTCGCGGCGCTGGCGCACGAGCTGGTGCTACGCGCCCAGGCCCAGGCGGTCTATACGCCGGACATGCGCGGCCATTTCGGCCTGGGGCTCGCGCGCTACGCGCATTTCACCTCGCCGATCCGGCGCTATGCGGACCTCCTCGTGCATCGCGCGCTGATCGCTGCGCTCGGCCTCGGCGCCGGCGGCCTGGAGGACGAATCGGGTTTCCACGATCTCGCCGAGACCCTCTCCACGACGGAACGGCGCGCGGCGGCGGCGGAACGCCGGGCGCTGGACCGCTATGCGGCGGCCGTGCTGGAAGCCCGGACGGGCGAGACCTTCGAGGGGCGGATCGTCGGCGTGCAGCGCTTCGGCCTGTTCCTGCGCCTTGCGGGCGAGGGAGCGGACGGCATCCTGCCGACCGCCTCGCTAGGCGGCGAGTATTTCCACCACGATGCCCGCCGCCACACGCTGACCGGCAGCGCCACGGGGCGCGCGTTCCGCCTGGGTGACACGCTCGCCGTTCGTCTCGCAGCGGCCGACCCGGTCAGCGGCAGTCTCGTGCTGGCCTTGGGAGAAGGCCGGTAACGGCATTATGCTGCCGGGCGACGGGCGGCAGCGAACAAGGGGGCCGGTTATGCGAAGCAAGTTCATTTCAGTCCTGGCGATGCTCGGGGTCCTTGCGGCCGGGACGGCATTCGCCGGAGAGTTCAAGCCTGCGGTCGTCTATGACATCGGCAGCAAGTTCGACAAGAGCTTCAACGAAGGCGTCTGGAACGGCGTCCAGAAGTTCTCGGAGGAAACCGGCGTCAAGGTCGCCGAGTTCCAGATCGTCAACGAGACCCAGCGCGAGCAGGCGATGCGCCGCCTTGTCGAACGCGGCGCCACGATGGTGATCGCGGTCGGCTTCTCGCAGGCGGACGCTCTGGATGCGGTTGCGGCGGACTTTCCGGACCGCCAGTTCGCGATCATCGACGTCTCGTGGCTCGACCGGCCCAATCTGCGCCAGTATGTCTTCAAGGAGCATGAAGGCAGCTATCTGGTCGGAATCGCCGCGGCCATGGCCAGCAAGACCGGCAAGGTGGGCTTCGTCGGAGGCATGGACATTCCGCTCATCCGCAAGTTCCATTGCGGCTATCTGCAGGGCGCGAAGGCCGCCAATGCCGACATCGAGGTGCTGCAGGCCATGACCGGGACGACGCCGGCCGCGTGGAACGACCCGACCCGCGCGTCCGAGCTGGCCCAGGGCCAGATGGATCGCGGCGCCGACGTGGTCTATCACGCCGCCGGCAGGAGCGGCATCGGCGTGATCCAGGCGGCGGCCGACGCGGGCAAGCTCGCCATCGGCGTCGACTCGAACCAGAACGGGCTCGCGCCGGGCTCGGTGCTGACCTCGATGCTGAAGCGTGTGGACGTCGCGACCTACGAGACGCTGAAGGACGGCCTGGAAGGCAGCTTCACGGCCGGCATCCGCAGCCTCGGCCTCGCCGAAGACGGCGTGGGCTGGGCGCAGGACGAGCACAATGCCGGCCTGCTGACCGACGAGCTGAAGGCCGCGGTCGAGAGCGCCAGGGCCGACATCGTCGCGGGCAGGACCGTCGTCCACGACTATATGAGCGACTCCGCCTGCCCGGGCTGAGGGCGCGCCTTGGCCCTGGACGGCGGCCCGGAACAGGCCGGCCACCCGGCCGTCCGGCTGCGGGGCGTCACCAAGCGCTTCGGCGCCGTTCTGGCGAATGACGATGTGGACCTGGATATCCCGCAGGGCGCGATCCACGGCATCATCGGGGAGAACGGGGCGGGCAAGTCCACCCTCGCCTCGATCATCTACGGGCTCTACGCGCCGGACCGGGGCTCCATGGAGATCGACGGCGAGGCGGCGCCGGTCCGCAGCCCCGCCGACGCCATCGCGCGGGGCGTCGGCATGGTCCACCAGCACTTCATGCTGGTGCCGACCTTCACCGTGCTGGAGAACATCATGCTCGGCATGGAGGGCGGGTTCCTGCTCGGGCAGGGCGAGGCCGACATCCGCGCAAGGCTGGCGAGCCTGAGCCGGCAGCACGGCCTCGAAGTGGACCCCGACGCCCTTGTCGACGACCTGCCCGTCGGCCTGCGCCAGCGGGTCGAGATCCTGAGGGCGCTCTTCCGCGGCGCGCGCATACTGATCCTCGACGAGCCCACGGGCGTGCTGACGCCGGACGAGACGGACCAGCTCTTCACCATCCTGCGCGGCATTCGTGACGCGGGCGGCACTGTCGTGCTGATTACCCACAAGCTGCGGGAGGTGATGGCGGTCTGCGGCACGGTCTCGGTCATGCGCCACGGCCGGATGGTAGGCCGCCGCGAGACGGCGGAGACGAATACGGCCGAACTCGCCGAGCTCATGGTCGGGAGGACGGTCGGCCAGGCGGAACGCCCGGCACAGAGCGTGGTCGGAACCCCGGTTCTGCGGGGGGCAGGGCTCACCTGGAGGAGCCCCGGCGGCACGCTTCGCCTGAGGGAGGTCGGTCTGGAATTACGCGCGGGCGAGATTCTCGCCGTGGCGGGCGTTTCCGGCAACGGCCAGTCCGAACTGCTCGACCTCCTTTCCGGCCTGTCCGGCGTCCAGGAGGGCCATGTCGAATTCGCCGGACGGCGCATCGACGCCGCCCACCCGGCGACGCCTGCCGAAATGCGCGCGCTGGGCCTGGCGCATGTGCCGGAGGACCGCCAGAGGCGGGGGCTGGTCCTGCCGTTCGAGGCGCGCGAGAACGCGGTGCTCGGCCGGCCGGAGAAGGCCGGCCCCGGCCCCTGGACGAGCGCCGCGGCGATGCAGGCGCATGCGGAGCCGCTGTTCGCGCGCTTCGACATCCGGCCGCCCGACCCGAAGCTGCCGGCGGCCGGGTTTTCCGGCGGCAACCAGCAGAAGATCGTGCTGGCGCGCGAGTTCGACACCGTTCCCGCCGTGCTGCTGCTCGGCCAGCCGACGCGCGGCGTCGATATCGGCACCGTCGAGACCATCCATGCCGAGGTCCTGGCGTTGAAGGAGCGCGGCTCGGCGATCCTGCTGGTATCGACGGAACTCGACGAGATTCTTGCGCTCGCCGACCGGATCATGGTGATGAACGGCGGGCGGGTGGCCGGCACGGTTCCGGCGGCGGGCGCCACCGCGCGGCAGCTGGGGCTGATGATGACCGGCGCCGGCGACGGGGCGGCCGCTTGACCGCCCTTCCGCGCTGGCTCGACATCGGCGTCCTCCCGGTCGTCAACCTCGCGCTCGCGTTTCTGGCGGCGGCGGTCGTGGTCGCGCTGGTCGGCGAGGACCCGCTGGAGGTGTTCGGCGTCCTCCTGCAAGGGGCCTTCGCGCCGGGCGCGCTCGGCTACACGCTCTACTACGCGACCAATTTCGTCTTCACCGGGCTCGCCGCCGCGCTCGCCTTCCAGGCGCGGCTCTTCAACATCGGCGCCGAGGGCCAGGCGATGCTGGGCGGCCTCGGCATCGCCTTCGTCTGCCTCTCCTTCGAGGCGGTGCTGCCGGGGCCTCTCGTCGTAATCCTCGCCATTGCTGCGGCCGCGCTCTTCGGCGCCGCATGGGCCGTCGTGCCCGGCTGGCTGCAGGCATACCGGGGCAGCCACATCGTCATCACCACCATCATGTTCAACTTCCTGGCGTCCGGCCTGATGGTCTGGCTGCTCTCGGGGCCGATCATGCGGCCGGGACAGGGTTCGCCGCAGACGCGGCTCTTCGGCGAAGCCGTGCAGCTGCCGGCCTTGCACGACCTCGCGCGCGGCTTGGGCTTCGAGGCCGCCCGCTCGCCGCTCAACCTGTCCTTCCTGTTCGCGCTGCTCGCCTGCGCGGCGGTCTGGGTGCTGATCTGGCGCACCAAGTTCGGCTATGCGCTGCGCGCCATCGGCCACAGCGAGGAGGCGGCGCGCTATGCCGGCATTCCCGTCCGGCGCGCCGTGGTCGTCGCGATGGCGCTTTCCGGCGCGCTCGCCGGCTGCATGGCGCTGAACGAAATTCTGGGCGTGCAGCACAAGCTGGTGCTCAACTTCTCCGCCGGCTACGGCTTCACCGGCATCGCGGTCGCGCTGATGGGCCGCAACCATCCCGCCGGCATCCTGGCGGCGAGCCTGCTCTTCGGCGCGCTCTTCCAGGGCGGCGCGGAGCTCAACTTCGAGTTCGAGACCATCACCCATGAGCTGGCGCTGGTGATCCAGGGGCTGGTGATCCTGTTCTCGGGCGCGCTCGCCTACATGTTCACGCCCTGGCTGGCGCGCCTGCTGCTCTCCCGGAGCGCCGCCCGTGCCTGAGGTCTGGATCGACATGCTGGCCGTCCTCGACGGCACGGCCCGCCTCGCCGCGCCGCTCATCCTCTGCGCCATGGCCGGGCTGGTGTCCGAGCGCTCCGGCATCGTCGATATCGGGCTGGAGGGCAAGCTGCTCGCCGGCGCCTTCGCGGCCGCCGCGGCCGCCACCCTGACCGGCTCTCCCTGGGCGGGGCTGGCCGCCTCGCTCGCGGCCTCCGTCATGCTGGCGCTCGTCCACGGCTTCGCCTGCATCACCCACCGCGGCGAGCAGATCGTCTCCGGCGTCGCGGTCAACATTCTCGCGCTGGGCATGACGGTCGTGGTCGCGAATGCGCTCTTCCGCCATGGCGGCCACACGCCCGCGCTCGGCGCGCACGAGCGGTTCTCGGCCATATCGCTGCCGCTCGCCGAAACCCTGCGCGAGGTCCCGGCGCTGGGCTCCCTCTATGCCGAGCTGGTGTCCGGCCACAACCTGTTGGTCTATGCCGCCTTCCTTTCCGTCCCGCTGGTCTGGTGGCTGCTCTGGCGCACCCGCTTCGGACTGCGCCTGCGCGCCGCCGGCGAAATGCCGGAGGCGGTGGACAGCGCCGGCGTTCCGGTGTCCGCGCTCCGCTACCGGGGCGTCCTCATCGCCGGCCTGCTCTGCGGGCTTGCGGGCGCCTACCTTTCCATCGCCCACGGCGCGGGCTTCGTGCGCGAGATGAGCGCGGGCAAGGGCTTCCTCGCGCTCGCGGCGCTGATCTTCGGGCGCTGGAAGCCGCTGCCGGTGCTCTTCGCCTGCCTCCTGTTCGGCCTGCTGGACACGGTGGCGCCGCGGCTCCAGGGGGTGGACCTGCCGCTGGTCGGCCCGGTCCCCGTCGCGCTGGTCTCGGTGCTGCCCTACGCGATGACGGTCGTGCTCCTCGCCGGCTTCTTCGGCCGCGCCGTCCCGCCCCGCGCCCTCGGCCGGCCCTTCGTCAAGGAGCACTGAGGCTCGCCGCTTCCGGGGCGGCGGCGCGGGCGTTATGTTCCGCGCATCGGAGGAGGAGGGGCCGGACATGCCCGCCAACAAGAAGATGCTCATTCTCGCCGGCGACGGCATCGGCCCGGAGGTCGTGGGGCAGGTGCGCCGCGTGGTGGACTGGATGGACCGGCGCCGCCATGTCTCCTTCGACATCGCGGAAGGCCTGGTCGGCGGCGCGGCCATCGACGCGCACGGCCTGCCGCTGACCGACGAGACGCTGGCCGATGCGGTCGCCTCCGACGCGGTGCTGTTCGGCTCCGTCGGCGGGCCGAAATGGGAGACGCTGCCCTTCGAGGTCCAGCCCGAGCGCGGCCTGCTGCGCCTGCGCAAGGAGATGGACCTGTTCGCCAATCTCCGCCCGGCCATCGTGTTCGATGCGCTGGCCGACGCGTCCTCGCTCAAGCGCGAGCTCGTCTCCGGCCTCGACATCATGATCCTGCGCGAGCTTACCGGCGGCATCTATTTCGGCGAGCCGCGCGGCATCGAGGACCTTGGCAACGGCGTCCGGCGCGGCATCAACACGCAGGTCTATACGACGCCCGAGGTCGAGCGCGTCGCCAGGGTCGGCTTCGAGCTCGCCCGCAAGCGCTCCAACCGCGTCATGTCGGTCGAGAAGGCGAATGTCATGGAAAGCGGCGTGATGTGGCGCGAGGACGTCCAGCGCATCCATGACGACGAGTTCCCCGATGTCGAGCTTGCGCACATGTATGCCGACAATTGCGCCATGCAACTCGTCCGCAACCCCAAGCAGTTCGATGTCATCGTCACCGACAATTTGTTCGGCGACCTGCTGTCGGACTGCGCGGCGATGCTGACCGGCTCGCTCGGCATGCTGCCCTCGGCCTCGCTCGGCGCGGAGGACCCGACCACGGGCCGGCGCCTCTCGCTCTACGAGCCGGTGCATGGCAGCGCGCCCGACATCGCCGGGCAGGACCGCGCCAACCCGCTCGCCGAGCTGCTCTCCTTCTCCATGATGCTCCGCTACAGCTTCGACATGGGCGAGGACGCGGACCTCGTGGACGGCGCGGTCGAGAACGTGCTCGCCGCGGGCGTGCGCACGGCCGACATCGCCGAGACGGGCCGGGACCCTGTCTCCTGCACCGCCATGGGCGATGCCGTGCTGGCGGAACTGGACCGGCTGGCGGCCTGATGCGGCCTCTCCGGCCGAACCGCGCCGACGCGGACGGGCAGGCCATCGGGACGAAGCAACGCCGGCCGGCCGCGCGCCGGGCTTTCCTTCTCGGCGCTGCTGCGCTAAAGCTTGGGCATGGCTGAGGACGCGGACCTCGTGGATCGGGCGGCGGAGACTGCGCCCGTCTCCCGCGCCGCCTTGGGCGGCGCCGGGCCGGCGGCTTGAGAGGCCGCATGTCGTCAACGGGCGAATACCGGCGGACGCACCGCGGTCCCCTGCGGATCGTGAGATACGGGTGGACGCCTCCGGAGCGGCCGAAACGCCTGCCTGTCTGGTGGCCCCAGGCCAAGGAGTTGCTGGAACAGGGCCACTCGCTCAAGTCGGTCGGCGCGAAGGTGGGCGTTTCCAGCCAGAGGGTTGCGCAGATAGCCATCAAGGCCGAGAGCTTCGGAGAAACCGTCAGGCGGAAGCGGCAGAACCCTCCGGGGCCGCGCCCTTGCGCCCAATGCGGGACGGTGTTTCGGTCGCACAGCAAGAAGGCCGTCTACTGCTCCAGGCAATGCGCCGGCCGGGCCCGGAGCGAACGGATGCTTCCCGCCGAAACGATCCGGTCCGCCTTCGAGTTGCGTGACGCCGGCAAATCCTACAGGGAAATCGCGGACATCCTCGACATCGCGCCGGACCGGTCCTGGCAATTCCGCCAGACACGGGCCCGGCACTATGTCCATGCGTGGGCCCGGCGGGCCGGCCTCGAAGTGCCGGGCAAACCGATCAAGCCTCGTCCGGCCCGGTCGCGGCGCAAGGTTTGACCTGCACGGGCGATGCCCGTTGCCGAGGCCGGGCCTGACAGGGGACTGTCGCCCCCGGTCTGACTGGCGATAGCGGGTGCGGCCGTGGTAGCTGGGTTCCCGCATGGCCGGTTCGCACACACACGATGCGGGAGCGCGGCGGCTCTTCCCGGTCGCCGTGCTCCTGGTCTCGACCTACATGGTGCTGGTCGCCAGCGGGGGCATGTTCCTGCTGGTGGTGAGCCTCAAGCAGATCGCGGGCGATTTCGGCTGGCCGCGCGCCGTGCCTTCCCTCGCTTACGCGCTCCTGTTCGTCGGCACCGGGCTCGGCGGCATCGCCATGGGCTACTGGTTCGACCGCTCCGGTGCGGGCCCGGTGACCCTGTTCGGCATGGTCGTGATGGGGGCCGGGGCCATGCTTGCCGGCTCGATCGACTCCGAGTGGCAGCTCTATCTCGTCTATGGCGTGATGATGGGGCTGCTCGGCTACGCAACCGTTTACGGGCCGTTGTCCATCAACGTGATGGGCTGGTTCGAGCGCCGGCGCGGCTTCGCGGTCGGGCTGGTCACGGCGGGGGAGAGCATTGGCGGCACAATCTGGCCGCCGGTCTTCCGGTATTTTAACGAGACGGCCGGCTGGCGGGACACGTTCCTGTGGTTCGGCGTCTTCGTCCTGGTCACCGCGCTGCCGCTCAACGCCGTGCTGTGGCGCAGGATGCCGAAGCCGGAAGGGGAAGGCCCCGCCGCCAACCCGGAGGCCGGGGCGCCGGCGGTCCGCCGGCGGGCAATCGCCTTGTCCAGCTTCGCAATACAGGCCGCGTTCTGCCTGGCTATCGTCGGATGCTGCGTTTCCATGGCGATACCGGTCGCGCACCTTGTCGCGCATGCGAGCGACCTCGGCCACGCCACGGCGCGGGCGGCGGAGATGCTCGCGACGGGACTGTTGACCGCCACCGTCATACGCTTCGCGGGCGGCGCCCTTGTCGTCGACCGCTTCGGCAGCCTCGTCGCCCTGCTGGGATTCTCCGCCGTGCAGACGGCGGCCCTGCTGTGTTACGCGGCGGTGGACGGCCTGTTTGCGCTTTACGCCGTCTCGGTCCTGTTCGGCATCGGCTATGGCGGCATCAGCATCTGCTACCCGGTGCTCGTCCGCGATTACCTGCCGCCGGCCGAAGCCGGGCGGCGCCTGGGCGTGGTCCTGCTGTTCGGCACGTTCGGCATGGCGTTCGGCGGCTGGCTGGCCGGATACATCTTCGACTGGACCGGCGGCTACACGCCCGCTTTCCTGATCGGCGCCGCCTTCAACGCCGCCAACCTGGTCGTCCTCCTCGTGCTCATCGGATACAGGAGGGCCGGCGGCGGTGCGCCGATGCACCCGACGCCGGCGTGAGCGGAAGGCAGCCCGCCACGGGCCGCATCGTTCCCGTGGAAGGAAGGAGCATGGACATGGACCGGGACCTGGGCCTCATCGAGCGGGACCGTTCCTGCCTCGTGGTCATCGACGTGCAGCAATATTTCCTCGACAAGCTGCCGCTCGGCTGGCGCGGCCCGCTGGTCGGGCGCCTTGCGTGGCTGATGCGCGCGGCGCGCCTGCTCGACATTCCGGTGGTCGCCACTGCCGAGGACGTGCGGCGCGTCGGGCCGCTCGTGCCGGACCTCGCCCGGCGCCTGCCCCCGGAGGCGCCGCCTGTCTTCGACAAGGCGGTGTTCGGCCTGTGGGACCAGGCGGACATCCGCGCCGCGCTGGAGGCGACGGGGCGGGACTGCTTCGTGCTGGCCGGGCTGGAAACCGATGTGTGCGTGGCCCACTCTGCGCTCGGGATCGGGGCGGCCGGCCATCGGGTGGCCGTGGTCGCCGATGCCTGCGGCTCGCCGCCGCCGAACCATGAGCACGGGCTGAGGCGCCTGGCCGGCGCCGGCGTCGTGCTCACCACCGTGAAGGGCGTGTTCTACGAGTGGACGCGGACCGTGGAGACCGCGCGCCGGGTCCGGGCGGAACTGGGTGCCCCCGACCCGCCGGGAGTTACCCTGTGAGCGGCCGGCGCCCGCTCCGATGCCGCCCGCCGCTCCGGGGGCCGATGCAGGACCGGCGGCTCGAATGGAGCGGACCCCGGGGTCCGGACAATCGATTTGAGGCAAATTGACGGGTGTGCGGTTCGGGACGAAGGAATGCCTGCGGTTATCCCGCCGATTCAACAGGTTATGAGAAAATTGCCCGATATTGTCATTTTTTGTTTCCATAGGGGATTGACCTGACAGAAACTGTGGTAGAATGAGCATGAGAGAGGCGGCTTCCGGGACCGCCTTTCGGCTTTTCTGCAGAAAGCGACCGGCTGGGGCGCCGCAAACGCCCCGGCGTGAGCAGGCGGGAGGCGTGCGCCCTCCGCCCGGCCTGCTGCCGCGCGCACGGGCGCGCGGGCAATCAGGCGCACGAACCGCGCCGGCGCAGGCGCGCACGCGATTACGCGCGAAACAGGGACACCCGTCCCGCCCTTGGCCCCAAAGGAGGCACGAATGACCGTGAACGACCCTCGCCCCGCACTGGCGGCGGCGTTGGCCGCAAGGCCTGCCCCGCCGCCCTGCACGCGCGCATCATGCGCGAGAAAGGGACGCTCCTCCGGCAGCGGGGCGTACGGGACCATGGACGGAAAGGAAGCTGCAATGCCTTGCGAACGACCGCCGGACCGGAGACCGGCCCCATGACAAAACATGACACATCCGCCGGTCTCCCTGCTGCCCCGGCCCCGGCGGCGGGTGCCACAGGCATGCCGGACGAAAACCGGGAAGGGCGCATGCACACATCTCCGGCATCGGCTTCGCATCGCAAGGCTCCCCAACTGTCACCCCGGCCGCCGCTTCGCGCGCGCGGGCGCACACGCGCCGCCGCGAAGCGCGCGCGCATTATGCGCGGGAGGGGCGCGCTCCTCCGGCAACCGGGCGACCGGGACCGCAGACCGAAAGGAGACTCCGATGCCTTGCGAACGACCGGGGCGGAGACCGGCGCTATGCCGGAGCGGGCCGGCGACTATGCGCCCTGCGCATGGAGAACAGGACAAAACATGACATTTCATGACATGTTCCGGGGTGGGTCCGGCCCGGACGGGAAGGGGATTGAAATGCAGGCGGGCGCGCCGTAAGTCTCCCGCGCCATTTATCTGCACAGGGACATCGGATCATGGGCTACAGGGTCGCCGTTGCCGGCGCGACCGGAGCCGTCGGCTACCAGCTTCTGGAAGGATTGCACGAGACATCCTTTCCCGTGGACGACATTGCGGCGCTGGCATCGCGCAAATCCCAGGGCCGCAAGGTGTCCTTCGGCGACGGTGAGCTCGGCGTCCAGATCCTCGACGATTTCGACTTTTCGGGCTGGGACATCGCGCTCTTCTCTCCGGGCGGGGCGGTCTCGAAGGTGCATGCGCCGCGGGCCGCCGCCGCCGGTTGCGTCGTGATCGACAACAGCTCGACCTTCCGCATGGACAGCGACGTGCCGCTGATCGTGCCGGAGGTGAACCGCGAGGCGCTGGGGGGCTATTCGCAGCGCAACATCGTCTCCAATCCCAACTGCTCCACCATCCAGATGGTGGTCGCGCTGAAGCCGCTGCACGACGCGCAGCCGATCCGCCGGATCGTGGTCTCGACCTACCAGTCCGTTTCCGGCGCCGGCCGCAGGGGCATGGACGAGCTCTGGGGCCAGACGCGCGGCGTCTATCAGCTGGATGACGCCGAGCCGGCCGAGTTCACCAAGGAGATCGCCTTCAACGTCGTGCCGCATATCGATGTCTTCATGGACGACGGCTCGACGAAGGAAGAGTGGAAGATGGTCCACGAGACCCGGAAGATCCTCGACGCGGACATCGCCGTGACCGCGACCTGCGTGCGGGTGCCGGTGTTCGTCGGCCATGCCGAGGCGGTGAATGTCGAGTTCGACGGGCCGATGGACGAGGAAGAGGCCTACGAGCTTCTGAGCGAGGCCCCCGGCGTCGAGGTGGTGGACCGGCGCCAGGACGGCGGCTATGTCACGCCCAAGGAGGCCGCCGGCGACGACAGCGTGTTCGTTTCGCGCATCCGCCGCGACCCGACCGTGGAATACGGCCTCAACCTGTGGATCGTTTCGGACAATCTGCGCAAGGGCGCGGCGACCAACGCCGTCCAGATCGCCCGCGAACTCGCCGACGGCTGGCTTTGAGCATCTGGCCGGAAGGGTTCGCGCCGGAGATTCCGGCTGCCTGGGCGGGGCCGGACGGCCTCGTGCCGCGGGTGCGCTATCTGGAGCTGTTCGAGGCCGTGCTGGAGCCGTTCGACCGGGCGCTCGGCCTGCCGCCGGACTATCTGGCGCGGACCAACTGCAGCACTTTCGCGCTGGAGAGCCATGTCGTCTATCTGGACGATGCCCGGGCCGGCGAGCGGCTGCTGTGCCGGTTCCATTTCGCCGATGCGGACGAGAAGCGCGTCCATTATCTGCAGACGCTGCACCGGGCCGGCGACGGGCCTGCGCTGGCCGCCTATGAGTGCCTGTGCATGCATGTGGACCTGGGGCTGCGCCGGGGCCTGCCGTTCCCCGAAGCGGCGGCGGCGCGCGCGGGGAAACTGGTCGAACTCCACCGCCGCCACCCCTGGCCCGTCGGTCCGCGTCTCGGCATCCGCTTCCGCGCGGAAACCGCGGCGGCTTAGGCTATCGGCGGGCGGCGCGGCGCAGGCGGTCGTTGATCGCCCGGCCGAGGCCGCGCTCCGGGATCGGGGCGACGGCGATGCCGGTGCGCCCGTCGAGCCGGCGCAGCATGGCGAAGAGGTTGGCGGCGGCCTCCGCGAGGTCGCCCGAGGGGCTGAGGTTCAGTTCGCCGTCCACGGCGCCGAAGCCGAGCATGGCCTCGCCGGGGCGGGCCGAAGCCGCGCCCGTCCGGAGCGGGCTGTCGGGCGCATAGTGGCGCAGCAGCATGCCGGGAGACGGGCGCGGCCCCGCCTCGGCCCAAGGCGCAGGCTCCGCCAACGGGCCGACCTCCGCCTCGACCGCCGCGGCGTCGAGGGCTCCGGGCCGCAGCAGGACGGGCGGGCCGTCGCCGAGCGCGACCACGGTCGATTCGAGACCGAGCCGGCAGGGGCCGCCGTCCAGCACCATGGCGGACAGTCCGCCGAGTTCCGCTGCCGCATGGGCCGCCGTGGTCGGGCTGAGCCTTCCGGAACGGTTGGCGCTCGGGCCGACGATGGGCCGGCCGGCGGCGCGGATCAGGGCCTCCGCCACCGGGTGCGCCGGACAGCGCAGGGCCAGCGTGTCGAGGCCGGCCGAGGCGAGCCACGAGACCGGGCAGTCCGGCGCGCGCTGCAGCACCAGCGTCAGCGGCCCCGGCCAGAACCGTTTCGCGAGGAGCCGGGCGCGGTCGTCGAACGCCGCCAGCGCCTCGGCCTCGCCGCGGCCCGCGACATGCACGATGAGCGGGTTGATGCGCGGCCGGCCTTTTGCCTCGAACACGGCGGCGACGGCGCGGTCGTCGGTCGCATCGGCGCCGAGGCCGTAAACCGTCTCGGTCGGGAAGGCGACGAGCCCGCCGGCGCGGATCGACCGGGCGGCTTTCCCGATGGCCGCCCCGGAGGTCACGACCCGCCCCAGGCGATGAACCAAGGGTTCGAGAAGCGCGCCTTGCCGTAGCGCAGTTCCGGGCCGTCGTCGATCTCGCGCACGGAGCCGCCGGCGGCTGCCAGCACGGCGTGGCCCGCCGCCGTGTCCCACTCGTTGCTGCCGCCGTAGCGCGGATAGACATCGGCCTCGCCGCGCGCGATCAGGCAGAATTTGAGCGAGCTGCCGGCGTCGATCTGCCGGGCCACGTCGTAGCGGGCGAGGAACCGGTCGATGTCCCTGCCTGCCCCGTAAGTGCGGCTGACGGTGACCGTGATGCCCGTGCTCGGGAACGGCCGGATGGAGATTTTCCGCCGCCCGCCATTGTCTTCCATGAAGGCGCCGGCGTCCTTCCGGCCGGCGTAAAGCTCATTCGAAGCGGGCAGATAGACGGCGCCCAGCACCGGGCGCCGCTGCTCGATGAGCGCGATATTGACCGTGAATTCGGGAACCTTGCGGATGAATTCCTTGGTGCCGTCGAGGGGATCGACCAGCCAGAAGGGCGAGTCGCCGACCTTCGGGACCCGGCCCGCCGCGACGCTCTCCTCGGCCACGACCGGAATGTCGGGCGTCAGTGCGGCCAGGCGCTCGAGGATCAGGCGTTCGGCCGCCTCGTCGGCTTCCGTCACCTGGCTGCGGTCGGACTTGCGGCGCGCTTCGAGGTCCGGCGCGCGGAAGTAGGGCATGATCACATCGCCTGCGTCGCGCGCGACCCGGCAGACGGATTCCAGCAGCTCTTCCCGCATGGGCGCGTTCCGTGCCTCCCCGGCTCTATCCGGTCCGCGCGTTCAGGTGGTGCAGCGGCAAGCCGGCCGCGGGCCACGAGCAGGACACCAGCTTGCCGGTGTGAGAGAGCGTGATGAAGGCGGTGCGCAGGTCCGGGCCGCCGAAGCAGATATTGGTCGTGTAGGGATCGGGCATGGGCACATGCTCCAGGCCCGAGCCGTCGGCCCGGACGATGGAGATGCCGGGGTCCATCAGCGTCGCCACGCAGATGTTCCCCTCTGCGTCCACCGCCAGGCTGTCGAGCATGCGGTAGCCGTGCGTCTGGTCCACCAGCCGCCCGCCATGCGGGCTCGGCCAGGGCTGTTTCTTCAGGACGCCGGGCGCCTCGATGTCGAAGGCCCAGATGCGCCCCGTTTGCGTTTCGGCGACATAGACCGCGCTGTCGTCGGGCGAGAGGCCGATGCCGTTCGGTGTAATCAGCGGAAAGGCGGCCTCGGTGATGAAGGACCCGTCGGCGCGGGCATAGTGGATGCCGGTGCGGTCCCAGGTCCGTTCCCAGTCGCGCACCTTGCCGAGGTCGGTGAACCAGAAGCCGCCCTCGCCGTCGAACACCAGGTCGTTCGGGCTCTTGAGCCGGCGGCCCTCGCATTCCGTGTAGAGCACCTCGACTGCGCCGGTCTCCAGGTCCACAGCCTCGATCCGGCCGCCGCCATAGTCCCGCGCCTGCCCGACGGGGCGCATCAGCCCGCCGGGCTCGTCGAACCACTCATTGCCCCCGTTGTTGCACACATAAACCCGCCCATCCGGCCCGAGGGCCGCCCCGTTCGGCCCGCCGCCGGGCTCGGCGACGACCTCCTTGCGCCCGTCGGGATGCACGCGCGTCAGCGTGCCGCGACGGATCTCGACAAGGATCACCGAGCCGTCCGGCATGGCGATCGGGCCCTCGGGAAACTTCAGCCCGTCCGTGACGGTCCGCAACTCTGTCATGTCCGCTCCGCTGCCGCGGTCCAGGGAAAGGAAACGCCGTCAGGCGCCCTTGAAGACCGGCCGGCGCTTCTCGAGGAACGCCGTGACGCCCTCGGCATGGTCCTCGGTCGTCATCGACACCGCCATATGCTCGCCTTCCCACTGGAGTTGCTGCTCCATGGGCGTGTGGAAGGCGGTGTTGAAGAGCGACTTGGCCTGCGCGTAGGCGACGGTCGGACCGGCGGCCAGCCGCTCCGCAAGCGCTCGCGTCTCGGCCTCCAGTTCGGCTGCGGGCACGACGCGGTTGACGATGCCGAGTTCGAGCGCGCGCTCCGCGCCGAACCGGTCGCCGAGCAGGGCCAGCTCCATCGCCTGCTTCATGCCGAGCGTGCGGGCAAGGAAATAGGACGAGCCGCCGTCCGGGCTGGCGCCGATATGGCAGTAGGCGAGCGTGAAGAAGGCGTCGTCGGCGGCGAGCGCAAGATCGCAGGCGGCGACCAGCCCGAGGCCGAAACCGGCGGCTGCGCCCTGGACACTCGCGATCACGGGCTTGCGCATCCGGCGGATCGCGAAGATCGGCAGGTGGATGGCGTGGATGCCTTCCACGACGACTCGCTTGCGTTCCTGCCTTTCGATCTCCAGGCGCTCCTTCATCGCGCGGATATCGCCGCCGGCCATGAAGTGTCCGCCGGCGCCGCGCAGCACGACGCAGCGCACGGACTCGTCGTGTTCCAGGTCCCCGATGACGTCGCGCATGTCGATCCGCATCTGAGCACTGAGCGCATTGCGCGCCTTCGGATTGTTGAGCGTGACCCAGGCGATTCCCTTGCCGATCTCGCAAAGCACCGTGTCGCCCATTCCGTCTTCTCCTTGTCTCGGGGCGGTCGAGATTGTAAGCGACCCGGGACGCTTCGGGAAATCAGCGATGCTGCGTAACGGCGTGTTCGTCGTCATCGCCGGGGGCCTTGTGCTGGCATTCACCTTCGGGTCGCGCCAGTCCTTCGGTGTGTATCTGGGCCCGATCAGCACCGATCTGGGCTGGTCGGTCGGCGTGGTGTCGCTGGCGCTCGCGATCCAGAGCATCTTCTGGGGCCTGGGCCAGCCCTTCTTCGGCTGGATCGCCGACCGGTTCGGAACGGGGCGGACGCTGGTCCTGGGCAGCGCGATTTACGCTTCCGGCCTTTTCTACGCCAGCCGGATGCAGACGCCCGAAGACGCCTATCTCTCGCTCGGTCTGCTGGTGGGCCTCGGCGCCGCAGGCTGCGGCATGCCCATTGTGATGACGGCGGTGGTGCGCGCCTTTCCCAAGGAGCGCCACCCGCTGGTCATGGCGTTGACGGCAACCGGGGTCTCGCTCGGGCAGTTCTTCGTCACGCCGGCTGCGCCCCATGTCATCGAGGCCTTCGGATGGCGGGCCGGGCTGTTGTGCCTTATCGGGCTGATCGGCCTCGTCGTCCTGCTGGCCGCCGTGCTGCGGAGCCGGCCGGTGACGCCGGTGCGCGCCATGGAAGCGGACCAGAGCCTCCGGGAGGCGCTGGCCGAGGCCGGGGGGCATTCCGGCTATCTGCTGCTGACTGCCGGTTTCTTCGTCTGCGGCTTCCATGTGCAGTTCATCGTCACGCACTTGCCGAATTTCATCGCCCAGAGCGGCCTGCCCGCCACCACGGGCGGCTGGGCGATCGCGACCGTCGGCATTTTCAACCTTATCGGCACGACTGCGGTGGGGTTCCTCGGCAGCAGGTACCGCAAGAAATACCTGCTGAGTTGCCTCTATGTCGTGCGCGCGCTCATGTTCGCGATCTACGCCTTCACGCCGGTTACGACGACGACGACGCTCGTCTTCGCGGCCGGTCTCGGTCTGGCCTGGCTCAGCACGGTGCCGCTCACTTCGGCGATCGTCGGACAGATTTTCGGCACCCGCTATTTCGGCACTCTGTTCGGCGTCGTGTTTCTCGGCCACCAGGCGGGCGCGTTCCTGGGCGCCTCGCTCGGCGGCTACCTGTTCGACCTGACCGGCGGCTATGACACCATCTGGCTCATCAATGTCGCGCTCGGCCTGTTCGCCGCGATCATCCACCTGCCCATTGCCGACAAGCCGCTGGTCCGGCCGATGGCCCGTCCGGCATAACGGGAAAGTGATTGGCGGCCGGGACGTTTCCTGCGCATTTGTTGCACCGGGATGTTCAAAGGAGTGCACGGCATGCGGATCCTGAAACGACGGGGCTGGGAGCTGCCTGAGAGCGAGGCGACGCCGGAGGCGGTATTCCGCGACAGGCGCCGGCTGATCAAGGCAGCGGCGGCCGGCAGCATCGCGGCGGCGGCATGGCCCGTTGCGGCGCGCGCGGCCACGCCGGAGTCCGACCCGACTGCGGACCTTTATCCGGGGCCGCGCAATCCCGCCTACACCCTCGACCGGCCGCTGACGCCGGAGGAGGTCGCGACCACCTACAACAACTTCTACGAGTTCGGCTCCAGCAAGGGCATCTGGAAGCGCGCGCGCGACAATCTGCGCATCCGTCCCTGGACCGTCCATCTCGACGGCGACGTGGAGCAGCCCATCGAGATCGGGTTCGACGACCTTGTGCGCAGGATGGGCGTCGAGGAGCGCCTCTACCGCCACCGCTGCGTCGAGGCCTGGGCGATGGCGGTGCCCTGGTCGGGTTTCCCGATGGCGAAGCTGGTCGAGTTCGCGAAGCCGCTCGCGAAGGCGAAATATGTCCGCATGGAGACCTTCAACGACCCGGACATGGCATCCGGCCAGAAGGAGTTCTGGTATCCGTGGCCCTATGTCGAGGGCGTCACCATCGAGGAGGCCACCAACGATCTCGCCTTCATCGTCACGGGCCTCTACGGCAAGCCGGTGCCGGCGCAGAACGGCGCGCCGCTGCGTCTTGCGCTTCCGTGGAAGTATGGCTTCAAGTCGATCAAGTCGATCGTGCGTTTCACCTTCACGGACGAGCAGCCGCAGAGCTTCTGGGAGAAGGTGCAGGGCCGCGAATACGGTTTCTGGGCCAATGTGAATCCGGAGGTGCCGCACCGCCGCTGGAGCCAGGCCAGCGAACGCATGATCGGCACCGACGAGCACCGCAAGACGCTGCTCTACAACGGCTACGGCGAGTTCGTGGCGCATTTGTATGAAGGAATGGACCGAAGGAAGCTGTTCTACTAGGGCTTCTACCCGCCGTAGCGACGGCGGAGCATGGCCATGGCGCCGCGAATGAACTGCGCTTCGCCGCCCCGCGGCCGGCCGGGCCGGTTCTCGCGGTTCCAGGCCATCATGTCCACATGCGCCCACGGAACGCCGGGCTCGATGAACCGTTCCAGGAAGAGCGCCGCCGTCACCGCGCCGGCGAGCGGCCCGTCGGACACGTTGTTCATGTCCGCGACGTCGCTGGAGAGCAGCTTGCGGTAAGGCTGGAAGAGCGGCATCCGCCAGACCGGGTCCTGCTCCGCCTCGCAGGCTTCCAGTAGCGCCGCCGCCACGGTGTCGTCATTGCAGAAGAGGGCCGGCAGGTCGGCCCCGAGCGCGGTCCGGGCGGCGCCCGTCAGGGTCGCGCAGTCGAGGATCAGGTCGGGCGCCTCGCCGGCCGCTTCCGCCAGCGCGTCGCAGAGGATGAGGCGGCCCTCGGCGTCGGTGTTGCCGATCTCCACCGTCAGCCCCTTGCGGGTGCGGATCACGTCCATCGGCCGCATGGCGTTGCCCGACACGCTGTTCTCGACCGCGGGAATCATCAGCCGGAGCCGGACCGGCAGCGCCGCCGACATGACCATGTGGGCGAGGCCGAGCATGTTGGCCGCGCCGCCCATGTCCTTTTTCATCAGCCTCATGCCGGCCGGAGGCTTGAGGTCCAGTCCGCCGCTGTCGAAGCACACGCCCTTGCCGACGAGGGTGAGCTTCGGCCGGTCCTCGTCGCCCCAGGTCAGGTCGATCAGCCTTGGCGCAATGGCCGCGGCGCGGCCGACCGCGTGGACGGTGGGGTAATTCTGCGCGAGCAGGTCGTCGCCGACGATGGACGAGACCTGCGCGCCGTGCCGTTTTCCAAGGTCCCGGACGGCGGCTTCGAGCCGCTCCGGCCCCATGTCGTTTGCCGGCGTGTTGATGAGGTCGCGCACCAGCGCATGCGCCTCGACCGTTGCCTGCGCCGCGTCCCGGTCCGCGTCCGCCGGCCAGGCGAGGCCCGCATGGCTGCGGCTCCTGGTGCCGGAATAGGCGTCGAACGCATAGCAGCCGAGCCCCCAGGCGGTCGCCGCCCGCGTCGCCTCCGCCGCGCCGAGGTCGTTCTCGATTCGGAAGGCGCCGCTCTTCAGCCGGCGCGGCAAGCCTCCGCACGCCCACATGTCACCGGGACTCTCGGCGCCCGCCAGCACGCGCTCGGCCTTGCCGTCCGCGCCGGGAAGCACCAGCGCGCTGCCGGGTTCGGCGTCGAATCCGTTGGCGGCGACCCAGTTGCGCGAGACGGGATCGGCGCTCTTGAGCCAGCCTTGCAGGCTCTTCCCGTCCACGATCAGGACAGGCACGGCGTCGGGCGCGTCGGCAAGGAACATATCGGTCACGGGGCGGAACTCTCCTGTCGGCTCAGAACTCGTAGCGCCGGTCGGTCAGCAGGGCATCGAGGCCCGCGTCGTCCTCTCCCGGCACATGGACGACGGTGTAGGTGAAATCGTCGCGGTCGAGCGGCATTGTCGCGTCGAGTCCGAGCTTGTCCGAGACGCCGCCGTCCGCCGACGGATCGAGCTTCGATCCCTGGGCGCGCGGGATGACGAACAGGTCGCGGGCGGCCTGGAACCGGGTCGCGACCGCCCATTCCACGGCCGTCGGGTCATGGACGTCGACATCCTCGTCGACCACGGTGACCTGCTTCACGTCGGCATGCGCGGCGAAGGCGGCCATTATCACGTTGCGCCCCTGGCCCTCCTGCGTCTTTCGCAGCTTCACATACAGGTGGTAGCGGCAAACGCCGCCGCGCGAGAGATGCACGTCGAGCACGGTCGGGCAGGTGCGCTGCAGGTGCGCGGCGATGGTGGCCTCGCGCGGTATGGCGCCGAGCAGCAGATGCTCCATCGCCGCCGGGACGATGGTGTGGAAGATGGGGCTGGCCCGCGTCGTGACCGCAGTCACCTCGATTGCCGGGTTCTCGCCGGCGGGCCCGTAATATTGCGGGAATTCGCCGAACGGCCCTTCCACCTCCCGAACGCCCGGCAGCAGGCGCCCCTCGATGACGATTTCGGCTTCGGCGGGCACGCGCACCTCGTTCGTCGCGCATTTCACCACCTCCAGAGGCGCGCCGTGCAAGGCGCCCGCCACTTCCAGCTCGTCATGGTCGATAGGCAGGATGGCCTGGCTGGCGAGCAGGGTCAGTGGGTCGACGCCGACGGCCACGGCGACATCGAGCGGCTCGCCGGCCGCCTCGGCGGCGGCGAAGAAATGGTGCAGGTCGCGCGGCAGGATCAGGATGCCCATGCGTCTCGGCCCCGTGATCTGGAGGCGGTTGATCGAGACGTTCTGGACACCCGTCTTCGGGTTGCGCGCGATCACCAGCCCGGCGGAGATGTAGGCCCCGGCGTCCAGCGCGTTGTGCTTCGGGATCGGAAGCGCGGTCGTGAGGTCCGGGCTGCGGTCGATGTGTTGCCGGCAGGGGGCGTCCCCGACCTCCTGCCACGGAAGCGGCCGCTCGGCGGCGGCGCGGAAGCGGTCGAGCACCGCGCCCGGCTCCACGCCCATCGCTTCGGCAATCCAGCCCCTGTCCGAAACGAGGCCGGACACGACCGGAATTTCGTGGCGCCGGCCATCGAAACCGAGAGGCTCCGGAAACAACACCGCCTTGCGCGCGTCCCAGCGCTTGGCGAGCGCGGCCAAGGTGAAGTCCAGCGAGACGCCCGGCCGGGCCACTGCGAGCCGGTCCGTGGCCTGCAGCCGGTCGAGCCAGGAACGGAGAGTGTGGCAGGTCATGCGATGAGGCGTCCTTCGGCCGGATGGGGAATGGTAGCGGACATCGGCGCCATTGCGAGCGGGGTACGAGTTCAGCCCTGGCGGGCCGCGATCGCCCCGGCCAGCGCGACGGTGCGCTTCGCCATTTCGACATGCAGGTTCTCGATCAACCGTCCGTCCACCACGGTAACGCCCGCGCCGGCGGACTCCGCTTCGGCATGGGCGGCGATGATCCGCTCCGCCTCGGCAACGGCGTCCGGGCCGGGCGAAAAAGCGTTATTGCAGGGACCGACCTGTTTCGGATGGATCAGCGTCTTGCCGTCGAAACCGAGCTCTGCGCCCTGACGGCAGGCGGCGGCAAGGCCTTCATCGTCCGCAAGGTCCAGATGGACGCCGTCCAGAACCGCGAGGCCGTGGGCACGGGCCGCCAGCAGGCAAAGGCCCAGCCCCGTGATGAAGGGCAGCCGGTCCCGCGTGTGCGCGGCGCCGAGCTCCTTTGCAAGGTCGGAGGTGCCCATGACGAGAGCCGCCAGCCGGCTGGCGGACCCTGCGATGGCATCGGCGCGCAGCATGGCCAACGGCGTTTCCATCATCGCCCAGACCGCCATCCCGCCGCCGCCGTGGCGGTCGAGCAGGGCGGCGGACTGGCGGATCGTCGCACCGCTCTCCACCTTCGGCAGCAGCACGGCATCCGCGCCCGACCCGGCGATTGCTGCGAGGTCGTCATGCCCCCAGGGCGTGTCCAGGCCGTTGGCGCGGATGACGATTTCGCGCGCTCCGTAGGCGCCCGAGCCTGCGGCGGCGACCGCCTGGACGCGCGCGGTCTCCTTCGCATCGGGGCTGACGGCGTCTTCGAGATCGAAGATCAGCACGTCGGCCGGCAGCGTTTTCGCTTTCTCCAGCGCGCCGGCGCGCGAGGCGGGCATGTAGAGGGCGCTGCGGCGCGGCTTGACGGCCTGGGGCATGAAGGCGGATTCCTTGTGCGGGCAATTCGTCGGTTGGCGGGCGGTAATCATGCATATTCTCTCGATCCAGTCCTCGGTGGCGCGCGGTTTCGTCGGCAACCGCACGGCTGTGTTCGTGCTCCAGCGCCTCGGCCATGACGTGACCAGCATCGACACCGTCGCCTTTTCCAATCATCCGGCCCATGGCGGTTTCCGGGGCGAGGTGCACCAGGCCCGGAGCATCGACGGTATCGTCAGCGGCCTCGAAGAACGCGGATTCCTGGAGGATATCGACCTGGTGCTCTCCGGCTATCTGGGCTCGGCCGCCAACGCGGAGGCGGTAGCCCGCACGGTGGACCGGGTGGGCGCGCCGTATCTGCTCGATCCGGTTATGGGCGACGATCCCAAGGGGCTGTTCGTGGCCCCCGACCTGCCGGACACCATTCGGCGGGAGCTCCTGCCGAGAGCGGCGGCAGCCACCCCCAACCGTTTCGAGCTTTCCCTCCTTGCGGGACAGGAAGTCGACGGCTCGGAGAGCGCGGCCGGGATTGCCGCAGAGCTCGGGCCGCCGCTCGTGGTGGCGACGAGCGTGCCGGCGGGAGAGGGGCGGCTCGCCTGCGTCGGCGTCTCCGGAGGCGAAGCCCGGCAGGTCGTCGTGCCGCGTCTCGCGCATCCGGGCTACGGGGCGGGCGACCTGTTCGCTTCGCTGTTCGCGGGCCGGTGGCGGGCCGGCTGGGCGGAGGCCATGGCCCTTGCCACGGGAACGGTCCACGCAACGATTGCGCGCTCTCCCGGCCGGGACCTCGACATCGTGGGTGCGCAGGCCCTTTTTGCGACTCCGCCGCCCCCGCCGCCCCTGGAGCCGGTCCAGCCGTAATTCCGCCCGCCCGCCCCGTTGCCGGTCGTATCGGGCGGGGACAGGCCCCGAAATGTCATGTTTTGTCATGTTCTGCATGTTCGGGGTTTATATCCTATGACCCGTTCAGGCATACAGCCTTCGTTTCGGGCCGGCGTTCGGGAGCCGTATTGTCGGGATTGCCTGCCGTTGCTGCCTGCATTTTTCCTCCGTTGCGTGTCGTCCCACCCTCGTTGCCGGGCCGGGGGCGGGGACCCTGTTTCGCGCGTATCGCCCGCCCGCCCGCGTGCGCGTCCGGGCGGGCGTTTCGCGCCGGCGCGGTTCGCGCGCCTGATTGCCCGCGCGCGAGGCGGATACAGGGCGCACGTCTCCCCTACGTTTCTCCGGGTTTTTTTCGCGCCGGCGCGAACGGGGCGGAACCGGCCCCGCGGCGGCCGCTTCCTCCGTCCCCATCATAGCACATTTTCTGAGTAGTCAAGTATTATTCTAGAATTAGTTCATGATTTTTGAACGAATTGCGTCTATTTGTCATGGGGCGGCTGCCGCAGCGCGTCAATCGGGGCGGTCGCGTTCCTGCGGACGCCGGTTGATCGCATAGTCCCCGCCGCCCCGCCGCAGCGGCTGCGTCAGCAGTCTGTGCAGGTGCAGTTCCCCGCGTTCCCGGAACGTGTCGAGGCCGATGGTCATCCGCTCATGCCCGAGGCCCGGCTGCGCCCGGTAGGTGCCGAACAGGCGGTCCCACCAGGGCAGGTTGAAGCCGAAATTGCTGTTGGTCTCGGGCGGGGCGTCGGAATGATGCACGCGGTGCATGTCCGGCGTGACGACGATCCAGCGCAGCACGCGGTCGAGCCGCGCCGGCAGCCGCACATTGCCGTGGTTGAACATCGAGGTTCCGTTCAACAGGACTTCGAACATGAGCACCGCGACCGCCGGCGGGCCGAGAAGGGCGACCGCCGCCATCTTGATCGCGACCGACACGAGGATCTCGACCGGGTGGAACCGCGCCCCGGTGGTCACGTCGAAGTCGAGGTCGGCGTGATGCATGCGATGCAGCCGCCAGAGCGCGGGCACCGCATGGAACATCACATGCTGGAGATAGATCGCGAGGTCGAGGACGACGACCGCCAACACGATCTCCAGCCAGAAGGGCAGCTCGACAAGGTTCAGAACGCCCCAGCCGCGGCTCCCGGCGATTACGGCCAGCGCAACCGGGGCCAGGGGTACGAGAACCCAAACCAGCGCCGTATTCAGCGCCGCCACGCCCAGATTGGCGTACCAGCGCAGCCAGCGCGGCTGGGTCAGCCGCCTGCGCGGCCGGGCCAGCTCCCACAACGCGACGAGGGCGAAAATGCCGAGGAAAAACCCCAACCGGATCGCCTGTTCGCCTGCATCGGTAAGCTCCGGCATCCCTCAATCCCGGCAAGCGGTTGTCCGGGCTATCCAACCGGCCTGCTTTCTGTGCTGCCGCGGCGGATTCAGCGATCGACCGACGCGAGAAGCTCGAAATCGGTATCGGCGGTTTCGATAGCGGCTCCATGATACCGCGCAGGCGGCGATGAGCACATCGACGGCTGGAGCCGGGGATCAGCCTCGACGACGCAGCGCCTGAAGCTCTTCCGGCGTCATCAGGCCGCTGCATGTGCCGGCGTGCGAGGCCAGTTCGGCCATGCGCACACGGTGATCGGAATTCACGCCGGCGCCGACTGCGGTTTCGCGCTTTGCCTTCGTGAGCCCGATGGCGTCCTCAAAGTCGCGGTCGGGAATATCGGTGGTGGTCTTCATGACGCCGGAATATGCCTGCTTCGAGGGCAAATCGCCATCCCGAGGCATCTGGGAGCCATCGAGGCGGAATAGGAGGCCGCCCCGCCGGTCCCCCGGCCTGGAACGCCTCTCAGCCCACCGGCCTACCCCCGGTGTCGAAGCGGTCGGGGGCGGGGTCCACGATGCGGGGGCCTTCGGGCGCGATCTCGAACACGGCGAGCGCCCTCTGGACCGTGCCGTCGCGCCGGAAGCGGAAGAACCCGCCGGCGCCGAAGAAACCGTCGGGTGCGGTCAGGGTAGCCATGTCGAGGACCGTGGAGCGCCGGTCCTGCGCCAGCATTGCGGCAATCGCGGTCGCATCGTAGGCGAGCCCTGCCAGCCGGGGCGGCGCAGCGCCGTATGCGGCCTTGTAGCGCCGTGAGAAGAGATCGAACGCCTCGGGCGGCGGGCCCGCATACCAGGCGCCCGACAGGCTCGGCTCGTCGAGCGGCAGCCGGTCGGGCCGGATGCCCGTCGCCAGATACCGGACCTGCCTGGGGTCTATGCCATGGAAGGCAAGCAGCGCCGCGGCGGGGCGCAGGGCCTCGCCTTCCGCGGCGATCAACACGGCGTCGAAAGGCGGGGGCCGTTCGTCCGTCTCCGGCGTGCGTTTCGCCGGAGCGCCCGTGAACACGCGCACACGCTCGGAGAGCGCCTTCGCGTCGAGGCCGGCGGACAGGAAACCGCGCCGGGCGACAATGACGCCGTGCCGGGCCGCGGCGCGCCGGGCGGCTTCCGCCGCATAGCGGCCGAACCCCGTATCGTAAGCCAGGATGCCCAGCCGCCTGCGGCCCTCGGCGGCGGCATGGCCGACAAGGCGCTCGACCTCTTCTTCCGGGGGCAGGCCGAAGAGCCAGACGCCCGGCCGGAGCGCCGAGCGGTCGTTCGAGAAAGCGAAGACCGGCAGGGCCCGGGTCCGCGCCGCTTCGGCCGCGGCAGCAACGTTCGACCCGAAAACCGGTCCGAGCAGGACGCCGGCGCCGCGCTTGACCGACTGCCGCGCCGCTTCCGCCGCGTTCGCCGGAACGCCGCCAGTGTCCATCGGCATCAGCACGAAATCTTCGCCGGCGGCGTCGTACAGCGCCAACTGGGCGGCGTTCAGCATCGCCGTCCCGAGTTCCGCATGCCGGCCCGTGAACGGGGAGAGCAATGCTGCGCGGAAGACCTCCGCCGACGGCGATGCGGGCTTCGGCGTTTCCTGGCGTGGCGCAACCGGCCGGGCCGGCGCGGCGGCAACCGCGGGCGCTTTCGCGGCAGGCGTTGGCGGGCTAGGCTCACCCGTTCCCGAGTGCTGGCAGGCTGTCAGCGCCATGCCGAGCAGCGCGAAAGAGGCATAACGCCAGGATGCCGTGTTCACGTCCCGTCTCCGGCGGTGCAACCGGGCGCGAAGCTAGTCCTCCCGGACCGGCAGGTAAAGCGCAGGGAGGCGGCAGTCTCGCGCCGGGCCTTTATCTTGTCGCAACGCCCATCGGCAATGCGCGCGACATCACGCTGCGCGCTCTCGACATTCTGGCGGCGGCGGACCTGGTCGCTTGCGAAGACACGCGCGTAACCCGCCGCCTGCTTTCGATTCACGGGCTGAAGGCGCGCCTGGTCGCTTACCACGACCACAATGCCGAGCGGATACGCCCGAAGCTGATCGCCGCAATCCGCGCGGGAAGGGCGGTGGCGCTGGCGAGCGACGCCGGGATGCCGCTGGTATCGGATCCGGGCTTCGGCCTTGTGCGGGCTGTCCGGGAGGAAGGCCTCGCGGTGACCTCGGCGCCGGGAGCCAATGCGGCCCTGACGGCGCTGCAGCTCTCGGGTCTGGCGCCCGACCGGTTCGCGTTTCTCGGTTTCCTGCCGGCGCGGCAGTCGGCGCGCCGGCGGGCGCTGACGCCCTGGGCCGCGGCACCGGCGACCCTGCTGGTCTATGAGGCCGGAACCCGGCTTGCGGGCTGTCTTGCGGACATGGCGGCGGTGCTGGGCAGGCGCGAGGCGGCGGTCGCGCGCGAGCTGACTAAACGCCATGAGGAAATCGTGCGCGGCACACTCGACGAACTCGCGGCGCGGTATGCCGGGTCCGGGCCTCCGAAGGGCGAAATCGTCATTGCGGTCGGGCCGCCCGCCGGGCCGGCGCATGCCGACATTTCCGACGAGTTGCTCGTGGAGCGGGTCGCCGCGCTCGGCCTTTCGCGCGCGGCGGCCGAGCTTGCGGCGGCTTCCGGCCGGCCCCGGCGCGACCTTTACCGGCGCGGGCTCGAGCTGCTTGCCAGAGACGGGTGACAGCCGCGGCCGCCGGGCCGAGCGGATCGCCGCCTGGCGGCTTCGCCTCGCGGGCTACCGTGTGCTGGCGCGGCGCTACCGGACGCCGGTGGGCGAGATCGACCTGATCGCGCGCCGCGGCCGGCGCCTGGTCATGGTCGAGGTCAAGGCGCGGCCGACCGAGGCGCTGGCGCGCCAGGCGGTGCCGGACCGCCAGCGCCGCCGAATCGAGCTGGCTGCGCATCGTTTCCTCGCCGCAAACCCGCGCTACCGGAATTGCAGCGTCCGGTTCGATGTCATCGCCGTGGTGCCCGGTCGGCTGCCGATCGTGATCGCGGACGCCTGGAGGGACGGAGACGGCAGCGGGAGGCGGTTTGCATGAGCAGTGTCGAGGCCCGGTTGCGCGAAATCGGCGAGGAAGGCGACAGCCCGTTCGACATCGGCGAGGCCGCCCTGCTGCTCGGGTCCTTCGACCGTCCCGGCGTCCCGCTCGACCGTTACCGCGCGCATTTCGACGAGCTGGCCCGGGCGGCCGGCAATCCGGACGGGCTGGCCCCCACTATCGGAGGCGCATTCGGCTATACCGGCGACCGGGCGACCTACGATGACCTGCAGAACGCCAACCTCCTGCGCGTGATCGACCGGCGCAGGGGCCTGCCGGTCGCGCTCGGCATCATCTACATGGAGGTGGGGCGGCGGCTCGGCGCGCAGGTGGAGGGGCTCGATTTCCCCGGCCATTTCCTCATCCGGGTAGACCGGACGGAGATCGTCGATCCGTTCCAGCGGGGCGAGACGCGCGAACCGCCGGCGCTCAGGCAGATACTGAAGGCGGCGTACGGCCCCTCGGCGGAACTGGAAACGGCCCATTTCAGGACGGCGACGGACCGAAGCGTGCTGCTGCGGCTGCAGAACAATATTCGCCTGCGCCTTACCCGGCACCGCCGGTTCGAAGCGGCGCTCGACGTGCTGAAGCGCATGGTCTGGATCGCGCCCGACCTGCCGGAGCTGGTGCGCGAACGCGCGATGCTGGAGGCCGCGCTCGGACGCTTCAAGGGCGCGGTCGAGAGCCTGGAGCGTTATATCGCGATGGAACGCGCCGACGGTCCGCGCCTCGAAGCCGCAGCCCTGCTGCAGCGTTTCCGCGCCCGCTTGAACTGACGGGTTGCCGCGCCATCGTGCGTACCCGGGCCGGTCGCGATATGATGCGCCGGCGTTCTCCTTTTCCCGACCGGATTCCTGACCCATGACCCTCGCCGTCGCCGTGCAGATGGACCCAATCGAAAGTGTCGATATCGACGCTGACAGCACCTTCGCGCTTTGCCTGGAGGCGCAGGCGCGCGGCTATTCCCTGTTCCACTATCTGCCGGACGGGCTTGCCTTCCGCGACGGGCGCCTGACGGCGCGCGGACGCCCGATGACGCTCAGGCGCGAGAAGGGCCGGCATTCGACGCTCGGTCCGGCGGAGACGGTGGACCTCGCCGGCTTCGATGTCGTGATGATGCGCCAGGACCCGCCGTTCGACATGTCCTACATCACCGCGACCCACCTGCTCGAGCACATCCATCCCGGGACGCTGGTGGTGAACGACCCGGCATCGGTGCGCAATGCGCCGGAGAAGCTGTTCGTCACCCATTTCGAAGGCGTGATGCCGCCGACCCTGATTACGCGCGACGAAGCCGAGATCGCCGCCTTCCGCGCGGAACACCGCGACATCATCCTCAAGCCGCTGTTCGGCAATGGCGGCGCCGGGGTCTTCCACCTGCGCGAGGACGACGAGAACCTGAATTCGCTGCTTGAGATGTTCCTCACCTCATCGCGGGATCCCGTTATCGCGCAGCGCTACCTTCCCGAGGTGCGGGAAGGCGACAAGCGCATCATCCTGGTCGAAGGCGAAGCGGTCGGTGCCATCAACCGCATTCCCGCCGCCGGCGAGTCGCGGGCCAACATGCATGTCGGCGGCACGCCGCTGAAGAGCGGCCTGACGGCGCGGGAGACCGAGATCTGCGAGATCATAGGCCCGGCGCTGCGCGAGCGCGGACTTACCTTCGTCGGCATCGATGTGATCGGCGGTTATCTCACCGAGATCAATGTCACTTCCCCCACGGGCATCCAGGAGATCGAACGCTTCGACGGCGTGCGGATCGCCGCGCTCATCTGGGATGCGGTCGAGGGACGCCTCGCTGCACGGGGCGGTGAGGGACCGGCCCGGTGAACGGCCGTCCGGCGGTCGCCCATGTCGCGACGGTCGCCTTCGACGGGATCGAGGTGCGCGAGGTTGATGTCCAGGTGCATCTCGGCAGCGGCCTTGCAGCATTCCACGTCGTCGGCCTGCCGGACAAGGCAGTGGCGGAGAGCCGCGAGCGGGTGAGGGCGGCGCTCGCCGCCATCGGCCTCGGCCTGCCGATGGAGCGCATCACCGTCAATCTGGCGCCGGCGGACCTGCAGAAAGAAGGCAGCCATTTCGACCTGCCCATCGCGCTCGGCCTGCTCGTGGCGATGGGGGCGGTGCAACAGGAGGATATTGCGGGCCATGTCGCTCTCGGGGAACTCGGCCTGGACGGCGCGCTCACCGCGGTTGCCGGCGTGCTGTCGGCCGCCATGTCGGCGGTGGAGTCGCGCCGGGGCCTGATCTGCCCGGCGGACAACGGGCCGGAGGCCGCCTGGGCGGGCGATCTCGAAGTGCTGGCGCCGAAGACGGTGCTGGCGCTGCTCAACCATTTCCGCGGCCGGCAATTGCTGACGCCGCCGGAGCCTGGCGAGATCGCACCGGAAGCCGATGGCCTCGACCTGCATGACATCAAGGGCCAGGAAACCGCCAAGCGGGCGCTGGAGATTGCGGCGGCCGGCGGGCACAACCTGCTGCTGTCGGGACCGCCGGGAGCCGGCAAGTCGATGCTGGCGGCCCGGCTCCCCGGCGTGCTGCCGCCGCTCCAGCCGGCCGAGGCGCTCGAAGTATCGCGGATCCACAGCGCTGCGGGGGCATTGGAAAGCGGGCGTATTCCGCGCCGGCGCCCGTTCCGGGACCCGCACCACTCTTCGTCGATGACGGCGCTGGTCGGGGGCGGGCAGCGCGCCGCGCCAGGAGAGATTTCGCTCGCGCACCGGGGCGTGCTGTTCCTCGACGAACTGCCGGAATTCGCGCGGCCTGCGCTCGAGGCGCTGCGCCAGCCTCTGGAGGTTGGCAGGGTGGCGATCGCACGCGCCAACCGCCATGTGGCCTATCCGGCGCGTTTCCAGCTGGTAGGGGCGATGAATCCCTGCCGCTGCGGCCATATCGACGAGCCGGACCGCGCATGCAACCGCGCGCCGCGCTGCGCGGCGGACTATCGCCGCCGCCTTTCCGGGCCCCTGCTGGACCGCTTCGATCTGTTTGTGGACGTACCGCGCGTCGCGGCCGCGGATCTGGCCCTGCCGCCGCCGGCGGAAAGCAGCCGGCATGTCGCGGCCCGCGTCGCGGAAACGCGTGGCAGGCAGGCGGCGCGCTACGGAGGGCCGTCCCTGAACGGGGATATCGACGGCGCGCAGCTTGCCGAGGCAGCGGCCCCGGACGAGGCTGGCGCATCCCTTCTGCAAAGCGCCACCGAGCGCCTGCGCCTCTCGGCGCGCGGCTACCACCGCGTGCTTCGCGTGGCGCGCACCCTGGCCGACATGGATGCAAAGGACCGGGTGGGCCGCCTGCATATCGCCGAGGCGCTGAGCTACCGCCAGGGGCTGGCGGGTTGAGGGGGCGTTTGCTAACGACCCGGCGCTTCCAGATAGAGCGGGTCGGCGAGGTCGATGGCGGGGCCGTTACTGTAATACACCCAGCCGCGCACCCGGATGCGCTGTCCTTCGAGCGACCCTGGCGGGAAGGCGCGGGAGATGCGGCCGCGCTTGAGGTAAACGGTGAAGTCCTCGCGCCAGTCCTCTCCGAAATTGACGAAATTGCTACGGAAGCCGCGTGCAACCGACAGGACTCGACCTTCCACGATGGCGAAACGGTCGAGGACCGAACGCGCGCGCTCGGCAGCGACAATCCGCGCCTCGCTCCGCATCCAGAGGCCGGGTTCCGAGAGGCGCGCCCGTCGTTCCAGCCGGAGCAGGGCGTTGGCGCGCTCCCGGGAGACGAGCGGCGGCGCGACCGCGGCAAGGCCGCGCGCGACCAGTTCCCGCTGCAGCCAGAGCGCGCCGGAGAACACGTGTGCGAGGCGCCTGCCATGCCGGTCGAGGCGCACCGGCTCGGGCTCGTAGGTAAGCCCCGGCCGCGCCAGAAACGCTTCGACGAATGGCTCTCCGCCTTCCAGCAGGCGCACATCGGCCGGCTTGATCTCTTCCGCGGCTGCAGGGAGCGGACAGGCGATCAGCACGAGGAGCAGGAGGACATGGCGCGGCATGGGTGTCTGGAAGCCTTGCAAAGCGGCCGCTAAGGTTTGAGCGATGGGCGGGCGGACGGATCTCTTTCCGGCGATAGAAGCGGCGCAGAGCGGCATGCTGCCGCTGGACGGCGGCCATGTCATGTATTGGGAGGAAGCGGGCAGCCCGAACGGCCTGCCGGTGCTCTTCCTGCATGGCGGTCCGGGAGCCGGCTGCACGCCGGCCTATCGGCGCTTCTTCGACCCTGCAGCTTACCGCATCCTCCTGTTCGACCAGCGCGGGGCGGGCCGTTCCACGCCGGGCGCGGAGACGCAATCCAACACCACGCAGCACCTCATCCGCGACATTGAGACGCTGCGCCGGCATCTTTCGGTGGACCGGTGGCTGGTATTCGGCGGGTCCTGGGGCAGCACGCTCGCACTTGCCTACGGGGAAGCGCATCCGGAACGCTGCCTCGGCTTCGTCCTGCGCGGCATCTTCCTCGGGCGGCGCGCGGAAATCGACTGGTTCCTGCACGGCATGGGCACCTTCTTCCCGGAAGCGCATCGGGCCTTCCTTGCGCCGATCCCGCCGGAGGAGCGCGATAACGGGCTGCTGGCGGCCTACCGCCGCCGGCTGATGGACCCGGACCCTCGTGTCCACCTGCCGGCCGCGCGCGCCTGGTCCCGCTATGAGAGCGCCTGTTCCGCGCTGAGGCCGGGTCCGATCGACACGGCCGCCGTGGCCGGAGACAGGGCAGCCCTGTCGCTTGCGCGGCTGGAGGCGCACTATTTCACGAACGGCCTGTTCCTTCGGGACGACCAGCTGCTGGACGACCTCCACCGCGTCGAAGGCCTGCCGGCAACCATCGTCCAGGGGCGCTACGATGTCGTCTGCCCGATCGCGACTGCAGACGAATTGGCCCGCGCCTGGCCCGGAGCCGACTATGTGCCGGTGCCGGAAGCCGGACATTCCGCGATGGAGTTCGGCATCCGCTCGGCCCTCGTTACGGCGACGGAGCGAATGAAATACCGGCTGGCCGCCATGGTGTGACCGGGCCGCCGGGCGCCGTTCAGTATTCGTCGCGGCGGCGCACCCAGGTCATCGGGAATGGCAGGTCCCGCTCGTCGCGGCCCTTCGGCACGAGATCGAGAAGCTGGTAGGCCGCATTCATCGGGTCCAGCCCGCGCGAATAGCAGGAATAGGTGTGGAACAGCCGCCCGGCCGCGTCCTTGCAGAAGACGCTGAGCCCCGGCGCCTCGCTGCCGCGCATGGCGGTTTCGCGGTAGTTGTACATGACCGGCCCCGCTGCGAGCGTCTCCTCGTCGAAGGAAACGTCGAAATCCCGGTTGAATCCGCTGTGCAGCGAGGAAACCCACGGGAAGCGCCAGCCCATGCGGTCGCGATAGGCGAGGAGGGAGGCCAGCGGCGCGCGCGACACGGCCGCGAACGCAACGTCCCGGGCCGCCAGATGGACGACCATCGGGTCGTAGCCGTCGGCCCAGAAGGAACAGCTCGGACAGCCCGCCTCCCAGTCCGGCCCGAACATGAAATGCGAGACGATGAGCTGGGTCCTGCCGCCGAACAGGTCCGCAAGGCTGACCTCGCCGGCTTCGCTTTCGAAGCGGTAGTCCTCCGTCACTTCCACCCAGGGCAGTGCCCGACGGGCGGTCGTCAGGGCGTCGCGTTCGCGGGTCAATGCCTTTTCGCGGTCGAGAAGCGTCTTGCGGGCCACGAGCCATGCTTCGCGCGAGACAACAGGGTGATTCATGTGACGCTTCCTTTGTGCTGCGTTATGCGATCGCCTTCACGGCGCCGGTATTTGTGCACCGGCGGCACGAAAGTTGTGCGGGCGTGCGAGCGCGGGAGCCTTGGAAAACGGGGGTCCTTTCCTCCATAATAGGAGTTCTCTGGCCGGAGGATGAATGATGGACGGGCAGCAAGCCATCGGAAACCGGATTGAAGCGGACGCGCAGTCGTCGGCCTATGTGCCGCCGCTCCAGCTGACGGAAGGGCAGGCGCCGCCCATCGCCGCGAATGGCGGCCTCTCCTACATGTCGTTCGACCGGGGCGGGGATGCCGGAACCGCCGCGGCGCTGGAGGCGGCGCTCCGGCAGATTGCCGAGGGGCACAGCCAGGCGTTGATCGACCGGCTCGACAATGCGCCTCCGGGACCCATCGAGACGAAATGGGGCCCAGGCTTCCGCGAATATGAGGAATGCCTGGACTATATCCGCGCCAATGGTTTCGAAGTTCCCGAAGGCGGCGTGGCGCTTCCCCTGCGCTACACCGTTTACGAACACCCGTCCTACTCCATCGTGCCGTCCAACGCGGTCTGGCGGGACCCGGCGCGCAAGGCCGAGGCCGCCCTGTTGCGCAAGGCCGAAAACGAGCTCAGGGACCGCAGCCTCTACTTTCCGCAAGTACTCCGCGATGCGCGCCGGATCGGCGAATACTATCCGGGCCTCGATGTCGGCAGCGCCGAGTCCATGGACAGGCTCGGCGTCTCGCTGGCGCACCTCGAATCCAGGTGCGGGAACTTCTAC
>JAJDYL010000153.1 GCA_022825195.1 Alphaproteobacteria bacterium
CCCGCATGCGCCGCTACCGACGCTTCGTCACCGGCCTCACGACCGATAACGCACGGCTCGCGGTGGAAACGCGGTCGGCTACTCCTTCGTTCCGCAGGACTTTCACCCGCTACCCCCACACCAGTTAGCCTGGCGCTCGAAATGTCATGTTTTGTCATGCGATGTCATGGTCGCCATGCCTTCATCGAAGTCTTGCCGTTCCATTCCTGCATATCGTTCCTCCGTCTCGTTTCGTTCCGTCCGCGCCGCCGGGGGCTTCCGGGTGGCGGGTCCCTTGTTTCGCGCGTAACGCGCGCCCATACGCGCGACAGCAGGCCGGGCAGGGGGCGCACCCCTCCCGTCCGCTCACGCCGGGGCGTTTGCGGCGCCCCGGCCATTGCTTCCTGCAGAAAGCGGAAAGGCGGCCCCGGAAACCGCCTCCCTCGCACTCATTCTACCACAATTTTCGGGAGGTCAAGTTTTTTTGGAACAAAAAGTAAAAACATACGAATTTTTTCTCGATAACCCAGGATGCAGGTGCGGCCATCCCCTTGCGTTGCCCCGGAGCCGGATCACATGGGAAAGCGTTCGCATATGCGCGCTTCCAGTTCGCTGCGCACCGAGCGGAATGCGAGAAGCCGCTGCTCGCGCGATCCCTCGTTCAAGGTCGGGTCTGCGACATTCCAGTATTCGACCGTCACGGTCGATGCCGCGGCGAAGGCCTTCGCCTCCAGGTGCGCGCTCTCCGACAGGGCGACGACTACATCGAAAGAGCAGCCTGCGAGGTCCACGAACGATCTCGCGCGATGATCGCGTATGTCGAGCCCGATTTCGTCCATCACGGCAACCGCAAACGGATTGAGAAGTCCCGGCTCCACGCCTGCCGAATCGATAACCGTCCGCGCGCCCAGCCAGCGCCTGGCAAGCGCCTCGGCCATGGGCGAGCGGACCGCATTCCGGGTGCAGGCGAACAGCATGCTGCGGGGCAGGCCGTTCATTCGGACCGCGCCCGGAAGTGCAGGACGCAGAGCAGGGTGAACAGGCGCCGGGCGGTGTCGTGGTCGATCTCGACCTGGGGCGCCAGCACCTGCTGCAGCTTGTCGGCGCCCTCGTCGTGGAGCGCGCGCCGGCCGATGTCGATAGCTTCGATCTGGGAAGGCGACAGGCGCCTGATCGCGTCATAGTAGCTGTCGCATACCACGAAATAGTCTTTGACTATGCGCCGGAACCCGCCGAGCGAAACGGTTATTTCCAGCGGAGGCGAACGGTCGGGAGCCGCTATGCGCAGACTGAGACGCCGCTCGACGACGGCCAGATGCAGCGCATAGGGTCCGGATGGCCCCTCCCGCAGGCGGAACCGGTTGTTTTCGACCAGATCGAAGATCGCCACGGCGCGTTCCTGCTCGACTTCGGGCGTGCGCCGCAGGACGAGCCGTTCGTCGAGGCTGACCGAAGCGATCTGGAACCGGCGCTCGGATCCGTTGTCAGCCATCGAGCCGGAGCGAGACCGACAGGCCGTGGGCGTCCAGGCCCTCCGCGGCGGCAAGCGCGGCGGCGGCCGGGCCGAGGGCGGCCAGCGAATCCGGACTGCAGCCCAACAGGGTCGTTCGCTTCATGAAATCCACGACGCCGAGCCCGGAGGCGAACCGGGCCGTGCGCGAAGTCGGCAGGACATGGTTCGGCCCGCCGACATAGTCGCCTATGGCTTCGGGCGTAAGCGCGCCGAGAAAGACGGCGCCCGCATGGCGCACGCGCGCCGCCAGCGCCTCGGGGTCGGCGACGGCCAGCTGGAGATGTTCCGGCGCAATGGCGTCGATCAGCGCAGGCGCCTCCCGGAGGTCCCGGACGACGATGCAGGCGCCGTGGGACTCCCAGCTCGCTCGCGCCGTGGCCGCGCGCGGCAGCGTTTCCAGATAACGCCCGATCTCGGTTTCGACCGCGTCCGCAAACTCGTGCGAGAGCGCAATCAGGATGCTTTGCGCGGCCTCGTCATGTTCCGCCTGGGCCAGCAGGTCGGCTGCGATCCAGGACGCCGGGCAGCCGCCGTCGGCCACCACGAGCACTTCGGAAGGGCCGGCGATCGTGTCGATGCCGACATGCCCGAACACCTGGCGCTTGGCGGTCGCAACCCACACATTTCCTGGGCCGACGATCTTGTCCACCGGCGGGATGCTCGCCGTCCCGAATGCCAGTGCGCCCACGGCCTGGGCGCCGCCGATCCGGTAAACCTCCTCTATGCCGGCCAGCCGCGCGGCCGCGAACACGAGAGGGTCGAATGCGCCGGCCGGAGTCGGCACCGTCATCGCCACCCGTCCGACCCCGGCTACCCGCGCGGGCACCGCATTCATCAGCACCGAGCTCGGATAGGCGGCGGACCCGCCGGGCACATACAGGCCCACCGATTCGACAGGGGTCCAGCGCAGGCCCAGCCGGACTCCCAGCGCATCGCTGTAGTCGAGGTCCGCCGGCATCTGCGCCCGGTGGAACGCCTCGATCCGGGACTTTGCCAGCTCCAGCGCGTCACGCGCCGGACCCGGCGTTTCTGCGAGAGCCCGGTCAAGCGTCTCGACCGGAATGCGCAGCGGACCGGTCACGCCGTCGAAGCGCGCGGTGTATTCGGCGACGGCGGCGTCGCCGCGGGCGCGGACCTCTGCGAGGATGGCTGCTACGGCCGCATCGACATCTTCCGAACCGGCGCGCTCCAGGCGTATCAGCGCCTCGAAGTCGTCCGCGAAACCGGCATCGCTTGTGTCAAGCCGCCTGGGCAAGGGATGCCTCCCGGAAGCGGTCGATCCAGCCCTGCAACTCGACCGTCCGGGTCTTGAGCGCGGTGCGGTTGACGATCAGGCAGGACGTGATGTCGGCAATGTGCTCGACCTCGACCAGGCCGTTGGCCCTGAGGGTCGCGCCGGAGGAGACCAGATCGACGATACGCCGGCACAGGCCCAGCGAGGGCGCAAGTTCCATTGCGCCGTTGAGCTTGATGCACTGCGCCTGGACCCCGCGCGCCGCAAAGTGGCGCTTGGTGATCTCGGGATATTTCGTCGCGATGCGGATCTGGCTCCAGCGCCGCGGGTCGTCATGGGCGACCATCGCTGCGGGTTCGGCAACGGCGAGGCGGCAGTGTCCGATGTCGAGATCGAGCGGCGCGTAGAGCTCGTCATAGCCGAACTCCATGATGACGTCGCGCCCGGCGATACCGATCGCCGCCGCGCCGAACGCGACGAAGGTGGCGACGTCGAACGAACGGACCCGGATGATGGATACATTGGGCAGATTGGTCCGGAACCGGAGCCGGCGGTCGCCCGGGTCGTCGAAGCCCGGCTCCGGCTCGATCCCGGCTCCGCGAACCAGGGGCATGGCTTCCGAGAGAATCCGCCCCTTCGGCAGCGCCAACACGAGCGGGTTCGTCATCGCCCGTCCCCCTCGGCGTGGTCCGGCCGCCAGACCGTGGGCCAGGGCTCTCCCAGGTCGTCGAGGATGCAATCGAGCGGTTCGCTTTCGATCCGCACGGTGGCTCCGCCTGCGAAAGCGAGATCGACGGCCGTGTCTTCGCCCGCCGCGAGGGTCAGCAGGCTGAGCGGCTCGTCCGGCCGGTTCCGGTCCACATTCCTCGTGCGGACGGCCTGCACATTCTGGAAGGACAGCATCGTGTGCGTGCGCTCGAAGGGGGGCGTGTCGCCCGCACATTCCCACCGGAACCGGTTCAGCACGAGCGCGAACCGGCTCTGGTCGCGCATCCATGTCATGTCCGACAGCGGCGCAATTGCGTCCTGGACGCACGCTGCGATCACCTGCAACTCCTCGACGGATGTCGCGCGTAGCTTCAACCGCCCGCTCATTGGGCCGCCAGATCGCTTTCCAGGGACGGCACGACCTCGATGTCCGCGCCGATGCTCGCCAGGCGTCCCGGAATGTCCGCGTAGCCCCGCTCGATGAAGCGGGTGCCCAGAACCTCGCTCTCCCCCTCGGCGATAAGGGCGGCGAGCAGGTATGCGAACCCGGCCCGCAGGTCCGGCACTTCGATCCGCCGCCCGACAAGCGGCGTCGCGCCCTGCACGACCGCGCTGTGGGGAAAGTTGCGTTCCAGGAAGCGGCAGGGCTTGCCACCGAGGCAGGCGGTGGTGAGCGCGATGTTGGCGCCCATGTCGTTCAGGGTCCGGGTGTAGCCGAAGCGGTTTTCGTACACCGTCTCGTGGAGGACGGAGACGCCCTCCGCCTGGGTCAGCAGGGTCACCATCGGCTGCTGCCAGTCGGTCATGAAACCCGGATGCACGTCCGTCTCGATATGGATCGGGCGAAGCGTGTCGCCGGCGCGGAAGAAGGTGATGGCGTCATCCACGATCTCGAAACCGCCGCCCACCTTCCGAAGCACGTTGAGGAACGTGACCATGGTTCGCTGGTCGGCCCCGGCGATGCGGATGCGCCCGCCGGTGGCGACCGCGGCCATGGCGAAGGAAGCGACCTCGATACGGTCCGCCATCGGCCGGTGGGTCGCGCCGGACAGCCTTTCCACGCCCTCGACGACGATCTTCCGGTCGGTCTCGATCTGGATCAGCGCGCCCATCTTCTGGAGGAAGAGGACCGTATCGACGATCTCCGGCTCGATGGCGGCGTTGTGGATCACGGTGGTGCCGTCGGCGAGGCAGGCGGCCTGGATCGCGTTCTCGGTCGCGCCGACGCTGGGATAGGGAAGGTGGATGACGGCGCCCCTCAGCCGGTCGGCCTTGGCGGTGTAGCCGTCCCTGTCGGCGTCGACGCGCGCGCCCATCTGCTCCAGCAGCCCGATATGGAAGTCTATCGGCCGCTCGCCGATATGGTCCCCGCCCACCACCGGGACACGCGCAACGCCCGCCCGGTGCAGCAGCGGGGCGATCAGCAGCACGGGCAGGCGGTTGACGCCGGAATAGCGTTGCCCGATGGCCGTCGAGACGATGTTCGCGGTCTGGATATCGACGGCCCCGGAGCCGTCCCGGGCGATTGCGGCGCCGATCTCGGCCAGCATGCCGAGCGCCAGTTCGATCTCGGAGATTTCCGGCACGTCCAGCAGGCGGCAGGGCTCGGCCGTCAGCAGCGAAGCGACAAGCTGCTTGCTGACGGCGTTCTTGGCCGTCTGCGCGCGGATCGCGCCCTCCAACGGTCTGCCGCCGCGAATACGGTAGGCTCTGGCACCGGTATCGAGCACGAGTCGAGCCCTCGTGGTGGATGGTGCGCCGCGGGCGGCCCGTTTCCGTCCGCTGCGACGTTTCGCGGCCCGCTTGTAGCTTCAGCAGTCCCGTTCGGCAACGCTACCGGGCGCATCGGCCGGCTTGCCGTCTTCCCCGCGCTGGCGCGCCTTGCGGCGGCGCAGGTTCTGGCGCAGCGCCTCCGCGAGGCGCCGGTCCCTGTCTTCCTTCGCGTCCTTGTCGTCGGATGCGGTCATGTCCGCTTGCCCTCCCGGTAGCCCCTGTGGCATAGACCCGCCCGGCGGGCCGCCGTAGCTCAGGGGTAGAGCACACCCTTGGTAAGGGTGGGGTCGAGTGTTCAAATCACTCCGGCGGCACCATCGCCCGGCGCATGGCGAGCATGGTTTCGCGGGCGGCGGACAGCGCGTCCGCTACCGGAAGGTCGAGGGAGCGCTGGAACACCCGCTTGGTCGCGCGCACCGCCTCGCGGTCGAAAGCGGCCAGGGCCTCCGCCATCGCCATGGCCTCGTCGAGGACCTTCCCGTCCGGCACGACGCGGTTGACCATCCCGAGCTCGAGCGCCCTGTTGGCCGAGACATCCTCGGCGAGCGTCAGAAGCTCGAACGCCGCCTTCGGCCCGATGCGGTGCGCGAGCCCCGGCGCGACCATGGTGGCGGCCAGCCCGCGCCGGACTTCCGGATAGCCGAACACGGCGCTCGCGCCCGCAACCGCCATGTCGCAGGCGATGGCGAGATTGCAGCCGCCGCCGAGCGCATAGCCGCGCACCGCCGCGATCAGCGGCTTGTCGGTCAGCCGGCCGAGTTCATAGATCGCCGAGGCCGCTTCCGCGCGGTCGCGGGCGGCGCGCCCGTCTTCGCCGGCATGTTCGGCGGCTTCCTTCATGTCGGCACCGGCGGAGAAGGCGCGCTCGTCGCCCTGCAGGACGATGCACGCCACCGCTTCATCGCCGTGCGCGCGCCGGACCGCTCCGCAGATCGCATCGACCAGGGCGCCGTTGAGCGCGTTCAGCCGGCGCGGCCTGTTGAGGGTCAGGATGCGGGTGCTGCCGCGGTCTTCCCGGAGCAGGATTTCGGTATCGGCCATGCGGGGGGCGTCCTTGTCTCGGCGGCGTCAGTGTATGGTGGGCTGCCAGGAACGGAAGAGGGGAAGGCTGTGAGCGATCTCAACCAGTGGCTGGAGCGGGTCTATGGCGCCGCTTCGACGGCGGAAAACCAGCGCCTCTACGATGACTGGGCGGACAGCTACGATGCCGATGTCTCGTCGGGCGGCTATGCCTACGCGCCCGTGGCGGCGGGCCTGTTCGGACGCCATGTGGCGCCGGGCGAGACGCCGGTGCTGGATGCCGGCTGCGGCAGCGGCATCATCGGTGCGGCGCTCGCGCGCCTCGGATACGCCAATCTCACCGGCATCGACCTGTCGGACGGCATGTTGCGGGCCGCTGGACGCAAGGGCGCCTATCGGGACCTGCGCCAGCGGGTCCTGGGCGAGACGCTCGATTTCGAGGATGGCGCATTCCAGGCGGTCGTCTGCACCGGCGTCTTCACTCCCGGCCACGCGCCTCCGGAATCGCTCGACGAACTCGTACGTGTGACGGCGAAGGGCGGCGTGTTCATCTTCTGCTGCACGGAGGCCGCGCTCTCCGATGGCGGGTTCCAGGCGAAGATCGACGCCCTGACCGAGGCGGGCCTCTGGACCCTGACCGATACGGCCGGACCCGTCACGGCGCTGCCGCAGGCGGCCATCCGGCACGCAGCGACATTCTTCGTCTATCGGCGCTGAAGCGGCGCCTCGCCGTCGTCCGGCGGGGGTTCTTTCATCGGCCTCGCCGCCTTGATGCGCCGCCAGGTCAGCCAGGCCTTGAGGCCCGCCACGAGCGCGAGCGCGCCGAAGACGACGATCGCCTCGACGATCATGAAGCGCCCTGGCCGCGTGCGGTCGCGTTGACGAGCACGGCCATCTGCCCGGCGGCGTGGCGGTTCTCGTGCATCAACTGGTGCGCGTGGCCGAGATCGTCGAAATCGAACACCTCGGAAAGGCAGGGGTCGATCTTGCCGTCGATGACCAGCTGGTTCACGGCCGCGGCCTGCTCGTCATTGGAGAGATGGCTGCCCTGGAAGCGTTTCTGCCGCATCCAGTGGTAGCGGAGGTCCAGGGTCACATTGTAGCCGGTGGTGCCCGCGCAAATGACGATCATGCCGCCCGTGTCGCAGACGAACTCGGAGGTCGGCAGGGTCGCCTCGCCCGGATGCTCGAACACGATCTTCGGGCTGGCCCGCTCGCCGAGCGCCTCCCAGATCGCGCCGCCGAAGGCGCGGGCGCCCTTCGCCCAGGCGCCGTAGGCGGCGGCGTCGGTCGTGTCCGGCATCGGCCCCCAATGGTCGAAGTTCTTGCGGTTGATAACGCCGACGGCTCCCATTTCCATGCACCAGTCGCGCTTTGCGTCGTCCGAAACCACGGCGACCGGCCGCCCGCCGAGCGCCGCGGTAATCTGCAGCGCCATCGCGCCGAGGCCGCCCGACGCGCCCCATACAAGCACGACATCTCCCGGCTCGACCGTGTGCGGCGGCCAGCCCATCAGCATCCGGTAGGCGGTCGAGGCGCAGAGCAGGTAGCAGCCCGACTGCTCCCAGTTCAGGTGCTTCGGGCGCGGCTGGCACTGGTGCGCCTGGGCCTTCGCGAACTGGCAGTAGGACCCGTAATTGGTCTGGTAGCCCCAGATGCGGGTCGAAGCCGCGAGCATCGGGTCCTTGCCCGCGAGCACCCACGGGTCGTCCGGCTCCCACCAGCCGGAGTGGATCACCACCTCGTCGCCGGGCCTGACATTCGTGACCTCCGAACCGACGGCCTGCACGATGCCCGAACAGTCGCTGCCGCCGGCGTGGAAATCCTCGGGTTCGCCCTTGCGCATCCGTTCCTTGATGACATCGAGCGGATAGCCGAGCGCCGCCCAGACATTGTTGTAGTTGATGCCGGTCGCCATGACATAGACCAGCACCTCGTCCGGCTTGAGGGCCGGCACCGGAATGACCTCCCGCTGCCAGGCGTCCTTCGGTTCGCCGAACCGGTCCTGGCGCACCATGAAGGCGTGCATCTTCTCGGGTACCTCGCCGAGCGGCGGCTGTTCGCCCAAAGCGCAGAGTTCCATCGGGCCGGCTCCTTCGTCGTTTCGCGTCGGCAGCGCTACGCTCTAGGCGGTTGCCGGCCGGAATTCAATTCCCGCTTGCGGTTGCCTGGGCCCCGCTTCCGCGTGTTCCGCCGAAATGCTATCCATCCGGCCCCAGCGGAAGTGGAGGGATTGTCATGGCCGGAGCATATGAGACCGCGTTCCGCCGCTCGCTCGACGAGCGCGAGGCGTTCTGGGCGGAAGCCGCCGCCGATCTGCATTGGTACAAGGCCCCGACGCAAATCCTGGAGACGGAGTCCACCCCCGCCGGGCGCTGGTTCGTGGACGGCGTGACCAACACCTGCTTCAACGCCCTCGACCGGCATGTCGAGGCGGGGCGGGGCGGGCAGGCCGCGATGATCTACGACAGCCCGGTGACCGACACGATCCGCTCCTTCACCTACCGCGAATTGCGGGACGCCGTCGCCACCTTCGCCGGCGCGCTCAAGAGCCGCGGCGTCGGCAAGGGCGACAGGGTCGTCATCTACATGCCGATGATCCCGGAAACGGCCATCGCCATGCTCGCCTGCGCCAGGCTGGGCGCGGTGCATTCCGTGGTCTTCGGCGGGTTCGCCTCCAACGAGCTCGCGGTCCGCATCGACGACAGCGCCTGCAAGGCCGTGATCGCGGCCTCCTGCGGCATCGAACCGGGGCGCATCGTGGAATACAAACCGCTGCTCGACGGGGCCATCGAGCTGGCCGAGCACAAGCCCGAATTCTGCGTCGTCTTCCAGCGGCCGGAGTGCGAGGCCTCGATGGTGGAAGGGCGTGACATCGACTGGGGCGAGGCCGTGGCCCAGGCGGAGCCGGCGGATTGCGTCCCCGTCGGCGCGCTCGATCCGCTCTATATCCTCTACACCTCCGGCACGACCGGCCAGCCGAAGGGCGTGGTGCGCGACAATGGCGGCCACATGGTGGTGCTGCACTGGACCATGAAGAACGTCTATGGCGTGGAGCCGGGCGAGGTGTTCTGGGCCGCCTCCGATGTCGGCTGGGTCGTCGGCCATTCCTACATCGTCTATGCGCCGCTGCTGGCGGGCAACACGGCCATCCTGTTCGAGGGCAAGCCGGTCGGCACGCCGGACGCCGGCGTTTACTGGCGCATCATCGAGCAGCACAAGGTCGCCGCGCTGTTCACCGCGCCGACTGCCTTCCGGGCCATCCGCCGGGACGACCCCGAGGCGAAGCTGCTTCAGGGGCGCGACCTCTCGCATTTCCGCACGCTGTTCCTGGCGGGCGAACGCAGCGACCCGGATACGCTGCAATGGGCCGAAGACATTCTGGACCGCCCCGTGATCGACCACTGGTGGCAGACCGAGACCGGCTGGCCCATGTGCTCCAACTGCATCGGCATCGAGCTTCTGCCTGTCAAGCACGGCTCGCCGACGCGCCCCGTGCCGGGCTGGGACCTGCGCGTGGTGGACGACGGCAACGAGGAAGTGCCTGCGGGGACCATCGGCGCGCTGGTGGTGAAGACGCCCATGCCTCCGGGCTCCTTCCCGACGCTCTGGAACGCGCATCAGCGCTATCTGGACACCTACTTCACCGAGTTCCCCGGCTACTACAAGACAGCGGACGCCGGCTATATCGACGAGGACGGCTACGCCTACATCATGGCGCGCACCGACGACATCATTAATGTCGCGGGCCACCGGCTTTCGACCGGCGCCATGGAAGAGGTGCTGGCGGCGCACAAGGATGTGGCGGAATGCGCCGTCATCGGCGTGGCGGATCAGCTGAAGGGCCAGATTCCGGTCGGCTTCCTGGTGCTCAAGGCGGGCGTGAACCGGCCGTTGAGCGAAGTCGAGACGGAGGTCGTCGCGCTGGTGCGCCGGCGGATCGGCCCGGTCGCGGCGTTCAAGACGGCCGTGGTCGTGGAGCGCCTGCCGAAGACGCGCTCCGGCAAGATCCTGCGCGGCACGATGCAGAAGGTGGCCGACCGGGAAACCTGGAAGATGCCCGCCACCATCGACGACCCGGAAATCATGGCGGAGATCGAGGCCGCGCTGAAACAGGCCGGCTATGCCGGCGGCGCGGCGCCGCCGTAGGTCCCACCCCCTTACCGGAAGAGCATCCGATGCCAGACTCGATGAAACAGAAGCGCGCCTCCTTCGTCTGGGAGGACCCGTTCCTGCTCGGAGACCAGCTCGACGAGGACGAGCGCCTGGTCAGCGAGACCGCCCGGCGCTTCGTCGCCGAGACGCTGGCGCCCGGCGTGCGCGACGCCAACCGCAACGAGACCTTCGATCCCGCCCTGATGAAGGCTTACGGAGAAGCCGGGTTCCTGGGCGTGGGACTGGACGGCTACGGTTGCCCAGGCGGCACTTCGGTCATGTACGGCCTGATCGCCCGCGAGGTGGAGCGCTGCGACAGCTCCTACCGCTCGGCGATGAGCGTGCAGTCGTCGCTGGTGATGTTCCCGATCCACACCTACGGCTCGGAAGCCCAAAAGGAGAAATACCTCCCGAAGTTGGCGTCCGGGGAATGGATCGGCGCGTTCGGCCTTACCGAGCCGGACCACGGCTCCGACGCCGGCGGGCTGACGACGCGGGCGCGCAAGGTCCCCGGCGGCTACCGGATTACCGGCGCGAAGATGTGGATCACCCAGGCCAATATCGCCGACGTGTTCGTCATCTGGGCGAAGGACGACGAGGATGTCATTCGCGGCTTCGTGCTGGAGCGGGGCATGGAGGGCCTCACGACCGCGAAGATCGAGGGCAAGTTCTCCCTGCGGGCCTGGCCCACGGGCGAGATCGCGATGGACGATGTGTTCGTGCCGGAAGAGAACCGCTTTCCGAACGCGCGCGGCCTCGGCGGCCCGTTCGGCTGCCTGAACAAGGCGCGCTACGGCATCGCCTGGGGCTCGATGGGCTCGGCGGAGTTCTGCTGGCACGCGGCCCGGCAATACACGCTCGACCGGCACGCCTTCGGCCGCCCGCTGGCGCAGACGCAGTTGATCCAGAAGAAGCTTGCCGACATGCAGACCGAGATTGCGCTCGGGCTGCAGGGCGCGCTCCGCGTCGGGCGGTTGATGGACGAGGGCCGCGCCGCGCCGGAGATGATCTCGCTGGTCAAGCGCAACAATTGCGGCAAGGCGCTCGATATCGCCCGCGTGGCGCGGGACATGCACGGCGGCAACGGCGTGAGCGACGAATATCATGTAGTGCGCCACTCGATGAATCTCGAAGCCGTCAACACCTATGAGGGCACGCACGATGTGCATGCGCTGATCCTCGGCCGCGCCCAGACCGGACTGCAGGCGTTCTCGTGATGCCGACGCAGCGGGAAAAGGCCGAGCGGTTCCGCGCCCTGCATGAGGGCGGCGGACCGTTCGTGATGGTCAACCCCTTCGACGCCGGCTCGGCGAAGATTCTGGCGGCAATGGGCTTTGCGGCGCTCGCGACCTCCAGCGGCGGGTTCGCGGGAACGCTCGGACGCCGGGACGGAGAGGTGACGCGGGACGAGGCGCTGGCTCACGCGCGGGCGGTGGTCGATGCCGTGGACCTGCCGGTTTCCGCCGATTTCGAAAACGGGTTCGGCCATGAGCCCGCCGATGCGGCCCGGACGGTCGAGCTGGCGATCGGGGCCGGGCTGGCAGGGTGCTCGATCGAGGACTTTGCCGGCGATCCGAACGAGCCGTTCTACGATCTCGAAAAGGCGGCGGCGCGGATAGCGTCGTCTTCCGCGGCCGCCCGTGCAACGGATATCCCGTTCGTCCTCACCGGGCGGGCCGAGGGTTTCATACGCGGCCGGCCGGATCTGGACGAAATCGTCGCGCGTCTTCAGGCCTACGAGGCCGCAGGCGCCGATGTGCTGATGGCGCCGGCGCTGCCGGACCTCGCGGCCGTGGAGAGGGTCTGCGCATCGCTGACGAAACCGTTCAGCTTCATGGCCGGAGTGCCGGGCCGGTCCTTTCCGGTGAAGGACCTGGCCGCTGCGGGCGTCCGCCGCATCTCCCTGGCGACCTCACTCTACCGCGCTGCCATGGGCGGGCTTGAAGCCGCCGCCCGCGAGGTCAGGGACATGGGGACCTTCGGCTATGTCGAAGATGCCATGCCGTCGGCGGCCCTTGCCGAATATATGCAGTCGTGACGCTCCCGGTCCAAAACAGGCTCTCTGCCAATCCGGACAAAATATTTCCTATATACAATAAGTTATAGGAGTTTTCTCATGTAGATGCGCGGGAAGCCCTGCTCGGTGCGGCGCTCGACCTCCACATAACCGTTGCGCGCATACAGGGCGAAGTTCTCCGTCATCAATTCGTGCGTGTAGAGGTCGATGCTCTCATATCCGAGCCGGCGCGCTTCGGCCTCGGCGTGCAGCATGAGGCGGCGGCCGACTCCCTCGCCCTGCCTCGACGGCAGAACGGCGACGTTGTCGAGCAATATGGTTCCCCCTTTCTCAATCAGGACCATGGCGCCGGCGATCCGGCCGCCGCCTTCGACCACGAAGACCCGGTGGTCGCGGACGACCTGTAGGTAGTCGTCCAGCATCGGTCCCGGCGGTTCGCCTATCCGCTCGATATAGGGAGAGTAGGCCGCCTCGACGCAGCGGGTGATTGCGGCGGCGTCCGAGGCTTGGGCAGGCCGAAGGCGAAGCTCGTCCATCGGCGCCTCGCGGAACGGGCTACTGGCGCCGCGCCCGGCCGCGCTTCTTCCGGCCGGCGACGGCGCCCCGGGCTATGCGGTTGATCGGCTTCGCCATGGCGGCTTCCAGGCCCAGGTCCATGGATTTGAGCCGCTTGATCTCGTCGCGGAGCCGCGCCGCCTCCTCGAATTCGAGGTCCGCCGCCGCGGCCCGCATCTGCTTTTCGAGGTCGGCGATGGTGGTTTCCAGATTGTGGCCGAAGACTGCCGGCTCCTCGGCGAAACCCGCCTCGACGGTCACGCTGTCGCGCGCATAGACGCTCTTCAGGATGTCGGCGATGCCCTTGCGAACGCTCTCCGGCGTGATGCCCCTGGCCTCGTTGTAGGCGTGCTGCTTCTCCCGCCGGCGGTTCGTCTCCTCCAGCGCCGAGCCGAGCGACCGCGTCTCCCGGTCCGCATAGAGGATGACGCGCCCGTCCAAATTGCGGGCCGCACGGCCGATGGTCTGGATGAGCGAGGTGTAGGAGCGCAGATAGCCTTCCTTGTCCGCGTCGAGGATCGCGACCAGCGCGCACTCCGGAATGTCCAGCCCCTCGCGCAGCAGGTTGATGCCGATCAGCACGTCGAAGGCGCCGAGCCTCAGATCGCGGATGATCTCGATACGCTCCAGCGTCTCGACATCCGAATGCAGATAGCGCACCCGGATGCCGGCCTCGTGCATGTATTCGGTCAGGTCCTCCGCCATGCGCTTGGTGAGCGTGGTGACGAGCACGCGCTGTCCCTTTTGCGCGGCGTCCCGGCATTCGGCCATCAGGTCGTCCACCTGGTGTTCCGTCGGCCGCACGAGGCATACCGGGTCGATGAGGCCCGTCGGGCGGACCACCTGCTCGACGACGACGCCCTCGACGCGCTCCAGTTCCCAGGGACCGGGCGTCGCCGACACGAACACCGTCTGCGGGCGCATCTCGTCCCATTCCTCGAATTTGAGCGGGCGGTTGTCGATGCAGGAGGGCAGGCGGAAGCCGAACTCGGCGAGCGTCGATTTGCGCGCATAGTCGCCGCGGAACATGCCGCCCACCTGCGGCACCGATACATGGCTCTCGTCCACGATCAGGAGCGCGTCCGGCGGCAGATATTCGAACAGGGTCGGCGGCGGCTGGCCCGGCGCGCGGCCGGTGAGGTAACGGGAATAGTTCTCGATCCCGGCGCAGGAGCCGGTGGAGACGATCATTTCCAGGTCGAACACCGTGCGCTGTTCCAGCCTCTGCGCCTCCAGCAGCTTGCCCTCGGCCGTCAGTTCCGCCAGGCGTTCGTCCAATTCGATCCGTATGCTGTGCGCGGCCTGCATCAGTGTGGGCTTGGGTGTGACATAGTGGCTGTTGGGGAACACGCGGATGGCGCCCAGCGCGGCCGTGCGCTCGCCGGTCAGCGGGTCGAATTCGTGGATCGCCTCCACCTCGTCGTCCCAGAGGCTCAGCCGCCAGGCCCGGTCCTCCAGATGCGCCGGGAAAACCTCGATGCTGTCGCCTCGGACCCGGAACGCGCCGCGGTGGAAATTGTTGTCGTTGCGCCGGTATTGCAGTTCGACGAGCCGCTTGAGGAAGTCGTCCCGGTCGAGCCGCTTGCCGGCCGTCGCCACCGCCGTCATCTCGGCATAGGTCTCGACGGCGCCGATGCCGTAGATGCAGGAGACGCTGGCCACGATGACGACATCGCGCCGCTCCAGAAGCGCGCGCGTCGCCGAGTGGCGCATCCGGTCTATCTCTTCGTTGATCGAGGCTTCCTTCTCCACATAGGTGTCGGTGCGCGGGACATAGGCTTCGGGCTGGTAGTAGTCGTAGTAGGAGACGAAATACTCGACGGCGTTGTCCGGGAAGAGGCTCTTCATCTCGGCGTAGAGCTGGGCGGCGAGCGTCTTGTTGGGCGCCATGATGAGCGTCGGACGTCCCATCTCGCGGATGACATGGGCGGCCGTGAAGGTCTTGCCGGAGCCGGTGACGCCCAGCAGCACCTGTTCGCGCTCGCCGCGGCGGAGGCCGGAAAGGAGCTCTTCGATCGCTTCCGGCTGGTCGCCCGCCGGATCGAAGTCCGACGAGATGCGGAACTCGGCCCGCTCCGGAGCCGGCATGCCGGCCTGGGCGGCGAGCGGCGTCTGAAGCGGTTGAGCCATGAGCGCCGCCCGTCAGAGCCAGTCGGGAGCGGGCAGGCCAGCCTCCGTCAGGAAGGCCGGGTTCCAGATCTTGGCCGAGTAGCGCTGCCCGAGGTCGCAAAGCAGGGTGACGACCGTGTGGCCGGGACCGAGCTCCTTTGCCGCGCGGATGGCGCCCGCCACATTGATGCCGCTGGAGAGCCCCACGCAGAACCCTTCTTCCTTGAGCAGGTCGAACACGATGGGGAGCGCCTCGGCGTCCGGGATCAGATAGGGGAAATCGACCTCGAGGCCCTCCAGATTGGCCGTCACGCGCCCCTGGCCGATACCCTCGCTGATCGAACTGCCCTCCGACTTGAGCTCCCCGTGCGCATACCATTCGTAGAGCGCGGCGCCCTCGGGGTCGGCGAGCGCGATCTTGATGTTCCGGTTGCGCTCCTGCAGGCCCATCGCGGTGCCGGCGAGCGTGCCGCCGGTGCCGACGGCGGAGACGAATGCGTCCACCTTGCCGTCGGTCTGGGACCAGATTTCGGGCGCCGTGGTCTCGATATGGATCTGGCGGTTGGCGACATTGTCGAACTGGTTGGCCCAGATGGCGCCCTGCCGGTGCGTCGCCGCAAGCTCCTCAGCCAGCCGGCCGGAGACATGCACATAATTGCCGGGATCGCGATAGGGGACGGCCGGCACCTCGCGCAGGTCCGCTCCGCAAAGCCGCAGCATCTGCTTCTTCTCGTCGGACTGCGTTTCCGGAATCACGATGACCGTCCGGTAGCCGCGCGCATTGCCGACCAGCGCGAGCCCGATGCCGGTATTGCCTGCGGTGCCTTCGACGATGATGCCGCCGGCCTCCAGCTGCCCCCTGGCTTCGGCGTCGCGGATGATGCCGAGCGCCGCGCGGTCCTTCACCGAGCCGCCCGGATTGAGGAATTCCAGCTTGGCAAGCACCTCGCAGCCGGTCAGCTCGGAGGCTTTCCGGAGACGCACCAGCGGCGTGTTCCCGATGGTGTCGATGAAGCCGTCGCGAATGTTCATGGCCGTCCAACCCTTGCCGCGCGCCGAGTGCAGGTCATATAAGCGCATTATCGGCGGCGAGGAAGGGCGCCCGGCGATGGGCCTGTTGAAGGAGATAGACAGCTATATGGACCGCGATCCGGCGCTGCGTTCGCGCTTGGAAGTGGTCCTGGCCTATCCGGGGTTCCACGCGCTGGTCTTTCACCGCCTCTCGAACTGGTTCTGGCGCAAACGGTTCTATCTCGCCGGCCGCTTCCTCAGCCATGTGGGCCGGGGACTGACGGGCATCGAGATCCATCCGGGCGCGACGATCGGCAGGCGGCTCTTCATCGATCACGGCATGGGGGTCGTCATCGGCGAGACCGCGGAACTCGGCGACGATGTCACGCTCTACCAGGGGGTGACGCTGGGCGCCACCTCGACCGCGAAAGGCAAACGCCATCCGACGCTGGAGAACGGGGTCATCGTCGGTTCCGGCGCCCAGGTGCTGGGGCCGTTCACGGTGGGCGAGGGCGCGCGGATCGGAGCCAACGCCGTCGTTCTCAAGGAAGTTCCCGCCGGCGCGACCATGACGGGCATCCCGGCCAAGATGGCCCAGCCGCGCAGCCGGAGGCAGCCGGAGAGCTTCGTCGCCTACGGCACGCCGGAGGGCGTGACGGACCCCGACAGCCGGGACCTCCACACCCTGACCGAAACGGTCAGGCGGCTCGAAGCGCGTGTCGCCGAACTGGAGCGGGAACTCGACGAGCGCGGCGACGAGAGCCGGCGCGAGGACCGCCCGCCGCGTATCGGCGCTGCCGGCTAGCGCCGTACCGTTCGAACTGTAACAAGGAGAAGACCGCCATGGCGCGCCTGCCCATGCCCGAAACCCTGACCGCTCGCCAGCAGGAGGTTCTCGACGCGATCGCCGCCGGCCCGCGCGGCGGCGCCCGGGGACCGTTCGCTGCCTTGCTGCGCAGCCCGGAACTGTGCGAGCGAGCGCAATTGCTGGGCGCGTTCTGCCGCTTCGGCACGAGCCTCGGGCCGCGCCTTTCGGAACTTGCGATCCTGGTGACGGCGCGGGAGTGGACTGCCCAGTATGAGTGGTATGCCCATGCGCGGCTCGCCCGCGAGGCCGGAATCGGCGAGGGGATTGTCGAGGCGATCAGGGCGCGGCGGCGGCCGGAGGGCATGGCGGCGGACGAGGCCGCGGTGTACGACCTCGCCGCCGAGCTCTACGCGACGAAACGGGTGAGCGACGCCACCTATGCGCGGGCCGTCGCGGAAGTGGGGGAACAGGGCGTCGTCGAGACCATCGGCGTCATGGGCTATTACTGCCTGGTGTCGATGGCGCTGAACGTCTCCGGCGTCGAACTCCCGGAGGGCGAGCCGGAGCCGCTCAGCCTGTAGCGCCCTAGCCCCGGCGCCCCCCGCGCCGGCGCTTCATCAGGTCGTCGAGGGCCTTGCGCTGTTCGTCGCTCAGCGTGGCGTACCAGGCGTCGAAGGCGGGGCGGACATCGCCCAGCACGGCTGCCGCGGTCTTCGTGGCGGCCTCGGCGAGCGCGAGCTTCGCCGGCATCGTCTTCTCGGCGCGCAACGCTTCGGTCTCCGTGCAGGTTTCGCCGACCCTGTCGCTGCCGGCCCGCACGGCCCCGGTAAGGCGGTCCCACGCGGCCCGCTGTTCGGGCGTGAACGCCATGAAGGTCTCGGCGAAGGTGATCGCGGCCTCGACCTGCTCGTTGCGGGCGTCGCTGCACAGCCGTTTCGCCATGCCGCCGCGGTGGCCGCCCCAGCCGTGGCGGTGGCCGGCGAGCGTGATGGCGGCCTGGCCGGCCGCAACGCCCTGGCGGACGTCGGGCGACACGGCGTAGGCGCCGACCGCGGCCAGGCTTGCCAGGCCCAGCCCGCCGGCGATGAGGACGATCTTGAGTTTCATGGAATGCGTCTCCTTCGGTTCCGCCGGCCGGTGCGGCCGGTTGCATCCCTGTATGGGGTCCCCGTGTAACGCCGCCATGTCCCGGCCCCTGTTATTCGGCAACGATGCGTTGCTGGCGGGCCCTCCGTTACGCTTCGTTACAAGAAATCCTCCGAAGGGGCGCCGGCGGACCCTAAACTCCCGCGCATGAAGGACGGGCCGCATATCCTCGTCGTCGATGACGACCGCGAAATCCGCGACCTGCTCGCGCGCTTCCTGCGCAAGCACGGCTTCCGGGTGGAGACGGCCGCCGACGGCAAGGCGATGTTCCGGACCCTGTCGGCGGGGCGCTTCGACCTGGTGGTGCTCGACCTGATGCTGCCCGGCGAGGACGGGTTGAGCCTCTGCCGCAGGGTCCGGGCGGAGTCCGACCTGCCGATCGTCATGCTCACCGCCATCGGCGAGGACACCGACCGCATCGTCGGCCTCGAAATGGGCGCCGACGACTATCTCGCCAAGCCCTTCAACCCGCGCGAGCTGCTGGCCCGCATCCGCGCCGTGCTGCGCCGCGCGCCGGAGCTGCAGCGGCGGAGCGAGGCCGACCCGTCCCGGACCTTCGAGTTCCAGGGCTGGGCGCTCGATGCCGGGCGGCGCGCCCTCCACGCGCCGGACGGCGCGCTGGTGGACCTGACGGGCGGCGAATTCGACCTGCTGCTGGCGCTCGTCGAGCATCCGGGCCGGGTGCTGAACCGGGACCAGCTTCTGGACCTGACGCGCGGGCGCGAGGCGGGGCCGTTCGACCGCAGCGTCGATGTCCAGGTGAGCCGCCTGCGGCGCAAGATCGAGGAGGACCCGAAGCAGCCGGCGCTCATCAAGACCGTGCGCGGCGGCGGCTATGTCTTCGCCGGCGCCGTGCGGGAACGCCGATGACCCGCTGGCTGCTGCGCCTGTGGCCGGAGGGGATCGCCGCGCGGCTGGGCCTGCTGCTGCTCGCCGGGCTGGCGGTATTCGGCATCGTCGCGGGCCTGCTTTACCTGGACGAACGCCGCGACCGCGCGGTCGAGCATTTCAGCCGGGTGCTGTCCGTGCGCATGCTCGCCATCGTCGAATTGCTGGAGGGTGCGGCGCCGGCGGAACGGCGAAAACTGCTGGCGGCGCTGTCGGACCGGCGGTTGCGGATCAGGCTGCTCCTCGACCGGCCCCGGGAACCCGGATGGCAGCCGCCCGGGAGCATCGACGAGGATGCGGGCCGCCATCTGCGGCGGCTCGGCCCCCGGCCCGTATTCGTGCGCATCGGAGGCCGGTCCTCCGGCGAACGGCACGGTCAACGCATCGTGATCGCCGTCGGGCTGGAAGAGGGCGCCTGGGCGGAGTTCTCCGTACAGCCGGGCTACTGGCCGCGCGCGGGACCGCTGCTCTGGCTGGGCGCGGTGGCGCTGCTGGTGGCGCTCGGGCTGGTCTGGGGCGCGCACCGGACGACGCGGCCGCTGCGCCGGCTTGCGGAGGCCGCGGACAGGCTCGGGCTGGATGCCGGACTGACGCCCTTGCCGGAGCGCGGCCCGCGCGAACTCCGCAACGCGGCCCGCGCCTTCAACCGCATGGCCGCGCGCATCCGCCGGCTCGTGGACGACCGGACCCTGATGCTGGCCGCCGTCTCGCACGACCTCAAGACCATGCTGACGCGCCTGCGCCTGCGCGCCGAGTTCATCGAGGACGGCGAGCAGAAGGAGAAAGCCGCCGCCGACCTCGACGAGATGCAGGCCATGCTGGAGGCGACGCTGGCCTTTGCGCGCGACGATGCGGCGGACGAGCGCCCGGTCGCCGTCGATCTGGCGGCCATGCTGCAGAGCCTCACCGCCGATCTCGCCGATGCCGGCCGGACGGCCTCCTATGACGGCCCCGACCGCCTGACGCTGCAGGCGCGGCCGGTCGCGCTGCGCCGCGTGTTCGAGAACCTGCTGGACAATGCGCTCCGCTATGGCGGGGAGGCCGAGGTGTCGCTGCGGCAGGCGGACGGGCGGGCCGAGATACGGATAGACGACCGGGGGCCGGGCATCCCGCGGTCGCTTCGGGAGCGGGTGTTCGACCCCTTCTTCCGCGTGGAGGCGTCGCGCAGCCGCGACACGGGCGGCAGCGGCCTCGGCCTTGCTGTGGTCCGCGCCATCGTCCAGCGCCACGACGGCGGGATCGTCCTGGAGGACCGCCCCGGCGGGGGGCTGCGGGTGCGCGTCCTGCTGCCGCTGTAGCGGGCCGCGGCCATGTTTTTCCCGGCCGGGGTTGTATTCCGGCGTTGAACAGTTTATATTCCTTGAAAATTCGTATTAACCAGGAACAGACGGGCGAATGACCTGACGGTGCTGAGCGCGCGCGGCATGGGCCGCATTGTGGCGCTATTCGGGAGTTCAAAGGGCGAACCCGGCCTCGGGGCCGGGCAGGGGAGGTGCGCGCGCCGGCCGCGGGGGTACCGACCGGCCTGTTGCAATTTCCCGTTCCCGGTACCGATCGGCCTGTCGCAATTCGCGCTGCCGACGGCGCCGGCGATGCGGCGCCGGCGCGGCGGCGAAACCGGGGGCGGGGCCGCGGTCCCGTACCGTTCGAAGCGTATCGGGGCCGCGCGCGGCGCGGCCGGGGAGGAGCGATGACGGAGTCGATGAAGGAGCAATCGCAGGGCAAGGCCTATGGCGAAGACCTGCGCCGCCGGGCAGTGTCGGCGGTGCTGGAGGAGGGGATGAGCCTGGCGGCGGCGGGCCGGCAGTTCCGCGTGAACCGGCAGAGCGTCGCCCGCTGGGTGCAGCGCTATCGGGAGCACGGCCATGTGCGGCCGGACGCGAGGGGCGGCGATCTCCAGTCCTGGCGGATCGAGGCGGAGCGGGGGCGCATCCTCCGCCTTCTGGAGCGGTGGCCGGGGCTCAGCGTCCGCGCGCTGCGCGACCGGCTGGCCGCCGAGGGCCTCGCGTTCGGAGTCTCCACGATACAGCGTTTCCTGAAGCGCCACGGCCTGGAGCGCGAACGCCGCCTCGCCCGCCCCGGCACCCGGTACGGCGCAAAACGCCCGCCCGGCCCGCGCGGGTGACGGCGGGCGGGGCGCAGGGAAACGCCCTCTCCCTCGGGAAGAGGGTTGGGTGAGGGCCGCGCGAAGCGTGGTGCGAAGGCCGCCGGCGGACTACCCGCCTGCTTCTTCGCCGCCGGTCCGGTGTTCATCTTGCACCCGCAAGGGCAATATGCCGGGAAATGACGTTCACAGGCGGGGGTGCCAGCCATGGCCACCATCACCGTGCGCAATGTCGATGACAGGCTGGTCGCCGCCCTGAAGGCCCGGGCGAAGGCGAACGGGCGCTCGCTGGAAGAGGAGATACGCCGCCTCCTCGCCCGGCAGGCGCCGCGCCGCGCCGGCCTCGGAGACTTCCGCGAACGCACCGCCCGCCTCGCCGCTCTCACCGCCGGCCGCCCGCAAACAGACAGCGCCCTCCTCCCGCGGGAAGACCGTGACCGCTAAGATTCCTGCCATCTGAGGGTTTTCTTCAGCGGTTCCCCCTACACCGCCCCCGCGATCTCCTCTTGGAACCGCAGCGCCGCCGCGCGCGGGTCGGGGGAGCGGAGGATTTCCCGGGCGACGACGAGGTGGTCGGCGCCGGCGGCTATGGCGGCGCGGGGGGTGGCGATGCGCTTCTGGTCGTCGGCGGACGAGCCGGGCAGGCGGATGCCGGGGGTGACGATGAGCATGTCCGGCCCGAGCGCCTCGCGCAGCGCCGCGGCTTCCCGGCCGGACGCCACCACGCCGTCCATGTCGGCTTCCCCTGCATGGCGCGCGCGGGCGAGCACCAGCTCCTCCAGCGCGCCGCGCCAGCCGAGCTCGCGGACGCCCGCCTCGTCCATGTCGGTGAGCACGGTGATGGCGAGCAGGCGCGTCCCGGAAGCGCCCCGGCCGCGCCGGGCGGCCGCCATGACCTGCCGGTCGCCATGCACCGTCAGCAGGTCGGCCCCCAGCGCCGCCGCGCCGCGCGCCGCGTTCTCCACCGTCTGCCCGATGTCCCAGGCCTTGGCGTCGAGGAACAGCCGGCAGCCGTCCCGGACGAGCTCGCGCGCAAGCTCGACGCCGCCGATATAGAAGAGGCCCATGCCGATCTTGTAGAAGCGGGCCGCGTCGCCGATCCGCTCGACGATCCGCCTTGCGCTGTCGCAGTCCGGCGTGTCGAGGCCGACGATCAGGCGGTCGCGGGGGTCGCTCACGCGGCGGCCCTGAAGCCCACCAGCTCGACGCCTTCCTCCACCCGGTCGCCGACGGCGAAGGGCAGGGACTCGACCGTGCCGTCGGCCGGGGCGGCGATGGTGTGCTCCATCTTCATGGCTTCCAGCACGATGAGCGGCGCATCCTTCCGGACCGATTGCCCGGCCTCCACCAGCACCCGCACCACCGTGCCGGGCATGGGCGAGGTCAGCCTGCCGCCGCCGATCTCCGCGCCCATCGCCGCCGAGCCCGGTTCCTCCAGGAGGATTTCGCGCCGCGCGCCGTCCAGGAAGACCGTGAGCCGGTTGCCGTCCGCAACCACGGCGCCGCTTTGCCGGCGGCCGTCGATTTCCGCCGTCAGCCCGCCGTCTGCGCTGCGCGCGACGCCTGCAACTGAAATCGCGCGCTCGCCATCTTCCAGCCGGTAGCCGCCGCCGATATGGGCGACTTCGTACGCCACCTTCTCGCCGCCGTCGTCGAGGTCTAGCCGGTCGCGCCCTTCGCCGTTGAGCCGCCAGGCGCCGCCCCGGCCCCAGGGCGAGAAACGGTCGGGCGCGCTGTCCTGCCGGTTCCGCAGGCGCGCGGCCCGGTCTTCGAGCAGGGCGGCGGCCGCCATCGCGCGCATCGCCTCCGCGTCGCCCGCCGGCGGTTCGGCCGCCGCGATGTCGTGCGTCTCGATGAAATGGGTGTCCAGCGCAGCCTCCGCGAAGGCGGGGTGGCGGACGAGCGTCTCGAGGAAGAACAGGTTGGTGTTCAGGCCCGCGATGCGCGTGTCCGAGAGCGCGTCGGCGAGCGCAAGCCGGGCCCGTTCGCGGTCCTCGCCCCAGGCGGTGAGCTTGGCGATCATCGGGTCGTAGAAGGGCGTGATCCCGTCGCCCGTCTCGACGCCGCTGTCGATGCGCAGGCCCGGCCGGCCTTCGGGAAAGGCGAGGTGCGCCAGCCGCCCGGTCTGCGGCAGGAAGCCCCGCGCCGGGTCCTCGGCATAGAGCCGCGCCTCGACGGCGTGGCCGGCGGCCGCGATGTCTTCCTGCGAGAGCGTCAGCGGCTCTCCGGCCGCGATGCGAAGCTGCCATTCCACGAGGTCCAGCCCGGTCACCATCTCGGTCACCGGATGCTCGACCTGGAGGCGGGTGTTCATCTCGATGAAGTGGAAGGCGCCGCCCTCATCGACCAGGAACTCCACCGTGCCCGCGCCGGCATAGCGGATGGCGCGCGCGAGCCTGACGGCGGCCTTGCCCATGTCCGCGCGCAGAGCATCGGGCAGGCCGGGGGCGGGCGCCTCCTCGATCACCTTCTGGTGCCGGCGCTGGATCGAGCAGTCGCGGTCGAGCAGGTGCAGCACCCTGCCGTGGGCATCGGCCAGCACCTGCACCTCGACATGGCGGGGCCGGGCGATGTAGCGCTCCAGCAGCAGCGCGCCGTCGCCGAAAGCCGCTTTTGCCTCGCGCCCGGCGGCCGCGAGCGCGGCCGGCAGCTCCTCCGCCCGCTCGACGATACGCATGCCGCGCCCGCCGCCGCCGGCCGAGGCCTTGACCAGCACCGGGTAGCCGATCTCCGCCGCCGCTTCCGCCAGCCGCTCCGGCGTTGCGTCCGCCTCGTGATAGCCCGGCACGAGGGGCACCTGCGCGCCGGCGGCGATCTGCTTCGCGGCGCTCTTGGAGCCCATCGCCCGGATGGCCTCCGCCGGCGGGCCGACGAAGGCAAGGCCCGCGCCGGCTACCCGTTCGGCGAATTCGGCGTTCTCGGAGAGGAAGCCGTAGCCGGGATGCACCGCCTCGGCGCCGGTGCGCCGCGCGGCCCCGATCAGCGCGTCGATGTCGAGGTAGCTGGCCTGCGCGCGCGCCGGGCCGATGCACACGCTCTCATCCGCCTCGCGGACATGGCGCGCGCCCGCATCGGCCTCGGAATGGACGGCGATGACCCGGATCCCCATGCGCCGGGCGGTCCGGGCGATGCGGCAGGCGATCTCGCCGCGATTGGCGATCAGCAGCCGCCGGAACACGATGCAACCATTCCTCGAAAAGGCCCCCGCTCGACGCCGCCACCATAGCCGCGCCGCCCGGCGGGCGGAAGACGGCGCTTCGGAGTGCGGCAATTGCATACTGCCGGAGGGAAGCGCATATTTGCAGCCATGAAGGAAATGGTCGCCAAAGACGTAGGGATCGGTTCGATTCTGGACGCCGCCCGCAAAGCGCCGGTTCGTATCGCAAGCGAAGACGGGACTGTCTGCGTGGCAATGTCTTTGGAGCGCTATGAACGTCTTCGCGAAGCGGCCTGGGACCGTCTTATCGCGACGATGGATGCGATGTCGGAGAGAGCGGCGGCCAACGGCCTGACGGAAGCGAAGCTCGAAGCGCTTCTGGCCGATGAAAGTTAGGCGCGTCGTCGTCGACACGAATGTCCTGATCAGTGCGGCGCTTCATTTCAAAGGACTGCCACGAACGGTTGTCGGCACTTTGAGGGCGTTGGGTATTCGGCTGCTGTTTTGCGAAGAGACTTTGGAAGAACTGACCACCAGATTGCAGCGGCGGAAATTCGTTCGTTATCTCGATGAAGGGGAACGCGAGGCCTATCTCGGCGAAATCGAAGCCGTGGCGGAATGGGTTGTTATTTCGGGTGCGCCCCAAGGCTGTCGGGATCCGGACGACGACAAATTTCTGGAGACGGCGCTTGCGGGCGGGGCGGACTGCCTGATTACCGGGGACCGGGACCTGCTTGAGATGTCTCCGTTCAGGGATATTCCGATCCTTGCTCCCGCCGCTTTCCTCGAGATGCAGCGCGAGTCCGGCCATCGGGATTGAAGCGGCCGGCGGGCGAAGCCTCGTGTAACATGGCGGCATGATTCGGGCGTTCGGGATTCTGGCGGTCCTTGCCGTCCTCTGGGGCTGGCCGCCCGCCTCGGCGGCGCAGGACGGGCCGGCCGGTCCGGACGCGGCGGAACTGGAGGCGCTGGCCGCCGAGCTTCGGGACGAGGCGAAGCGCGCGGAGCTTGTCCGGCGCATCGAGGCGCTGGCGGCGGCCCGGAAAGGCGGCGCGCCCGCAGCGGAGGAACCGGCGCGGGGCCCGCTGGCGTCCGTCACGGACAGCATCGTGGCGTTCGGCGGCGATGTCGGCGGGTCGCTGTCCTTCGCGTTCGATCCCGGCGTGTTCCGCCAGTGGCTGGAGCAGGGCTTCAACGATCCGGCCAGCGGCGCGCCCGTCTGGACCGTGCTCGGACAGGCGTTGCTGGTCCTGCTTGCCGGCTTCGTCGTGGAAATCGCGGTCAGGCGGCTCATGGCGGGCCTGCGCAGGGCCTCGGAGGGGCCGGAGGCGGGAAGTGTCGGCGAAAGGCTGCTGGCGGCGGCCGCGGGCCTCCTGCTGGGCGCCCTGCCCATCGCGGCCTTTGCGGTCGCCGGGTTCGCGGCGGTTTCCGTGGCGGCGCTGCCGCAGACCGCCGCGGAACTGGTCCTCGCCGTCGTCTATGCGAGCAGCGGGGCGCGGCTTGCGACTTTGGCATTGCGCGCCGTGCTGGCGCCGCTGGGCGCCGCCGCCGCTGCGGGCCTGCTTGTCTGGCTGCGGCGCCTGGTCCTCGCCGTCGCCTATGGCTGGCTCGTCTGCGAGGCCGCGCGCATTTTCGCGCTGCCCGCGGCCCCCTACCGCCTGCTGGTCGATCTGGTCGGGCTGGCGGTGCTGGCGGTGGCGGTGTCGATGGTGCTGCGCAACCGCGTGGCGGTGCGGAACCGGCTGCGCGGGGACGGAGGCGGGGTCAGGGCCCGGCTCGCGGATATCTGGCATGTCGTCGCCGTGGCCTATCTGGCGGCCGTCTTCCTCGTCTGGGCATCCGCCGTCGAGGGCGGTTTCGCCTATGTGGGAGCCGCGTCCGCCTGGACGGTCGCGGCCGCCGCCGCCGCGCGGCTGGCCGACCTCGGCGTCCTCAGGCTGGTGGATGCCGCGACGCGCTGGGAGGTGCGGGCCGACAGCCGGTTCCCCGGCGTGAAGGCGCGCGCCGACCGCTATGTGCCCGTGCTGCGCAAATGCCTGCGCATAGCGGTCTGGCTCATAGCCGCCATCGCCGCGCTGGAAGCATGGCGCGCGCCGGTGCTGGACCTGCTGGCCGACCCGGTGGGCGAACGCATCCTGGGTGCGCTCGTCCGGATCGCGCTGGTCTTCGGCCTTTTCCTCGTCCTGTGGGAGGCGCTCTGCCTCGCCATCGAGCGCTATCTCGACGCCCGCGACGCGGACGGCAACCCGGTCGAGCGCAGCGGGCGGGCGCGCACGCTGCTGCCGCTCCTGCGCCGCGCCAGCGCCGTGCTGCTGCTGACGGTGGGCGGGCTGACGGCCGCCTCCGAACTCGGCATCGACATCGCGCCGCTGCTGGCCGGCGTCGGCATTGCCGGCCTTGCCATCGGTTTCGGGGCGCAGACGCTGGTGAAGGACGTCATCACCGGCCTCTTCATCGTCATGGAGGACCAGGTGGCGGTCGGCGAATATGTGTCCCTTGCCGGGCATGCCGGCATTGTCGAGGGCATGTCGATCCGCACCATCCGGCTGCGCGACCTCTCCGGCACCGTCCATGTCGTGCCGTTTGGCGAGATCGGCACGGTCGAGAACCTGACCCGCGACTACTCCTACGCGGTGATCGATGCGGGCGTCGGCTACGGGGAGGACACCGACCGGGTCAGCGAGGTGCTGCGCGAAATAGCGGCGGGCATGGAGAGCGACGGGGACTGGCGGGACCGCGTCATCCCGCCCTTCGAGGTGTTCGGCGTCCAGGAGCTGGGCGACTCGGCCGTCACCGTCCGCTGCCGCTTCAAGACGCCGCCCATGCAGCAATGGGGGGTGGCGCGCGAATTCCGCCGCCGGATGAAGAAGCGCTTCGACGAGCTCGGGATCGAAATCCCGTTCCCGCACCGGACGGTCTATTTCGGCGGCGGCAAGGCGCCGGACTCCGCCCCGGAAAGCTGATCGCGGAGGAAGGCCAGGATCTCGGGCGCGTCCCACTCCGCCGGGCCTTCCAGGCGCCCGGCCTCGCGGCCCTCTGCGTCGATCAGGACGGTCGTCGGCAGGATGCGGATATTCATCGCGTTTCCCAACACGTTGCGGGGGTCGAGATAGCGCTTCAGCCGCGCGATGCCGTGCCGCTCGAAGAAGGGATCGACCCGCTCGGCCCCGCCCCGGTCTATGGAGAGCGCGACGACCTCCAGCCGCTCGCCGCCGAGTTCGCCCTGCAGCCGGTCGAGCGAAGGCATTTCGCGGCGGCAGGGCGCACACCAGGTCGCCCAGAAATTCAGGACAACCAGCTTGCCGCGGAACCGGGCCAGCGTTATCTCGCCGCCGTCGGGCCCCGTGAAGGCGGCGTCCGGCGCGGGTGCCGGCGGGTCCGCCTTGCGGTAGTTTTGCAGCCAGCCTTCCGCCGCCGCAGCCGTTCCGGCGGCAACCAGGAAGACCAGGAGAAGCGAGCGCAGCATGGCACCTTCCCGCAGTTCGGGCTCCGGACCGCCCGCCAACGCCTTGTGGGGCGGGCGCTTCGCCGGCGGGCCGTCGGACATCATGGCCGCGATCAACGCCTCCATCGGCTTCGACCGCCGCCTCCACGCCCAGGACATCCGCGGCTCGCGCGCCCATCTCGACATGCTCGAAGCCGCAGGCATCGTGAGCGCGCCGGACGCCGCGGCGATCCGCGGAGGCCTCGACCGGATCGAGCAGGAGATAGCGGCGGGCCGCTTCGTCTTCAAGCCGGAGCTTGAGGACATCCACATGAATATCGAGGCGCGGCTGGCGGAGCTGGTCGGCCCCGTCGCCGGCCGGCTGCACACGGCGCGGTCCCGCAACGACCAGGTCGCGACGGATTTCCGGCTCTGGGTGCGGGACGAGATCGACGCGCTGGACGCCGCGCTCGCCGATGCGCAGGCCGCCTTCATCGAGAAGGCCGAGGCCTGGCCCGACCTGCCCATGCCGGGCTTCACGCATTTGCAGAACGGCCAGCCGGTGGCGTTCGGGCACCACATGCTCGCCTATGTCGAGATGCTGGGGCGCGACCGGGGCCGCTTCGCCGACACCCGCCGCCGGCTGAACGAGTCGCCGCTGGGCGCCGCCGCGCTTGCCGGCACGCCGTTTCCCATCGACCGGGAGATGACCGCCGCCGTGCTCGGTTTCGACCGGCCCGCGGCGAATTCGATGGATGCCGTCTCCGACCGCGACTTCGCGCTGGAATTCCTGGCGGCCGGAGCCATCGCGGCATTGCACCTGTCGAGATTCGCGGAAGAGGTCGTGCTCTGGACGAGCGCGCAGTTCCGCTTCGTGCGCCTCACCGACGCCTTCACGACCGGCAGCTCGATCATGCCGCAGAAGCGCAATCCGGACGCGGCGGAGCTGGTGCGCGCCAAGCCCGGCCGGCTGCTCGGCGCCTTCACCGCGCTCGCGACCGTGCTCAAGGGGCTGCCGCTGACCTATGGCAAGGACATGCAGGAGGACAAGGAACCGACCTTCGAGGCGGCCGACTCGCTGATGCTGGCCATCGCCGCCGCCGCCGGCATGGTGCGCGACATGGAGCCGGACCGGGAGCGGCTGCGGGAAGCGGCGGAGGCCGGCCATCCGACCGCAACGGACCTTGCCGACTGGCTGGTGCGCCGCCTCGGCATGCCGTTCCGGGACGCGCACCGGGCGGTGGGCGCGCTTGTCGCCGAAGCCGACCGGCGCGGGCTCCCGCTCCCCGGATTGCCGCTGGAGGCCATGCGGGCGGTCGAAGCCGGGATCGACGAAAGCGTGTACGATGCGCTGTCCGTAGAACGGTCGATTGCAGCGCGGACCAGCTATGGCGGCACGGCGCCCGACAATGTGCGCCGCGCCGCGGCGGCCGCGCGGGAGCGTTTCCTGTGAAGACTGTCAGATGGATCCTGCTGTTCGCCGCGATCGCCGCGGGGCTGGCCGCCTGCGGGCGCAAGAACGACCTCGAACACCTGCCGGAGACGAAGTCCGAGGTCTCCTACCCGAGGACCTATCCCGCCAGATGAGGCCGTTCGGCTATATCGACGGCGGCCTGGCGGCAGGGCCGGTCCGGCTGGCGGCCATCGCGGCCGAGGTCGGCACGCCGGCCTATGTCTATTCCGCCGACGCCATCGAGGCCGCCTACCGCGAGTTCGAGGCGGCGCTGGCCCCGGCGCGCATCTGCTATGCGATGAAGGCGAACGGGAACCTGGCGGTGCTGCGCCTGCTGGCCGGCCTGGGCGCGGGCGCCGATGTCGTCTCGGAAGGGGAGTTGAGGCGCGCGCTTGCAGCCGGCATCGCGCCGGAGAAGATCGTCTTTTCCGGCGTCGGCAAGACCGATGCCGAGATCGAAACCGCGCTCCGGAGCGGCATCCTCCAGATCAATGTCGAGAGCGCCTCCGAGGTCCGCAGCCTTTCGCGCATCGCGGCCGGGCTCGACCGGACCGCGTCCGCCGCCCTGCGGATCAACCCCGACGTGGATGCCGGCACGCTGGACCAGATCAGCACCGGCCGGAAGACCGACAAGTTCGGCGTCGCCTGGGACGAGGCGCCGGCCCTGTTCCGTGAGGCGGCTGCGCTTCCCGGCCTGTCGATGGAGGGGATCGCGGTGCATATCGGCTCGCAGCTGGGCGACCTGGAGCCGTACCGCCGGGCGTTTCGCCGCGTCGCCGGACTCGTCCGCACCCTGCGGGCCGGCGGCGCCCATATCCGCCGGCTCGACCTCGGCGGCGGGTTCGGCATCCGCTATCGCGACGAGACGCCGCTGCCGCTGGAGGGATATGCGCGGGTCGTCGAGGAAGAAGTCGGCGGCCTCGGCTGCGAGATCGTGGTCGAGCCGGGCCGGCGGCTGGTCGGGCCGGCGGGCGTGCTGCTGGCGCGGGTCGTCGCCGTCAAGGAGACACCGGAGCGCCGGTTCGTTATTGTCGATGCCGGCATGAACGATCTGGTCCGTCCGATGATGTACGGGGCCTGGCACGACATCCTGCCTCTGGAAGCGCCGGCGGCGGGAGCCGAAACCCGGCCCGCCGACGTGGTGGGGCCGGTCTGCGAAACGACGGACAGGTTCGCCGAGCAGCGGCCGTTGCCGCCGCTGGTTGCCGGAGACCTCGTTGCGTTCTGCGAGGCCGGGGCCTACGGCGCCGCGATGGCCTCGACCTATAACGGGCGCCCGCTCGTGCCCGAAGTGCTCGTGCGGGGCAGCCGGTTCGATGTCGTTCGCGCCCGGCCGGGCTTCGAGGAAAGCCTGGCGCTGGAGCGCGTGCCGGACTGGCTCGCCCGTCCGGGCTGCGGCGGATGAACGTCCGCCGGCGCATCGCGCGGGTGCGCCGGCAGGCGCGGCTGGCATTGCTCGGCCAGGCGCTCTGGTCGGCATTCTGGCCGGGCCAGATTATCCTCGGGATCTTCCTGCTTCTGGCGCTCAGCGACGCGCTGCCCCGGCTCGGAGGATGGACCCATGCGGGCGTCCTCGCCACGCTGGCCGCCGCGCTCGGCTGGACGGTCTGGCGGGCATGGCGCCGGTTCCGCCTGCCCCCGCCGGACGCGGCCGACCGGCAGGTCGAACGGGCCAGCGGCCTCAGCCACCGTCCGCTGACGAGCCTCGAGGACCGCCCGGCGGCGGCCGGGCCGGCGGGACATGCCCTGTGGACCGTGCATCTTGCACGGGTCGCCGGCCGGATCCGCCGGCTGCGGGCCGGCTGGCCCGCCGGCGTCATGCCGGGCCGCGACCCGTGGGCCTTGCGCATCCTGACGCTGGTTTGCCTGGCGGCGGCCTTCGGCGCGGTCGGCGGCGAGGCCGGGGAACGGCTCGCCCGGGCCGTGGCGCCGTCTTTCGCCGTCGCGCGCCCGGCGCCGGTCAGCATCGACATCTGGATCGAGCCGCCCGCCTATACCGGGAGGCCGACGCTGTTCGCCGAACCGGGGGATACGGGTTACGAGCTGCCGGAGGGGAGCACCGTCCATGCGCGCGTTGCGGGCCTCGGAGGCGTCGCCGTGCTCGCCGCAGGGCCGGACCGCGCCGTGCTGGAGAGTTCGGGCGCGGTGGCCGAAGGCAGCACGCCGATCCGGATGGGCGGGCGCATCGCGGTGGTCGTCGACGACCGGGAGGCGGTCGGCTGGCCGGTCACGGTGATACCCGACAGCCCGCCATCGGCGCGGTTCGAAATGCCGCCCCGGGCGACGCTGCGGCACGCATTTCGCCTCGACTATGGCGGCAATGACGATTACGGGGTCGCCGCGATGCGCGTGGAGGCGGTCCCGGCGGACGAGCCGGCTGCGCAGCCTCTGGTCCTCCCCCTGCCGGTGCTCGGCGAGCCGGAGGCGCCCCGCGGCAATGCCTATTTCGACCTGACCGCGCACATCTGGGCGGGCCGGGAGGTGACCCTGAACCTGTTCGCGGTGGACGGCGCCGGACAGGAAGGGCAGGGGCCCCGGCTCCGGTTCGTGCTGCCGGAACGACCGTTCAGCCATCCCGTGGCGCGGGCCATCGTCGAGGAGCGCAAGACATTGCGCTGGGACGGCAGGAAAGCGGCCGCGGACCGGCTGGACGACATCGCCGCCGGCGCGGAGCTGTACGACGGGGACCCGGCCGTGACGCTTGCGCTGACCGTGGCGTCCCTGCGGCTCCGGCGTGCGGAGCGGGCCGGGCCCGGGCTGGCGAATGTGCGGAGCCTGCTCTGGAAAACGGCGCTCCGGCTGGAGGAAGGCGGTCTCGCGCTCGCCGACCGCGAGCTTCGCGCATCCCAGGAAGCCATCATGCGGGCCTTCGAGAGGGGAGCGCCGGCGGACGAGATCGACAGGCTGTTCGACGATCTGCGCCGGTCGATAGACCGGTTGTTGCGGGAACTCGCCCTGAGGGCGGGAGAAACCGGCGATGAGGGCGAGCCCAACCCCGGCGGGTCGGAACAGGACCGGATGTTCGACCGGGAAGGGTTGCAGCAGATGGTCGAACGGATACGCCGGCTGTGGGAGGCGGGCGCGCGCGCCGACGCGAGGGAACTGCTGGCGCAACTTCAGAACATACTGGAGAACATTCGCCTTGCGCGCATGGGCGAAGGCCAGGCGGAGCGCCAGGCCGGCATGCTGCAGAAGCTCAGGGAACTCAGGGAATTGAGCCGCGACCAGCAGCAGCTGCTCGACCGCACTTTCAGGCAAGGGCGGCCCCCGCCGGAAGGGTCGCGCCAGGGACCGCAGGGCAGCAGGCCGGGCGCGGACAGCGGATATCCCGACCTGCAGCAGGCTCAGGAAGGGCTGCGCCACCGCCTCGGGAACTATATGCGCCGCCTTGGAGCGGATCTCGGGCGGGTGCCGAAGGAGCTGGGCCGCGCCTCCCGGTCGATGCGCGATGCTTCCGGTTCGCTGCGGACGGGCCGGCACGGCGAGGCGCTGGAGGCGCAGGGGCAGGCCTTGCAGGCCTTGCAGAAGGCAGGCGATGCGCTGCTTCGGGAACTCGCCGGGCAGGGCGGCGGGCAGGGCAATATCTCCGGCGAACGGTCGAACGTCGACCCGTTGGGCCGGCGCGACGGCGGATTCATGCCCGACGGCAGCGATGTCGTCCTGCCGGAGGAAGGCAGTTTCCAGCGCGCCCGGGACATCCGCGACGAATTGCGCCGGCGGGTCGGGGACGAAAACCGCCCTGCTCCGGAGCGCGATTACATCGAAAGGCTGCTTCGCCGGTTTTAGCGGCGCGCCGGCCGGGCTATGACTGCCGGGTCTCGATTCACGAAGCATGGAAGGACGGGGACACATGTCCGACGGCGTATTGGAAGGCAAGGTCGTTCTGGTTACGGGAGCGGGCCGGGGCATCGGGCGCGAGGTTGCGGTGCTGGCGGCCCGGGAAGGCGCGCAGGTGGTCGTGAACGATCTCGGCGGCGATGTCGGCGGTTCGGGGGCGGACGCGACGCTGGCGCAGGAGACGGTCGGCCTGATCGAGGCGGGCGGCGGCGAGGCTGTGGTCAACGGCGAGAGCGTTTCCGACTACGAGGCGGCGGGCCGCATGGTGGCGCAGGCGGTGGAGACCTTCGGGCGCATCGACGGGGTTGTGAACGTGGCCGGCATCCTGCGCGACGTGATCTTCCACAAGATGAGCGAG
>JAJDYL010000111.1 GCA_022825195.1 Alphaproteobacteria bacterium
CGCTTGCATATCGTGGGCAGTCCCGCCGATACTCCCGGCGAGCGGTTTCGGTCCAGGGCATATGTGGCTCCGTTCAGCTTCCTAACCGAACTGAATCACAATCCCTTGAAACCGCTCAACTCTTTTTGGGTCAGGCTCTAAATCCTGCTCTAGATGCCGATTTTTCAAGTAAAGGTTTTCGATATTTTAGTTTGCGAGCGTCCATCGCATACCAAATCAAGAAATCACAAATGTTCGAAAGATATTCGTCGGTCTGTCCGCTGGTCTTTTCGACAACGATCTCGCTAACGAGATTCTCTTCTCCAAATACCTCATCCATCAGAGCCCGCACTCTATGAACATTCTCATCCCCGATCTGCACGAAAATCGAGCCGCTCTCCGTCAGCAGTTCCCGCGCCACGGTCAGCCGGTCGCGGAGATAGCTGAGGTAGGAGTGGATGCCTTCGCGCCAGGTGTCGCGGAAGGCCTTCACCTGCTCCGGCTCGCGGGTGATGTGGGCGGCGTTGCCGTCCTTCACGTCGCGGCTGGTGGTGGACCACTGGAAGTTGGAGTTGAAGCGGATGCCGTAGGGCGGGTCGATATAGATGCACTGCACCCTGCCGCGCAGGCCCTCGCGCTCGGTGAGGCTCGCCATCGCCTGAAGGCTGTCGCCCAGGATCATGCGGTTCGACCAGTTGGCGTCGTGGCGGTAGAACTCGGTGCGCGCATCCTCGCTGGGCAGGCCGTTGAAATCCGCGAACAGGTCCGGCGCCGCATCCGCTTCCTCGTCGCGGCGCGCCTTCGTCTGCCGCAGCAGATCGTCCACCAGCGCCTTGGGATGCACCTTCTCCTGGATGTAGAGCGGCGGCGCCTGCACCGTGAGGTCCGCCGCGTCCTGCGCCTCCTTCCCGCGCCAGACAAGCTGTGGGTCGTGGTCCCGGTTGCGCTCATAGACCACCGGGCGCGGCGCCTTCTCCTCCTCCGCCATGACGGGATGGAACTCCGCCGTCGGAATGTTCCGCCTGGACGCCTCGCCGTGCGTGAGGGTCTCGACGGATTTGGGCGGTTTTCTCGTTCGGCGGGCCATGGATCAACGAGCCTTGATCGAACGGACAGGCAGGGCTTCGGTCTCCAGCGTGGAGAGGTCGAGATGCCGGGACGCATGGTCGATGTCGAAACCGACCACGCCGCCCTCAGCATCGAGATCGACATTCAGCCCGTCGGACACCTCGCGCGTCTCCACGCCGGGCCCGGCCTTGAACTCGACATAGAGGCTGTCGGTTTCGGGATAGTAATGGAGCTTCATGTCAGGTCCCTCCTGAAACGACGGTCGAAAAAGGCGTTATGGACCGTCTCTCCATCGGCCAATGTAACCACCCGCAGGATGCGCGGCATATCCTCCCCCGAAGGGATGACTTCTCCCCAGAAGCGGATCCTGCCGTCAGGCTGTTCCTCGCGCCGAAGCGGTGCGGCAATAATGTCGGCGCACCACACCGGATCGATATAGGGTCGCTTTCGTCGAACCTGTTCATCGAAATACCGCGTCGTCTTCATGCGATGCCGATCTCAGGCCCGGACAGGCCGTTGAGCACGCTTGCCGGCCCCGACTTCCGGGGACAGACGGGATCGCCCGATCGTGCAGCCGGAACCGTCCTCCGTGTCATAGACATCGGTGAACTCCGCGACCCCCCGGCGGCCGTATGCGCCGAGAGCGTTCACGCCGCGACGCGCTGCAGGAGCTTGCGGTTGAAGTCCTCGTGCGACGCCAGAGACGAGATCATGTCGCCGCCGACATCCGATAGCCTGGCGAGGTCCATTCTCGGAATCTGGGCCTGATCCTCGAAGACGAGAATGGATTCGAAATGTAACGCCTGCCGGTGGAAATACGACAACATGATCGTGGCCAGACGCGCCTTGTCGCGGTTCGGCACGCCGTAAAGGAAAAGCGGAACGTCGCCTTTCCCGTCGATGCGATAGTCCACGGGATAGGCGTCGGCGTTCGGAACATCCGGCTGGAAGTCCCGTTCGATCCTGGCCTCGTCCACAAAGCTGAACAGGAGGTCGGCAAGGTCGTCGTAGAAAGTGGAGACCTGGAGGGCGCGTTGTCGGTGAACCGGCCGCGTTTTGGGCTTCTCCAGCCAGCGGGCACGCGGATTGACGACTCGCTTCTGCATCGACTGCAGGGTAGCCAGATCCGCCTTCGTATATAACTTCATTTACTGACGCTCATTCGCCTTCCCTGTCCGCTGCCTGCAGAAGCTGCCTCAATGCAGGAAGGAGTGCCGGAACGGCGTCTTCGATCATGGTCCAAATCACATCGTCGTCGATATGCCGATAGGCATGAGCCAGGCGGTTCCGCGCCCCGATCATCGCATGCCAGGGAATGTCGGGATGAGCCTCCCGGATTGCGGCGGGGATGTTGGTTGCGGCTTCGCCGATCAATTCCAGGTTTCGCAGAACGGCATGATAGGTCCGCGCGTCGCCGATGAAGGCGTCCCGGTCCATGCCGTCGGTAAAAGACAGGACGTTCTCGCCGAACTCGATCATGTCCGCGATATAGAAGCGCCAACTGCGCGAAGGTTCGCCAGCGTCAGACACGGATCGCGTCCCGCTCCATATAGGGGCGGATCTCGGCGCGCAACGCCTTGTCGGTCACCAGATCGACAGGCCGTCCGAGAAGGTCCTCGATATAGGCCTGCAAGCCGAAAAACCGCCGCCAGTCCGCCGGGCCGTCGAACCGCACCAGAATGTCCGCATCGCTGATGGCGGTCGCCGTGTCGCGGGCGATGGAGCCGGCCACGGCCAGATCGACGATATGGAAACGCCGCGCCATCTCCTCCTTGTGGGACCTCAGCAGCGCCAGGACCTCTTCCCTGCCTGCCGGCTGCCTTCCGGCCGCCTTTCCGGTCCCGGCTTCGACTTCGGCGAACGCGCGCAACCGCTCGATCACCCGGTAGAACGTGTCCTCCATGCCGTAGACATCGGTGAACTCCGCAAACTTCCAGCGGCCGTATGCGCCGAGCGCGTTCACGCCGGGGACCCAGTAGGTGTCCATGGTCCCCTTCTTGTCCTTCGCGTCCTCGCCGCGAAAGCCCTTGATCTCGACGACCAGGTGCAGCGGGTCGTCCGCGCCGCGCCCGTCGTCCACCAGCACGATGAAATCGGGAATGTAGGTCCGGGTCCCGGAACCGGATCGATAGGGTACCTCCAGGCCGAGGCCGTGGTTCTTCACCCAGGCGCGGACACGGGGGTGCGCGTCGGCGATGCGGCAGAACTCCGCCTCCCAGTCGCTGTCGCAGACCGCGTAGTTGACATGGCAGCGGCCGGGGTCGGTCGTCCAGAGGGTCTGCTTCGTCGTGGCGAACCGGACATGGATCGTCGAACCGGAGGGGTTGTAGGGATCGAGCACCGCCCTCACCGGCTTCTCGCCGGCATGAGCCGCGTCGATGGCCCGCGCGATGCGCTCGCAGGCCATGTCCGCCAGGGAGAGATACATGAGCTGCGCCGGGTAAGTCCCGCCCTTGCAGACGAGGTGACGGTCGTGCCACTCGCCGGCTATCCGCTTGAACTGGCCGAACAGGTGCAGCTTCGGTTCCTCTCCGGCCTCACGCCACTTCGTCTCCAGCAACCGCTTGGTGAGGTGGAACAGCAGCGTCGAGCGCCGCAGGTTGCGGGTATGCACCAGGTTCAGGTCCACGCCCTCGCCGATAATGCCTTCGTTCCGGGTCCGGGACGGGCCGATCAGCTCCGGCGTCAGCACCAACGTCGAATCCTCGTCGAACTTCGCTTCCAGCCGCTCTTCCGGCAATTCGATCCGGTATCCGGCGACGCGCGGGAACCGAATCTCGCAGGCGTCGCGCTCGGGGCTGACGGCGCGGACCTGCACGGTCTTGCGCGGGCGCTGCGGCGGCGCGACGACCGGCTCGGCGGTGAAATCGAACGGGATGCCAAGCACGTCGGCATACTCCACGCCGAAGCGGCTGCTTTCGTTCAGCTCGTAAGACCACCGGCGCAGCGCCCGGCCGACCACCTGCTCGCAGAGCAATTGGGTGCCGAAAGCGCGCACGCCGAGCACATGGGTGACGGTGTTGGCGTCCCAGCCTTCCGTCAGCATGGAGACGGAAACCACGCAGCGGGTCTCGCCGCCGAGCCGGCCTGCCTTGCCGACCGTGTTCATGGCCTCGCGCAGCAGGTCCTGGTCGGAAAGCTTCTCGGCCCGCTGGCGGTCGCCGGTGCGTTCGACGATCTCCCGGCGAAAGCGCTCGATCTCGTCTGCCGCCGCGGCGCGGAAATTCCTGTCGAGCGCCTCCCCGGATTCGAGCTGCGTGCTGTCGATCAGCAGCGTGCGCGGGCGGGAAAGCGGCGCGCCCGCTTCGTCGAAATTCCTGAAGAGCGGCAGGCGTCCGTGCTCCAGAGTCTTCGAGCCGTCCGCGTTCTCCCGATGGAAACCGGCGATGTAGTCGTAGACGAGCTTCGAAGTCGCCGTGTTGTTGCAGACGACGATGAAGCAGGGCGGGACCTCAATGCCCTGTTCCTGCCAGAGCCCGAAGGTCTTCTCGTAATGGCCGTAGAGCGCCTCCAGCGCCGTCTGGAGCATGACGGGAATTTGCAGCGGATCGAGCCCGCCCGCCTTGCTCCGGCCCTTTCGCGGCATAGCCTTGCCGATATGCTGCCAGAGGTTGCGGAAGGTCGGCATCTCGGTGCCGGGAATGTTGTCCGCCACCGGCACGCGCGGCAGCTTGACGATGCCGCATTCGATGGCGTCCATGAGCGAGAAATCGCTGACTGTCCACGGGAACAGCGTGCCTTCCGCATAGCCCGACCCGCGCAGGAAGAACGGCGTCGCCGAAAGATCGACCACGCGGGCGAGGCCGAGCTTGCGTCCGACCGCCTCCAGCCCGGATATCCAGAGCCGGGCGGCCTCCCGGTTCTTCTCGGCCTCGGTGCGGTCCTCTCCCCGGAGGACGCCTTCGTCATCCTCGTCGGCGGGCTTCTCCCTGTAACAGTGATGCGCCTCGTCGTTGATCGCGAGGACGTTCCTCATGCCCATGAGATCGGGAATCACCCGCTGGAGCATCTGGCCTTCGGATTCCACCGTGTGCAGGTCCGGCCCCCTGCCCTGCAGCAGCGCGCGCCCGCCTTTCGAGACCGTCATGGTCTCGCGCGGTTTGAAGGCGTGGTAGTTGGTGATGACGATCTTCGCCTTGCCGAGGTCGCCCAGCATGTCGGCGGGCACCAGTTCCCGCTCCCGGTAATAGCTGTCCGGGTCGTTGGGCTGGAGGACGCGCAGCCGGTCCTTGATGGTGATGCCGGGAGTGACAACCAGGAAGCCCCGGGTGAAGCGGCTGCTGCCGGGCCGGCGCACCGCATTGACCGTCTGCCAGGCGATGAGCATGGCCATGACGGTGGTCTTGCCCGCGCCCGTGGCCAGTTTCAGCGCCAGTCTGGAAAGGCCCGGATTCGCGTCCTCGTTCGCCCTTTCAAGCTCCCGCAGAAACACGCGGCCGGCATTGCCGAACCCCGGCGCAACCTCCGTCAGCCAGATCGCCGTCTCCACCGCCTCGATCTGGCAGAAGAACGGGCGGATTTCGTTGAATCTGTGGTGGCGCCAGTGCTTGAGCAACCGGGCCGTCTCCGGCGTCACCCGCCATTGCGGCTCCGGCAGCGCGCGCCAGCTATCGACCTGCCGGCGGATGCTGGCGATGGTTTCGACCAGCCTGTATTGCCGGTCCCCGGTCGCAAGCCGCTGCGCCGTTTCGTCCGCGACAAGTTCGAGCTGCGTCCCCTTGCGTTTCTTGGCCACGGGAATTGGCGTGACGAAAGAAACGTCCCGGCGGCGTTCGAGGATTCGGTCGGTAGGCTGGCCGGTCCCGTCGAGCTCCCAATGCCGGGACGGATATTCGTAAGGCGAGTTGAGAATCGGACCGTCGAAAAAGCGGGCCGTCATTCGGAAAACTCCGAGGCCGGGTGTCGGTGCCGGCAAGGGCTATCATGCGTTCCTGTGCGAAACAACGCCCTACTCCTTGCGGGAGAAGCGGCCGCGGGAGGCTTCGTAGGCGCCGAAGAGGGCGAGGGCGAGGGCGAGCGGCATGAGGAAATAGATGACCCGGTAGGTGATGATGCCCGCGGCCACGACATGGGTCGGCACGGTCTCCGGCATCAGCACCAGCAGCACCGTCTCGAACACGCCGAGCCCGCCCGGCACATGGCTGATATAGCCGGCCATGTAGGCCAGCACATAGACGGCGACGAAGTGCCAGTAGGACATGCCGAAATCCGGCGGCAGCACCAGGTAGAGCACGGCGCTGGTGAACACCCATTCGAGGATGCCGACGCAGAACTGGATGAGGCCGTGCCTGATTTTCGGCGGCGTCACCTGGCGCTCGCCGATGCGGACGACCGGGCCGCCGCTCAGGCACCACACGACATAGAGCGCGCCCGACAGCACCCAGACGGCCGCAACGGTGCGGATGAGGCCGGCGTCCAGTTCCAGCACGCCGGCCAGCGCCGCCGCATTGGGCAGCGTCAGCAGCCCGCCCACGGAGAGCGCGCAGAGGTAATAGACGATGCCCGCATAGAGGACGACGCGGGCGACATCGCCGGGGGGAACGCCCCAGTCCGTGTAGAACCGGAAGCGGACCGCGCCGCCGGTCAGCGCCCCGAAGCCGAGATTGTGGCTGAAGGCGTAGGAAATGGACGAGACGAACGCGACCCGTCCGAACGGCATCCGCCGGCCGATATAGCGGAACGCGGTGTGGTCGTATGCCGCCAGCACCAGATAGGCCGCAAAGGTGGCCGCCACGGCGGCGAGGATGCGGACGAGCGGGATCGCTTCGAGCTGCCGAAACAGATCGTCCCAGAGGAGGTCCCGCAACTGCCAGGTCAGCGCCCAGACGGCGGCGGCAAACACGGCAATTGCGGCGCAGATGCCGACATAGTGCCAGAAGCGTTTCTGCACGGGCGCCTTCAGCGGGCGGGGCGGAACTTCGGGATCGTCAGGTCTTCGGAGACCCGGTCGAAGAACGCCTCGACCCGCTGCCCGATGCGGACCGCCTCCGGGTCGTCGGTGACAAGGTTGCTCACGATGCGCGCGCCCTCGTCCAGCTCCACGCACGCCACGACATAGGGCGTCTCGCTCCGGAAGGCCGGTCCGGCCGGCGCGTGGCAGACGGTAAAGGAATAAACGGTCCCGGTTCCCTTTGCCTCGATCCACTGGATATCGGTCCCGTCCGCGCCCGGCGCAAGGCGGCGCGAATAAAGGAAGCAGCGGCCGGTCCTGCCGCAGCGCTGAATCATCAGGCGCCCCTCGCGCGCGCCGCTCCAGTAGGGCTCCGATTCGGCGTCGATGGCCGGCACCGGCTTGTCGTACGTCATGGCCGGGACTTTAGCCCTTCTCGGTCGAAAGGATGAGCGTCGCGCCCGAGGACAGCACGCCCCCGGTGCCGTGGCATATCGCGGTGCGAACGCCGTCCACCTGCCTCTCGCCCGCCAGGCCCCAGAGCTGGCGGGACGCCTCGATGATGGTGAACAGCCCGTACATGCCCGGATGGCAATAGGAAAGCCCGCCGCCATTGGTGTTGACCGGGAACGAGCCGCCGGGGCCGGTCCGCCCGCCCCTGACGAACTCCCTGCCCTCGCCGTAGCCGCAGATGCCGAGCGCCTCCAGCGTCATGAGTACCGTGATCGTGAAGCTGTCATACAGCATGGCAAGGTCGATTTCGGCGGGCCTGCGGCCCGCCATCGCATAGGCCAGGCGCGAGGACTGCTCCGCAGCCTCCAGCTTCGCCATGTCCGGCATGTGCGCGATGCTCGTGTGGGAGGCCGACGCGCCGTGGCCCAGCACATGGACGGGCGGTGTGCGCAGGTCGCGCGCGCGCTCCTCCGTCGTCATCACCACCGCCCCGCCGCCGTCGGTGACGAGGCAGCAGTCGTAACGCCCGAGCGGCGAGGCGATCGTGCGGGCGCCCAGCACATCGTCCACCGTCAGCGGTTCGCGGAAGGCGGCGGCGGGATTGAGCGCGGCCCAGGCGCGGGTCGCCACCGCAATCTCGGCGAGCGTCTCGCGGGTGGAGCCGAAGACATGGGCATGGCGTTGCGCCGCCATCGCGTAGGCGCCGACCGGCAGCGGCAGCCCGGCGGGAATGTCCCACTGGTTCGAGAACATTGCCGGCCGTCCGCCCAGCGCCCGCGCAGCCTGGCTCTTCTGCAGCGAGCCGTAAACGATCAGCACCACGTCCGCCTGTCCCGAACGGATCGCCTCGGCCGCCCGGCCGGCATGAAGCACGAAAGCCGCGCCCCCGATATTGGTTCCGTCCAGATAGCGCGGCCATTCGAGGCCCAGATATTCTGTCAGCAGCACCGGCTGCATGGCGCCCGGCCCCGGCATGCCCCACATGCCGGCAACGGCGAGGCCGTCCACGTCGCGCATGGTCAGGCCGGCCTGGGCGAGCGCCTCATCGGCCGCATTGCGCTGTATGGAAAGCACCGTTGCGCCCGGCAGTGCGCGACCCCGCTCATGGGTCGGCGCATCCGCCGCGCCGACGATGACCGGGCTGCGGCTCATCCGCCGGCACTGTCCCGGACGGCAATCAGCGCGTCCACGGCGACCGCGCCCTCCCCTTCCGGCAGCACGATGAACGGGTTCACGTCGATCGTTTCCAGCACGTCGGCATTGGCGGCGGCGAACGCCGAGAGCCGGGCCAGCGCCTCGGCAAGCGCCGCCTCGTCCGCCGGCGGGGCTCCGCGCACGCCCTGCAGCATCGGATAGCCGCGCACCTCGCGGATCATGCGGCGCGCCTCATCGACGCCGAACGGCGCAATACGGAAAGTCACGTCCTTCAGCACCTCGACGAAAACGCCGCCGAGCCCGAACATGACCACCGGGCCGAACACCGGGTCGCGGACGACGCCGAGAATGGTCTCGACGCCGCCAGAAACCATGGGCGCGACCAGCACGCCGTCGATCCGCGCCTCCGGCGCATGCTCTCCGGCCCTTTGGAGCAGGTTCCGGTAAGCCGTTTCGGCCGCCTCCCGCGACACCACATCGAGGACGACGCCGCCGATCTCGGACTTGTGGAGGATATCCGGCGACACGATCTTCATGACGACCGGAAACCCGGCCGCCTCGGCGGCATCGCCCGCCTCCGACGCGGAGCCCGCAATGCTCTCCGGCACGGCCGGCACGCCGGCCGCCGCCAGCAGGCGCTTGCCCTCGACTTCGTTGATCGCCGCTCCCGCGCTGAGCCTCGGAGCGTTCGGCGGCAGGCCGGGCGGCGGTCCGGACGCTCCGCGCCTCAGTGCTTCCGAATACCGCGCCAGAACCCCGAGCGCGTGGATCGCCCGGCTCGGGTCCTCGTAGCAGAGATAGCCCATCTCCTGGATCCGCGCGCGGCGCTCGGGCGTGGTCAGGATGGCGAGCATGTGCAGATGATCCGGAAAGCGCTGTCTTACCGCCTCCAGGCTCGGCTCCAGCTCCTTCATCATCAGCGGGTTCAGGCCGACGCCCGCCAGGAAGCACACCGCGCTTGCATAATCGCCCTCCTCCAGCAGGGCGCCGTACATGGTCTCCATCAGGGTCGCGTCGTTGATGAACTGCGCCGTTACGTCCAGCGGATTGCGGGTTCCGGCGAAGGGCACCAGCGCCTTCATCCGCTCCTGCGTCGCGTCGGGCAGCGGCGGCAGTTCGAGGCCGGCGTCCTCGGCCGCATCGGCCATGATGACCCCGACCCCGCCGGAAACCGTGATGATGCCCGTCCGGGCGCTCTTCGGCAGCTGGCCCCCGGCGAAGGCGTAGCCGACATCGAACATCTCGTCGATGCTGCGGGGGCGAAAGACGTTGTACTGGCGAAGCAACGCATCGAAGACGGCGTCGGAGCCCGTAAGCGACGCCGTGTGCGAGGCCGCGGCCGCGGTGCCGACCTCCGAGCGCCCGACCTTCATCAACACGACCGGCTTCTCTGCCGCGCGGGCGACCTCAAGGGCCTCGACCAGCTTGTCCGCGTCCTGGACCCCTTCCATGTAGCCGAGCACGACGCTCGTGCCCGGATCCTGCGCCATGTAGGCGAGGCAGTCCGAGAACTCGACATCGCACTGGTTGCCCATGGTGGCCCAGAGGTTGAGGCCGAGGCCGCGCTCGCGCGCCAGCGTGAAGCAGTGGCCGCCGAAGGCGCCGGACTGCGCTGCCACGGAAATCGTGCCGTGTTCCGGTCCGGTATCGCCGATCGCCGAGATGAAGGTGGCGACCATGCCGGTGCCGGTGTTCATCACGCCCATGCAATTGGGGCCCATGATCCTGAGCCCGCCCTCGGCGCCGAGATCGGCCAGGCGGCGCTGCGCCCGCGCGCCGTCCTCGGAAATCTCGGCAAAGCCCGAAGACAGCACGATTGCCGCCTTGACGCCCTTTTCGATGCAGGCCTGCACCGCCGGTTCCACATGGGGCATCGGCACGACGATCACGGCCATGTCCACCGGGCCCGGAATGTCGCCTAACGCCGGAAAGGCCGGCAGCCCCTGGATCTCGGCGGCGCCGGGATTGACCGGATAGACCTTTCCGCCATAGCCGGAGATTTTCATATTGTGGACGGGCCGGCCGCCGATCTTCGCGAAGTTGGACGACGCGCCGACGATGGCCACCGACTCCGGATTGAAGAATGCGTCGAGCGTCTCGATGCGGATGGTCATGCCGGCGTCCCCCCTCGGGCCTCGAACCTGCGCCGCAGTACGCTAGGATAGCAGGAGTCCGGCTTCAATGAGCGGTCCCCGGCAGGCCGGACGGGTCCCTTCAGACCCGGTAGGACTGCGACCGGCCGGTAAAGGGGGAAATGTCGCGCTCGTCCAGCTCGAGGTGAATCAGCGCCGGCCCCGCATGCGCAAGGGCGGCGGCGAAGGCATCGGCGAATTCGCCCGTTTCCCGCACGCGGCCTGCATGCAGGCCGTAGGCCCGGCCGACCGCCTCGAAGTCCGGGCTCTCCAGCCTCGTGCCGAAAATGCCGGCGTCTCCGTATCGGGTCTGCTGAGACGTGAGGATCGAGCCCCAGGCATTGTTGTCGCAAACCACGATCTTCACCGGCAGGCGTTCCTGCACCAGCGTGACGGCCTCCTGCCCCGTCATCAGGAACCCGCCGTCGCCCACGAACACGACCACCGGCGACCGGGGCCGCGCGAGCGCGGCGCCGATGCCGCCCGGCACGCCGTAGCCCATGGCGCCGGCCATCGGCCCCGCCTGCGTCCGCGGTCCTGCGAAGCTGAAATAACGATGCACCCAGCGCGCGAACGTGCCGCTGTCCGTGATGACCACTGCGTCATCCGGCAACTGCCTTCGCGCTTCGGCCGTTACTTCGGCGAGGTCGACGCGGCCCTGAACGAACACTCCTCCAGGCTTGGAAAACTCGCGGTAGGCGCCGTTCAGGCCCGCCCGCCAGTCGCGGCGCTCCCGGCTTCCGTTCGAAACGGCGGCGGACAGGGCTTCCAGCGCAGGACCGGCATCGGCGCGGATCGCCGCGCCCGAGGGCCAGCGGTCCAGGACTTCGGCGTCGGGATGGATGTGGATCAGCACCTGATCGTCCCGGATCATCGAGAAGTCGCGGGTCGTGATGCCGTCCAGCCGCGCCCCGGCGGCAATGACGAGGTCGGCCTCCTCCCAGCCCCGCTCCTGAAAATCGTCCCGGTTTATCTCCAGGTGTCCGACATAGGCCGGGTCGTCGTTCGCAATGGCGTCCTGGCACCGGTAGGCGGCGGTCACGGCCGCGCCGCTGGCCGCGGCGAACCCGGACAGGGACGCCCCCGCTCCCTCGAACGCGATCAGCTCGCCTGCAATGACGATCGGGCGGCGGGCCGCATCGACAAGCCGGGCCGCGGCCGCGATGGCTTCGGCATCCGGCAGCAAGGGAGCGCGCGGAACCGGTCGAGGCACCGCCGGCGCGCCTGCATCGCCGTCCGAGATGTCCTTCGGCATGACCAGCACCACCGGCCCCGGCCGGCCCGCCATGGCGAGTTCGAGCGCCCGGGCCGCCTTTTGCGGCACCTCGGCCGCCGTCCCGGGTTCGATCACTGCCTTCGCAATGCCGGAGAACATCTTGTGGTAGTCGATTTCCTGGAACGCCTCGCGTCCTTTGGACGGTGTGGGCACATCGCCGATGACCAGGAGCATGGGCACGGAATCCTGCCGAGCGACATGCAGCCCGATGGACGCATTGGTCGAACCCGGCCCGCGGCTGACGAGACCGACGGCCGGCTTGCCGGCAATCCTGCCGTAGGCCGCACAGGCGAAGGTGACACCGGACTCATGGCGGGGCGTGACGAGGCGGATGGCGTTCGCCCGGCGCTGGAGCCCGGCGAGAACCGGAAGATAACTCTCGCCGGGAACGGCAAAGGCCGCTTCCACGCTCCATGCCGCAAGCGTTTCCGCGAGCGCCTCCCCGCCGTCCATCAGCAATGTCCTTCCGCGTGTTGGTGATCGTCCGGGTCCAGCAGACGATGCAGATGCACGACGTAATAGCGCATGTGCGCGTCATCCACCGTGCCCTGGGCCTTGCCCCGCCAGGCCCGGGCGGCCTCGGCGTAGTTCGGGTAGATGCCCACGATATCGAGAGCTTCGAGGTTGGCGAATTCGGTTCCGTCCGGGTGCACCAGGCGCCCGCCGAAAACCAGGTGAAGGAGTTGCTGGGCCATACCGGAAACTCCTGCGCTTGAGGTTTGCGGACAGGAGGCGAATAGCAGCAACTGCAGGGAGGCGAAACCCTGCCGGGCGTTTGATGTTCTCGTCCCTCTTCCGGCCGTTGCTTCGTTTGTGTTAGCGTCCGCCTGCAACCGGCGGCTGCAGGAGACATCGTGACGGACCGGGATCTCGCTTTCGTCGTGTTCGACGGCGTTCAGAAAAGCTACGACGGCGAAACGCTCGTCGTGAAGGACCTGAATCTCGAAATCGCGCGCGGCGAATTCCTGACGATGCTCGGCCCTTCGGGTTCCGGCAAGACCACCTGCCTGATGATGCTGGCCGGGTTCGAGGTGGCCACGCACGGCCAGATCAACCTTGGCGGCCGTCCGATCAACAATATTCCGCCGCACAAACGCGGCATCGGAATGGTCTTCCAGAACTATGCGCTGTTCCCGCATATGACAGTCGCGGAAAATCTGGCGTTCCCGCTGCAGGTGCGCCGGATGGGCCGTGCGGAAGTGCAGGAAAAAGTTCAGCGCGCGCTGGACATGGTCCAGATGGGCGGCTCGGAGTTCGCCGGGCGCCGGCCCGCCCAGCTTTCCGGCGGCCAACAGCAGCGCGTGGCGCTGGCGCGCGCCCTGGTGTTCGAACCGGACCTCGTCCTGATGGACGAGCCGTTGGGCGCCCTCGACAAGCAGTTGCGGGAACATATGCAGTTCGAAATCAAGCACCTGCACGAGCGGCTGGGCGTCACCGTCGTCTATGTCACGCACGACCAGTCCGAGGCCCTGACGATGTCCGACAGGATCGCCGTCTTCAACGACGGCGTGATACAGCAGCTGGCAACGCCCGAGGACCTCTACGAGCGGCCCGAAAACGCATTCGTCGCCCAGTTCATCGGAGAGAACAACAAGCTCGACGGAACGGTTGCTTCCCTTACCGATAGCGAGGCAAGGGTGCATCTCGACGGCGCCGGGGAGATCGGGGCGCTGGCAGTGAGTTGCGGGGCGGTCGGCTCCCGGACGATGCTGTCGATCCGGCCCGAGCGCGTGTTGATCGCGGATTCTTCTGCCCCGAACCAGCTCGACGCCAAAGTTGTCGAACTGATTTATCTCGGCGACCACATCCGGTGCCGGATGGAAGTCGCAGGCCGCGACGACTTTGTCGTCAAGGTCCCGAATTCCGCAAGGCATTCCGTGCTCCAGGTCGGACAAACGACTCCGGTAGGATGGCTCACCGACGATTGCCGGGCCCTCGATGCAGCTTAGTGCGCAACGCGACGCAACGTCCCCAAGGGCGCGGCGTGCATGGATTGAACGAGTGGTAAACAAGGGAGAACGCCACATGAGACTCAGAACGTTCCTTGCAGCCGGCGCAGTCGCCTCGGTGGCGCTGGCCGGCGCGGCGCAGGCAGAGGACATGACCATCGTGTCCTGGGGCGGCGCCTATTCGGCATCGCAGATGAACGCCTACCACAAGCCGTACATGGAGATGAATCCGGACGTCAACATCATCAACGACGAGAGCGCGGCGGAGGCGGTCGCCAAGCTTCGCGCCATGGCGGAAGCCGGCAACACGACCTGGGACGTGGTCGATGTGGTCGCTTCGGACGCCATCCGGCTTTGCGACGAAGGCCTCGCGATGGAAATCGATGTGGACTCGATGCTGGCGGCAGCGCCCGACGGCACGCCCGCGTCCAAGGATTTCGGCGACTTTCTCGTGACGCCCTGCTTCATCCCGCAGATCGTTTATTCGACGACCTTCGGCTACCGCACCGACATGGTGGGCGACACGCCGCCCAAGGATGTCTGCGCCGTGTTCGACCTGGAGAACTATCCGGGCAAGCGCAGCCTCGAGAAGCGCCCGATCAACAACATGGAATGGGCGCTGATGTGCGACGGCGTCGCCATGGAGGACATTTACGACCAGCTGGCGACCGAGGAAGGCCAGGCGCGCGCCTTCGCCAAGCTCGACACGATCAAGGAGCATGTCGTGTGGTGGTCCGCCGGCGCGGACACGCCGCAGCTTCTGGCGGACGGCGAGATCGTGATCGGCTCGACCTATAACGGGCGCCTGTTCAAGCTCATCGAGGAGGACAAGCAGCCGGTCGCCATGCTGTGGGACGGCCAGGTGTTCGACCTCGACGGGTGGATCGTCCCGGCGAACCTGAGCGACGAACGCAAGAAACGCGCGCTGCACTACCTCAATTTCGCCACCGACACCCAGCGCCTTGCGGACCAGGCGAAATACATCTCCTACGGCCCGGCGCGCGCGTCTTCGGCGCCATTGGTGGGCAAGCACGCGACGCTGGGCATCGATATGGCTCCGCACATGCCGAACGAGCCGAGCAACATGAGCAATACGCTGCTCTACAACTATGAGTTCTGGGCGGACTATCGCGACGACATCGACGCGAAGTTCCAGACCTGGCTCGCCAAGTAGAGCCGTCCTGAAGGAGGGGCCTCCGGGCCCCTCCACCCTTTTCCGAGCCAGGGCGCGCAGGTTCCATGGCGAACGGCGAAAACGTCTCCGGACCGATTCTTGCGGCAGACGGCCGGCCGCTGAAGCAATCGCTTGCCCGCGCCTTGCGCCTGCAGAAATTGCGAGCGCTGGCGCTGATTGCGCCGCTGCTGATCTTCGTTCTCGTCTCCTTCGTCGCGCCGATCACGGACATGCTGTTCCGTTCGGTCGAGAACGCGATCGTGCCGGACACGCTGCCGCTCACCGTGGCGGCGCTGGAGGACTGGGACGAAAGCGCCGGCAAGCTGCCGGGCGAAGAGGTCTTCGCCGCGCTGCACCAGGACCTGCTCGTTGCTGTTGCAGCCAAGGCGCACACGAAGCTCGGCTCCCGGCTCAACTACGAGCAGACGGGTGTCGCCAGCCTGCTGCGCAAGACCGGGCGGCGGGTCAAAAGGATGGAGGAGGACGGCGACCTCGCCGCACAGTTCGCCAAGATCCACAAAAGCTGGGCCGATCCGGAAACCTGGGCCACGATCAAGCGGTTTTCGAGCGCCTACACGTCGGGGTATTTCCTCAACGCCGTCGATGCGAAGCTCGGCGCAACCGGTATTGAGGCGAGGCCCGAGAACGAACGGATCTACATCTTCCTGTTCGAGCGCACATTGCTGCTGAGCGTCGTCATCACGGTCGCCTGCCTCCTGATCGGCTATCCGGTCGCCTTCCTGCTGGCCACGCTGCCGATGCGCACGTCGAACATGCTGATGATCCTGGTGCTGCTGCCGTTCTGGACCTCGCTGCTGGTTCGCACCTCCGCCTGGAAGGTGCTGCTTCAGCAACAGGGCGTCATCAACGACACACTGGTCTTCATAGGCCTCGTCGCGAACGACGGGCGGCTTGCGATGATCAACAACCAGACCGGCACGATCATCGCGATGACGCATATCCTGCTGCCGTTCATGATCCTGCCGCTCTATTCGGTGATGCGCACGATCCCGCCGAGCTACATGCGCGCCGCCAAGTCCCTGGGCGCGACGGACTGGACCGCGTTCTGGCGGGTCTATTTCCCGCAAAGCGTGCCCGGCATCGGCGCCGGCGCGATCCTCGTCTTCATCCTCTCTATCGGCTACTACATCACGCCCGAACTGGTCGGCGGCACTTCGGGCACCTTCATTTCCAACCGGATCGCCTACCACATCTCGTCGAGCCTCAATTGGGGGCTCGCGGCGGCGCTGGGCGTCATCCTGCTGATGGTCGTGCTTGTCCTCTACTGGCTCTACGACAGGATCATCGGCATCGACAATGTGAAGCTGGGATAACGGGCATGGCCGCACTGCCGCCATATGCATCGACCGGCCAGAAGGCCTGGTACTGGGGTTTCCGGCTCATCTGCGCGCTGATCTTCTTCTTCCTGATCTTCCCCCTGCTGGTCATCGTCCCGCTCAGCTTCAACCCGCTTCCCTATTTCACCTTCACGCCGGGAATGCTGGCCCTGGAGGCCGACGCCTACAGCATGGTGAATTACAACGACTTCTTCACCAACATCGACTGGCAGAATGCGCTCTACAACTCCGTGCGCATCGCGCCTGTCGCGACCTTGCTGTCGGTGAGCCTGGGCACGCTCGCCGCCATCGGCCTGTCGCAGAGCCACGTGCCGTTCCGGGGCGCGATCATGGCGGTGCTGATCTCGCCGATGATCGTGCCGCTGATTATCTCCGCAGCCGGCATGTATTTCTTCTATTCCCGCATCGGCCTCCAGGGCACCTATCTCGGCGTCGTGCTGGCCCATGCGGCGCTCGGCATCCCGTTCGTGATCATCACCGTGACGGCGACGCTCGTCGGGTTCGACAGGAGCCTGACGCGCGCTGCTGCCAATCTCGGCGCCAACCCCGTGCGCACCTTCTTCAAGGTCCAGGCTCCGCTGATCCTGCCCGGCGTGATCTCCGGCGGACTGTTCGCCTTCATCACCTCCTTCGACGAGGTGGTGGTCGTGCTGTTCGTGGGCTCCGCCGGCCAGAAGACACTGCCCTGGCAGATGTTCACGGGCTTGCGCGAGCAGATCAGCCCGACGATCCTTGCCGTCGCAACGATCCTGGTGGTCATCTCGATCTGCCTGCTGACCACCGTCGAATTGTTGCGGCGGCGTTCCGAGCGGCTCAGGGGCATGTCGCCGCAGTAGAGCGCCGGTCCCGGCGCAGTACAAGGGGAAACAGGATGGGCACTGCGCTCGGACTGGTCATGTCCGCCCTGGTCGCGGTACTGGGCGTCGTAGCCATGCGGATCGGCTTCGGCGCGGACGACGGCTTGCAGGCCAGGGTCGGCGGCGCCGTCATCACGGTGATCGGCGTCATCGGATTCGCAGTCGGCCTCGTGGCGGCATTCCAATAGACGGGGCCAACACGGGTCAGGCCGCCCCTGCCGCCTCCCGCCGGTTCAGGAACCGGCCGGCCGCCGCCGCAGGCACGCCCAGCACGGCCGCCGCGAGCAGCAATTGCGTGTGTGTGTAGCCGGTGAGCTCGCCGCCCGGCAGAGCCAGCAGCAAGCCCGACAGGAACAGCGCAATGCGTATCGGCCATCCCGCAACCGGGTTGCCGGTAAGCGACCCGATGCCGATCAGATAGCCCTGCAATGCGCCTGAGATCAGCACGACTCCTGCGAAGGCGAGTCCGCAGACGGTGATGACCTCAAAGGTTGTGCCGTGACCGATAAGCGCCGGATTCAGCACGAAGAAGAACGGCACGAAATAGATGATGGCGCCGAGACGCATCGCCTCGAAGCCGGTGGTGATGGGATTGGCGCGCGCCACCGTAGCGGCCGCGAACGCGCCCAGCGCCACTGGCGGCGTGATGAAGGAGATCATGCCCCAATACATCATGTAGAGATGCACGGCGAGCAGGTCGAGGCGCCCGCTGGCCGTCAAGGCCGGGGCCAGCGCGATCGCCAGGAAGAGATAGGCAGCCGTCACCGTCATCCCCATGCCCAGGATGAAGCTGGTGATGGCTCCCATGACCAGCAGGATGAAGATCGAATCGCCGGCGAGGGTGACGAGCTCCAGCGACAGGTTACCGACCTTGCCGGTCAGCATCAGCGCGCCGATGATGAGGCCGACGCCCGCCAGAATGCCGGCGAGCTCCGTGAACAGCTTCGCAATGCCGATGAGGAATTGCTTGCATCGCTCCAGGTTCCAGCGGTCGTGCGCCCGCACCTGGTTGATGACGATCAGCAGGGCGGCGGCGTAATAGGGGGCCTGGGCTTCCTGCTGCATGACCAGCAACATCACGATCAGCAGCGCCAGCACGAAGATGAAGTGCCAGCCGTCGCGCATCACGTCGCGCGCCCTGGGCATTTCGGACACCGGCAGGCCGGTAAGGCCGAACCGGGCCGAATAGGCGTCGATCTGCATGAACAGGCTGAAGTAATAGAGCAGCGACGGGATGATCGCCGCCACCAGGATCACGGCGTAGGAGATCTCGAGGAAGGTCGCCATGATGAAGGCGGTGGCACCCATCACGGGCGGCATCAGCACGCCGCCGGTGGATGCGCAGGCCTCGACGCCGCCTGCATAGGCCGGCCGGAAGCCGACGCGCTTCATCGCCGGGATGGAGAGCGCGCCCGTCGTCAGCACATTGGTGATGACCGACCCGCTCATCGAGCCCATCAGGCCGGACGAGAAGATCGCCACCTTTGCCGGCCCGCCGCGAAAACGGCCAAGCAGTGCGAAGGCGAGGTTGAGGAAGAAAGCCCCGCCCCCCGTGAACTGGAGCGCGACGCCGAAGATGAGGAATCCGACGACCAGCGAGGCGAAGGCGCGCATCGGAATGCCCATCACGCTTTCCGTGCCGAACATGTGGAAACTGGAAGTCACCGCGAGGGACTCGGCCTGGCCTTCCAGGAAACCGGGAGCGTATTCGGCGAGCGCCGGATAGAGCGAGACGACGAAGCAGATGATGAAGATCGGCATGCCGCCTGCCCTGCGGGTCGCCTCCAGGACCATCAGCCACATGAAATAGGAGGCGTAGATCGCCCACTCCGGCGCGTCGTATTCCCAGCCTTCCAGCAGGTTTTCCTCACCGTGGATCGCAAACATGATCGACACCGTGAACACGACCAGCGAAAGCAGCAGGTCGTACCAGGGAACCCTGTCCATCGGGCCGACGCCGCGCCATGGCGGGTAGAGCAGGAACACCAGCGGCAGCAGCATGGCGAGCATGAAATAGTAGTATTCGGTCTCCTCTCCGAAAATCTTGACGTCGATCATCAAATGGACGTTGAAGATGAAATAGATCGAGGCCAGCACCGACAAAGTGGAGGCGGTGACCACGATTGTCATCCAGACAGGCCCAAGCTCCCGGTGCCGGCTGATCGAGGCCTCGGCCTGCTCGACTGCTCCTTCCGCCTGGCGGCTAAGCGCCGTATCCCGACCGGGCTGTGCCATAGTCAGTATGCCTTTGGTTCGCGGACCGGATTGCGGCCAAGGAAGGACCCGCCATGCGCGGCGCATGGCGGGTCTGTTTCAGGTTTATGCCGGCAGTTTCCTGCCCGCGGCGATCACGAGAACGGCGCCTCCAGGCCGGCGGCAGTCAGCGCCTCCCTGCGGGTTTCGGCCCAGCCTGCCTCGAAAGCTTCGTCTTCCATGTCCTGGTTGGCCGCGTAGTAAGTCGCCCACGCGCCCATCAGCACGTCCTGGCGCTTCAGCAGCGCGTTGTTGTGCGCTTCTTCTTCCGCGCCCCAGGCGCCCGCTTCCTTGTAGTAGCGGATCGAGCCGGCCGCATAGGGAAAGACCCATTTGAGGTTCTGGGCTTCGAGCTGGTAGCCGGAGGTGCCCTTCAGCGTCCCGTAGCCATCGATGCCCTCATAGCCCTCCATGACCGCCTTGGTCATGGCGTAGGTGAGATCGTCGTCCACATCGCCGGCAATCCCGACCACGATGGGATAGGGGTAGATCTGGCCGTCGACTTCGGGCTGGCCGGTCTCGTTGTTTTCGAGGCCGATGCCCAGCGTGACGCGGTTCGGGTTCCAGAACGGGGCAACCGCCTTGGCGCGCGCCCAGCCTTCCTTGTCGTCGGGCGGCAAGTTGACCCACCAATTGCCTCGCGGCGACGCCATCAGGCGGTTCACGTGCGGCGACATGGTTGAAACCATCACCGCATCCGCCTGACCGCCGATCACGCCATCCACCGCCTGTTTCCAGCCGGGAAACTCGACGATCGTGACGTCGTCCACGGTCACGCCGCCGAAGGCCATCAGCGCCTTGAGGTTGGTGTTCAGCGCAGGCGAGCCCTTGATGAAGGCCATCCTTTTGCCCTTGAGGTCGGCAGCCGTCTTGATCCCTGCGTCGCCGGCAATCACCGGCATAAGACCGTGAGGCCCCTTGGCGTTGTTGTAAAGATTGCGCAGCGCCATGGGTCCCCAGCGCTTGGAGCCGAACATGTACACGCCTTCCTGGTTGAAGTAGGCGGCAATGCCGCAAGCGCATATATGCGCGCGCTTCTTCACAACCGGGATCATGCGTGAAACGTCGTTCTTGCCCGGAATCACACGCAACTCGACATCGTACTTCTTCTTGAGCATGCCGCCGATGGCGATGGATTGGGCGTAGCCCGACGACGTGGTGCCGTAGGCGGTCAGCGTCACGGTTTTCGGCAGGTCGGCCGCAAGGGCCGGAGCCGCAAGGCCGGCAGCGACAGCCACAGTGGCAAGGATACGCAGTTGCATGGGGTCCCTCCCTTTCGCTCTTCGGCTTATCTTGACGGCTTGCGCCTGTTTCGACAAGCACCGCGGCAGCCTTGGCGCCCGGCGTCCCGCGCTTACCTGTGCCTTGCACCCGCCGGGTGGCCCGCATATGGTCCGGGGAGCGCATTGGGCAGAATGGGACGGGCCGTGCGGCAGCAGAAAATATACGACGACCTGGTAACGCCCAAGATCCTGAATCGGGACTTCCTGCACACCCTGTACGATGCGGCCTACATGGAGTGCGAACAGGACGACGACGGGGATTCGGTGATTACCGAGAGCGGGCTGAAATGCATCGCGACGCTGCCGAGCCACCAGGACGCCATCCACCTCGCGGTCCTGTTTCCGCTGAAGGAGAATGTGCCCCTTCAGGAAAAGCTGGAATGCGTAAACCGGATAAATGACCGCTACATCATTACCCGGGCGGCGGTCACCAAGGATGCCACGCTCCTCCTGTGCGACTACTACATCTTCCTGAATGGCGGCGTGTCGAGGAAAGCGATCGTGCTCGGGACCAAGAAGTTCATCGAAGTCACGCGCCAGGCCGCCGAAGAATACGCCTCGGACATCATCGCGTAGCCGGCTTCCCTTGGGACAACGCGATCCGGATAGCGAAGACGGGCAGGCCGCGGCGGGAACGGTGCTCGTATGCGGCGCGCTCGGCACCGTCGGCCGGGCGATGGTGGAACATTTCGGCGCGCTGCCGGGCCGGCGCGTCATCGGTCTGTCGCGCCGGGCGCCCGATTTCCCGACCGGCGCCGAGTTCCGCGCCGTCGACCTGCGCGACAGGGCAGCGTGCGAGGCCGGCCTTTCGGACCTCCGCGACATCTCCCACATCGTCTATGCCGCGGTTTACGAAAAGGCGGATGTGGCGAGCGGTTGGCGCGACCCGGACCATGCCGAGACCAACCTCGCCATGCTGCGCAACGCCGTGGAAACCGTCGAGGCGTCGTCGCCCGGTCTCCGGCATGTCTCGCTGCTGCAGGGCACCAAGGCCTACGGTGCGCATCACGGTCCGTTCAAGACGCCGGCGAAGGAACGGGACCCGCGTTACTGGGGACCGAATTTCTACCACGACCAGGAAGACTGGTTGAAGGAGCGGGCTGCCGGAGCGGGTTGGAACTGGACCATCCTGCGGCCTCAGGTCGTCTTCGGCATTGCCATCGGTTCCAACATGAATGCGCTCGCATGCGTGGCGGCCTATGCGGCGCTCTCGAAAGAGCTCGGCATGCCGCTCAGGTTTCCCGGCGGCGAGCCGCGCATCCAGGAGGCGACGGATTCGAGGCTCCTCGCCCGCGCCGCCGCCTGGGCCGGCCGGACGCCGGCAGCAGCCGGCGAAGCCTTCAACATCGCGAATGGCGACTGTTATGTCTGGCACAATCTCTGGCCGCGGGTGGCCGAGGTCTTCGAGATGCCGCTGGAGCAGCCTTTCCCCTGCTCGCTCAGGCGCGTCATGGCTGACAAGGGCCCCGTGTGGGACGCCATGGTCGCGCGCCACGGCCTGCGGCCTTACCGGCTGGACGAAGTCGTGCCGTCATGGCAGTTCGCGGACTTCATCTTCGGTTACGGCCAGCGGCCCAATCCCGCAATCGTCAGCACGATCAAGGCGCGGCGGCGCGGTTTCCAGGACTGCATGGACACGGAGGACATGCTCGTCGAACTCCTGCGGCAGTTTCGCCGGGAGCGCATCGTGCCTTGAGGGCCGCCTTTCGGCCGCTTAGGCTGCAGGCCATCACCCAATTCCGCTCCGTCAACATTGGAACTGCGAATGCACACGAGGGGCAAAGCCTTCATTGCGGGGATCTCCGAGCACCCCAACCGAAAGGCGGTCGACAAGTCGGTCGCCCAACTCCATGCCGAAAGCGCCAGAGGCGCACTCGACGACGCCGGCCTGTCGATCGACGATGTCGATGCCTACTACTGCGCCGGCGACGCGCCCGGCCTCGGCCCGCTGTCGATGATCGAGTATATGGGCCTGAAGAACGTCCGGCACATGGACGCCACCGATGTCGGCGGCTCTTCCTACGTCCTCCATGTCGGCCATGCCGCCCAGGCGATCGCGGCGGGCAAGTGCAGGGTCGCGCTCATCACGCTCGCCGGGCGTCCGCGCTCCGAGGGCATGGCGACGGGCACCGCCCCGCGCAACTATGGGGACGCCTCGCCGGACGTGCCCTTCGAATTCATCTACGGCCCGACCGTCGTGAACATGTACGCCATGGCGGCGCGCCGGCACATGCACGAGTTCGGCACCACAAGCGAGCAGCTCGCATGGATCAAGGTGGCGGCGTCGCACCACGCCCAGCACAATGAGCACGCCATGCTTCGCAATGTCGTGACGGTCGATGACGTGGTGAATTCGCCCATGATCTCCGATCCGCTGCATCGGCTCGACTGCTGCGTGATCTCCGACGGCGGCGGGGCGTTCGTCGTGGTCGCGCCGGAGGTCGCGGACTCCCTGACGCGCGATTGCGTGAAGGTCCTCGGTTGCGGCGAAGCGCCGAAGAACCTGATGTCGGGCCAGGTGGACCTGACCTACACAGGGGCCCGCTGGTCCGGTCCCCAGGCGTTCGAGGAAGCCGGCGTTTCGCCGGGCGATATCGACTATGCGTCCATCTATGACAGCTTCACGATCACCGTGCTGGAAACGCTCGAGGACCTCGGTTTCTGCGAGAAGGGGAAGGGCGGCGCCTTCGTCTCGGACGGCAACCTGATCTCCGGCACGGGCAAACTGCCCTTCAACACCGACGGAGGCGGGCTCTGCAGCAACCACCCCATGAATCGCGGCGGTCTCACCAAGGTGCTCGAAGCCGTGCGTCAATTGCGCGATGAGGCGCATCCGGCCGTGCAGGTGAGGGATTGCCAACTCGCGCTGGCTCATGGAACGGGCGGCTCGCTCGGCACCCGCATGGGCAGTTCGACAACGATTCTCGGGAGGGCCGACGCATGAGCGCCCGCATGATTCCGGCCCCGCCGGCCAATGTCGAGCACCAGGAGTTCTGGGACGCCTGCAACGAGGGCAGGCTCATGCTGCCCCGCTGCGGCGATACCGGGCGGTTTTTCTGGTATCCGCGCAAGCTGAGCCCGTTCACGCTCTCGGGGAACGTCGAAGCGGTCGAGGCCGCGGGCACCGGCGAGATCTACACCTATTCGGTCATGCGCCGGTCCGACCCCCAATACGCCATCGGCTATGTGCGGCTCGACGAAGGCATCACCATGATGACGAACTTCGTCGATTGCGACTTCGACAGCCTTGCCGTCGGCATGAAGGTCAGGCTGGTCTTCGTCGAGGCCGAAGGCGGCCAGAAGGTGCCCTGCTTCACACCGGCGTAAGCCGCCCGGGACTACCGGCGCGGAGGTCCGGAACCGGGCTCCGCGCCGGTTATGAACAACCCGGCCTCGTCGGCGCGCCGCGCCGCTGCGTCCCGATCCATGACGAGCACGCCGCCGGCTTCTATCGCAATTCCCCGAAGCCCGGCTGCAGCGGCGGCATCGACCGTTGACGGGCCGATCACCGGCAGGTCCATGCGCCTGTCCTGCTGCGGCTTCGCCATCTTGACCAGCACGCCGCCCGGTCCCTCTCGCCGCAGACAGGCAGCGCGCGCGACCATCCGGTCGGTGCCTTCGGCCGCTTCTATCGCAAGCACGATTCCCTGTTGCACGACCACCGCCTGGCCTGCGTCGGCGCGTCCCAGCGCCTCGGCCACTTCCATGCCGCGGCGGATGTCTCCCAGCGCGGTCTCGTCCGGAGCCAGCGCGCCGAGCGGACCCGGCGGCGCCAGGGCGTCGGCAAGAACGGAAGAGACCTCGACCACTTTGAGGCCCTCCCTTTCGAACGCATCCACGATATGGCGCATCAGCCCGTCATCGCCCAGCGCCCTGGCGCCGATCCGCGCAAGCATCCGTACGGTGTAGAGGTCGGGGCGGAGCGAAGCCAGGGACGGTCGCCGGACATGACCGGCAAACACCACCTCGGTGGCCGTTTCCTCCCGAATGGTCTCGACAACCCTCCCGACGGCGCCGACCCGGCCCCAACGATGAGGGTGGCCGTGCAGATCGTCCGGTTCGGCGAATCCTTCGAGTCCGAGCAGGAAATAAGGCCGTTCGCTTCTCCGGCAGGCCTCGGCCAATGCAAGCGGCAGCGATCCGCCCCCGGCGACGATCGCAAGTTTAGGCTGCATCTCCGGAACTCTCCGGCAGACAGAGGCCGCGGTCCGACTCGGCGGCCATGAACTCGACTATGCGGCCAACCATGGGGTCGTCCCCGTATTCGGCCGACACGGACTCGAGTCGCTCGTTAATCGGGCCTTCGCCGTCGAACAGCTGCCGGAACGAATTGCGAAGCCGGGTCATGGTCTCGCGGTCGGTTCCGGCACGCTTCAGGCCGACCCAGTTGAGGCCCCGCAACGTCGCGCGGTCGCCGAACACCATGCCGTAAGGAATGACATCCTGCACCACGGCCGACAATCCTCCGATCATCGCCTGGGTGCCGACCCGCACGAATTGGTGCACCGCGGCCAGTCCGCCGATGATGGCGCCGTCTTCGACGACAACATGTCCGCCGAGGGTGGCGTTGTTCGCCATGACGCAGCCGTTGCCGACCCGGGAATCGTGCGCCACATGCGCTCCCATCATGAACAGGTTCCGGTCTCCGACAACCGTGCGCATGCCCCCGCCGGTCGTGCCCGGGTTGATGGTGACATGCTCGCGGACGATGTTTTCGGCTCCGATCTCGAGCGTCGAGGGCTCGCCGGCATATTTCAGGTCCTGCGGCGGATGGCCGATCGACGCGAAAGGGAAAATCCGGGTGCCGGGACCGACGCGTGTTCGTCCCGCCACAACGACATGGGAATGCAGCACGCAGCCATCGCCGAGATGGACTTCCCCGCCGACATGGCAGAAAGGCCCGACCTGCACATTCCTGCCGAGCGTCGCTCCGTCCTCGACCACGGCGCTCGGGTGTACGGAGCGCGCCATCACAATCCCTGGATCATCGCGCTGTATTCCGCTTCCGCAGCCAATACCCCATCGACCTTGGCCTCGCCCCGGAAACGCCATACCGCGCCGCGATGGCGACGGACCGTCACTTCGACGCGCACCTGGTCGCCGGGCACCACGGGCCTGCGGAAGCGCGCATTGTCGATCGTCATGAAATAAACCAGCTTGCCCCGCACATGGTCGCCCATCGTCTTCACGACGAGCACGGCCGCCGTCTGCGCCATCGCCTCGACGAGCAGGACGCCCGGCATGACCGCCTTGGACGGGAAATGCCCCTGGAAATGCATCTCGTTGATCGACACGTTCTTGATGCCAACGGCACTCTCCCCGAGCCGGATTTCGGTTACGCGATCGATCATCAGGAAGGGATAGCGATGCGGAATCGTCGCCATCACCTCGCCGATTTCAGCAATATCGGCGTCGTCAGTCGTCATATTCCCTCGCCAGACGCTGCCGGGCGTTTCGCGGCCTATTCGGATACCTCGATGGTTACACTTGGCAAGATCTCGTTCAACCGTGTCAGGGCATCCTCGGTGAATTCCAGCGCCGGATCGTCCGCCCAAACGAGGGCGGCCTTCTGAACCACGATATTGGCGCCGACCTTGCCGGCGAGGTCGCGGGCGACATGCAGGAGCCGCACCTGGACCTTGCGTACCGCTTCGGACCGCGCCCGGTCCAGCGCCGTGCGTTGACGCTGGGCCTTGCTCCGAAGCTGGGCCAGCCTTTCGCGCAACTCCTGCACTTTTGCCTTGTACGCCTCGGTATTGAGCAGACCGCGCTGCTGCGACAGCGCCTGGTCTTCCTGTCGCAGACGCGCCTCTGCGGCCTTGAATTCGCTGCCGTAGCGGGCTCCTACCGTTTCCACCTGCTTGGCGATCTCCGCCACCGCCTTCGCTTCCCGCATGATCCTGTTGGTATCGATGACGATGACGACCGACTGCGGGACAGACGCGAAAACCGGCGCTACGCTCGCGCACAACAGGGCTGCCGCTATCAGCATCCGCATCAGAACTGCGTCCCGATGCTGAACAGAAGCGTTTCGTCCTCGTCGAAATCCTCTTTCACTACCGGCCAGGCGAAATCGAGCCGGAGCGGACCGATCGGCGTAGTCCAGGAAATACCGAATCCAAGAGACCCCCGTATCGAAGATTCATCGTGGAAGTCGTTTGATGCCGTCCTACGCTCATCGACTCCCGTGAGAGTACCGAAGTCCGTGAAAAGCCTGGCTCTGAGCCCGAGGTCGTCAGCCGACAAACTGACCGGAAAGATCAGCTCCGCCGTCGTCGTGGCGATATAGTTGCCACCCAACGGTGCGCGGGTCCCCTCCTTATACCTTGGGCCAACGCCGCCGAACTCGAAACCGCGCAGCGTTCTCCCGCCGAGGTAATAGCGGTCTCCTATTTCAACGTCCTTGCCGAGACCGTGGATCGCGCCGACCCGGCCGGACAGCGCCAGCGTGACAGGAGGCCGCTTCGACATCGGCAGATATTCCGTCCCCCTGACATCCGTGCGGAGATACCGCGCCTGCCCTCCAAGACCCGCCAGATCGTTGCTGATACTGAAAACACTCCCGGATGTCGGATGGAAGCGATTGTCCCGCGTATCGTACATCACTTCGTGACCTACCTCAGAGAGGTTGGTTGAGCTTTTCGTTTGATCGGAACGGAACTTGTACACCCGGCGCTGTGCAGTGTAGCGCCACCGCTGGTACCAGTCTTCGGACAGTTCGTAACCGACCCTGAACCGGCCGCCGAACCTTTCCTGCTCGTAGCTCAAATCCTCATCGTCCTGCGCCACACGAAATACATCCGCGCCCACGGAAATCGGTTGATCCTGGAAATATGGTTCCGTGAAGGAAATCTCTACTTCATTCTGCTCCTCCGAGAGGCTCGTCGCGAGAGTCAGATCCTGACCCTTTCCGAGCAAATTGCGCTCCGACAGTCGCAGCGATACCAACGCTCCGCTCTCGCTCGAATAGCCGGCCCCGATGGAGAATTCTCCTGTCGGCGCCTCCTCAACCTTGATTCTGACCCTTGCCCGTTCGGCATTGCTTCCGCGCTCATTCGTTACATCGACTTTCCTGAAGTAACCGAGATTCCGCACCTTGCGGGTTGCCCGTGCGATCTTCGAACTGTTGAACGCATCGCCCTCCACAATCCCGAACTCCCGTCTGACGACGCGATCCAGAGTTCGCAGGTTTCCTTCTACATCGATCCGCTCGACATAGACTCTCGGGCCCTCATCGACACGAAATACGAGATCGACTTCCCGGTCCTCTCTTCTGACATTCGAACGCGGTTGCACATCGACGAATGCGAAACCGAAAGTTCCAACCTCGTCCACAAGGTCATCGACGGTCTCGCGAACCAGCGCATCGTCGTATATTTCACCCGAACGCGGTTTCAGCAGGACAGAGAGGCGAAAGTCCGGGACATCGGTCAGCTTGTTTTCAAGCGAGATCGTGCCAAAAGCATATTGTGGACCCTCTTTGAGAGTAAAGGTAAGGATAAACCCGTCCTGATCGGGGGTCAGTTCCGCCACAGCCGAGGTTACCCGGAAGTCAACGTAACCCCGCGACAAATAGAAAGCGCGAAGCAGCTCACGGTCAAAGGCCATACGATCGGGATCGTAAACATCATCGGTTGACAAAAACCGATACCAGGCGGCTTCCTTGCTGCTGATTTCGCCGAGCAGATCGCTATCGCTGAATTGTTTATTGCCGATGAAAATGATTTTCTCGATAAGGGTCTGGCTGCCTTCCGTGATTTCGAAAACGACATCGACACGATTTTGCGACAATTCGATGATCTTCGCTTCGACATTGGCGGCAAAGCGGCCCGAGCGGCGGTACAGCCCGAGAATGCGCTTGACATCCTTTTCAGCTGCGGATCGTGTAAATATCTGGCGCGGCTTCAATTGCAATTCAGGGGTAAGCGTTTCATCGTCGATTCGCCGGTTGCCTTCAAAGGCAATGCGATTGACGATCGGGTTTTCGGCGACCCTCACAACCATGACGTCGCCGCGCATGTCGATGCTTGCGTCGGAAAAATAGCCTGTCTCGAAGAGACTCTTGAGCGCCTGGTTGATGCTTCGGGGGCCCAGTACATCGCCGGGCTGCACCCGCATGTAGGAGCGGACGGTGTCGGGATCCACGCGCTGCGCACCGACCACCTGGATTTCTCTGACGGTGATGTCGCCGCTCTGGGCGCTGGCAATCGCCGGGTGCAACAGCACCGCTGCGACCAGTACCCAAGCGACAAGCGCGGATTGCCATTTGTCCACGGAAACCCCCAGCGACGGCTTCATCCGATGATGCGTTCCAGGAACGCCACGACCTGAAAGTACACCAAGTCGTTCCAGGTTACGAACAGCATCAATGCGGCCACCGTGCCCAGCCCGATTCTGAAGCCGATCTCCTGGGCTTTGCGTCCGAGCGGGCGGCCCCTGACCGCCTCTACCGCATAGAAGACGAGATGCCCCCCATCCAGCAGCGGAATGGGAAAGAGGTTAATGAGGCCCAGATTGATCGACAGCAAAACCATGAAGTGCAGATAGGCCGAGAAATCGACCTTGGCGACTTCACCGGCGAGATGGCCGATGCGCAGCACGCCGCCCAGCTCGTCGGTCGAGCGGCGGCCCTCGATCATTTCTCCGACGAAGACCAGGATTGTCGCCGTCATGGTCCAGGTATGATCGACGGCGGCGACGAATGCCTCCCCCGGGCCGTAGCGCACGGTTTCCGTTGACCTGCCGCGCACGCCGAGCAGGCCGAACTCATGCTCGTTGCCAAGATTGTCTTTCTGCCGCTCGACACCGGGGACGACCGTAAGAGCGGTTTCCCTGCCGTCGCGCACCACGACCGCTTCCAGGGCCCGGCCGGGGCTCAGGCGCACGATACGCTGGAGATCTTCGAACCTTGCGATCGTCTCGCCATCCAGCTCAACGAACCTGTCGCCCGCCCGGATGCCAGCGGCGGCGGCGGCGCTGTCCTTCACGACCTCGGTCACGACGGGGCTGGTATGCCGCTGGCCGTAAGTCATGAACATCAGCGCGGCGACGAGGATTGCGAACAGGAAATTCGCTGCGGGCCCTGCGGCAACGATAAAGGCGCGCTGACCCAGGGACTTCGTGCCGAAGGCGACGGCGCGCTCGTCGGCCGTCAGCGGCCGTCCCCGCCCGTCGGCGTCGATCACTTCGTCGGCGTCGCCGAACATGCGCACATAGCCGCCGAGCGGGACAAGCGCGATTTTCCAGCGCGTTTCCGCGCGGTCCGTCCATCCCCACAGCTCGCGGCCGAAACCGACGGAAAAGACTTCGACCCGCACGCCGCAACGCCGCGCCGCCCAGTAGTGCCCGAACTCGTGCACAAAGACGAGCACGCCCAGCAGAAGCAGGAACGGCGCCAGATATTCCCAAAGAAAGCTCAACCGCAAGCCTCCTTATCGCGACCGGGTGTTCGCGACCTGAACGACGAATCGCTCAGCCACTTCCCGCGCTTCCCTGTCCGTGGACCGCACATCGTCCAGGCATTCGAGGCGGCGCGACCCTATTGCAGCAACAGTGTCACCGGCAACATCGGCGATTTGCAGGAAACCGATGCGTTCCGACAGAAATGCCGCAACCGCGACTTCGTTCGCCGCGCTGAGCGCCGCCGGCTCTGCACCGCCGCGTTCCAGCGCGGCGCGGGCAAGCGCAAGAGCCGGAAAGCGTTCCGGGTCGGGCGGCTCGAAATCCAGGCGCGCCACTGCCGCCAGATCGAGACGCTCGCCGGCCATCGACAGCCGCTCGGGCCAGGCCAGCGCGACGGCTATCGGCGTACGCATGTCCGGTGTTCCCAACTGCGCCAGCACCGATCCGTCCACATACTCCACCAGGGAATGCACGATGGACTGCGGATGGACGAGAATGTCGATCGCATCCCCCGGCATCCCGAACAGGTGGTGGGCTTCGATGAGCTCCAGACCCTTGTTCATCATGGTCGCCGAATCGATCGTGATTTTTGCGCCCATGTCCCAATTCGGGTGCCTGAGCGCCTCTGCGGGCCGCACGGCGGCCATATCGCCCCGGCTCGCCGACCGGAACGGGCCGCCCGAAGCCGTCAGGATCAAGCGGCGGACCGCAGATCGGCGCTCGGCGTCGAATACCTGGAATATCGCATTGTGTTCGGAGTCGACCGGCAGCACGGTGCTTCCCGAGGTCCGCGCGGCCGCCATCATCAGTTCGCCGGCGCACACCAGGCTTTCCTTGTTGGCGAGGGCGACAACCGCACCGCGTTCAACAGCGGCGAGCGTTGATTCCAGGCCGGCCGCACCGGCGATTGACGCCATTACCAGGTCTGCATCGCGCCTGGCGGCTTCCGTCACGGCTTCCGGCCCGGCCGCCGCTTCAATTCCGGTGCCGGACAGTCCCTCCCTTAACATCGCGTAGCCCGAGGGGTCGGCGATGGCGGCAAACTCGGGCTGGAACGCACGCGCCTGCTGCACGAGCGCGCCGACATTTGTCCCGGCAGCAAGCGCAACGACCCGGAACCGCTGCCGATGGTCGGATATGACGGAAAGCGCGTTTGCGCCGACCGAGCCCGTCGAGCCGAGGACCGTCACGCTCTTTACCGTCATGTCCAGCGCCACCCGCAGGCCGTAAGCACCATTACGGCGACTGCGCCTGCCAACAGGGCGTCCACGCGGTCGAGCACTCCGCCATGCCCGGGGATAAGGCGGCCGCTGTCCTTGACGCCGAACCGGCGCTTGCAGGCACTCTCGAACAGGTCCCCTGCGACACCCGCCGCGCCGACGAGGAGCCCTGCCGCCAATCCCCCGACCGCTCCGCCGGGAGCATCGAAGGCTGCGCTCACGGCCGCTCCCGCAAGGCCGGCGGCGGTGAGCCCGCCGGCGAACCCGCTCCAGGTCTTTCCAGGACTCCAGGTCGGCGCCAGTCCGGGACCGCCAAACCGGCGTCCCGTCCACCAGGCCGCAATATCTCCTGCCCAGATGACGGCGAACAGCCACACCACGAGTTCCCAGCCGCCGAATTCCGGTCGCCGGAGCACGATGAGGCACATAACCGGCGCCGCAATGTAGAGAACCCCCACCGCAAGCGCCCTGCGGCTCAGCAGCAGCCACACGCCCATGGCGGCGCCTGCGGCGATCGCAGCCTGCGCGGCTGCCGAAGCCGTGAACAGCACCGGCGCTGCGGCTGCGGCCGGTATCGCGGCAAAGGCGCCGATCGCATCAGGGTCCGCCATCGCCGCCCACTCGCGCCCGGCGACAAGGGCGCCGGCGAACACCAACACCTCCCAGAACGGCGTCCCGGCCAGTACTGCGAAAAGGGCTACCGGCATCAGGACAATGGCCGCAACAGACCGCCGGGAGGCGTCGTTATGCAGCCCGCGCACCATAACGCCGTTCACGACGGCCAAATTCGACAAGCGCCGCCTCGAGGTCAGACTTGGTGAAATCCGGCCAGAGCCGGTCGATAAAGAAGAACTCGGCGTACGCCGCCTGCCATAACAGGAAATTGCTGACACGCATTTCGCCGCCAGTGCGAATCATCACGTCGGGATCCGGTATGCCGGCCGTGTCCAGTTTCCCGGCAAACACGGATTCGTCGATATCCGAGGGCGACAGCCTTCCGGCGGCTCCCTCCTCGACCAGACGCTGCGCGGCGCGCACGATCTCGCCGCGTCCGCCATAGCTGAAAGCGACCTGCACCAGAATTGCATCGTTCCCGGCGGTCAGGGCTTCGGCATGCGCGATGCGCTCGCAGAGATCGGCAGGCAAACGCGCGCGGTCGCCGATCATCCGCAGCCGGACGCCGTTACGATGCAAGTCTTCCATTTCCCTGCCGAGATAATAGCGCAGCAGGCCGAGCAGGTCGTTGACCTCCTCCACTGGTCGACGCCAGTTCTCCGACGAGAAGCTGTAGAGCGTGAGCGTTGCGATGTTCAGTTCGATCGCCGCCTGCACCGTAGCCCGCGCCACCTCCGCGCCGCGCGCATGGCCCGCGGCGCGCGGCAGGCCGCGGGCGGCAGCCCAGCGGCCATTGCCATCCATAGTGATCGCGACATGGCGCGGGACAGACAGCGTCGAACCGAATGTTCGTGCTTCGACCGCCATCGCGGTCACACCTGCATGATTTCGGATTCTTTGGTGACGACGGCATCGTCAATTTCCTTGACGAACCGATCCGTCAGCTCCTGCACCTCCTCCGACCAGAGATGCTGTTCGTCCTGAGAGAGATCGCCGGCCCGCTCCATGCGCTTGAGCTTGTCCATGCCGTCGCGGCGCACATTACGAACCGCCACCCGCGCCTGTTCGGCATAACGGTGGGCGATCCTGGCGAGTTCCGTCCGGCGTTCCTCGCTCAGTTCGGGAATGGGCACTCGGATCAATTGGCCGTCCGAAGCCGGATTGAGCCCGAGCGCGGACTCTCGAATCGCGCGCTCCACCGCCTTCACATTGCCCCGGTCCCAGACCTGCACGGTCAGCATGCGGGGCTCCGGCGCGCCGAGCGTGGCGACCTGGTTGATCGGCATTTCGGAACCGTAGGCCTCCACGGTCAGCGGCTCGAGAAGCGAGGTGCTGGCCCGGCCGGTTCTCAGCCCGCCAAATTCGCGTTTCAGCGCCTCGACGGCACCGCTCATCCGCCGTTCCAGATCGTCGATATCAGGGTCTTCGGACACGAGAGTCTCGCTTTCCTACTGAATAATCGTCGATGCCTCGCAGCCAGTCAACGCGCGGGCGAAAGAGCCGGCATTATGCAGCGAAAAGACGAGGATCGGAATGCGGTTGTCGCGCGCCAGCGCTACGGCGGCCGCATCCATAACCTTGAGGTCGCGTTCCAGAACTTCCTTGTAGGTCAGCGCGTCGTAGCGCTTCGCTTCGGGATCCTGTTTCGGGTCGGCGGAATAGACGCCGTCCACCTTGGTCGCCTTGAGAACCGCGTCGCAGCCGAGCTCGCTCGCCCGCAATATTGCAGCGGAGTCCGTTGTGAAGAACGGATTGCCGGTGCCACCGGCCAGAACCAGAACCCGGCCGCGGCGAAGATGGCGTTCGGCGCGCTCACGGATGAATTGTTCGCAGACCGTATGCATCGGGATTGCGCTCTGAACGCGGGCCACGACCCCGGCATCCTCCAGCGCACCCCGCAGCGCAAGCGCGTTGATGACCGTGGCAAGCATGCCCATATTGTCGCCGGCGACCCGTCCGACGCCGATCTTGGAAGAATTCACGCCCCGGAAGATATTTCCGCCGCCGACAACTACAGCGACCTCGACGCCGATTGCCCGGGCTTCCGCGATGTCCGCCGCTATGCGACGCATTGTCGATGGCGCGATGCCGAATTCCTCGCCGCCCATCAGCGCCTCGCCGGAGACCTTGAGCAACACGCGGCGAAAGCGGGGTTCTTCGGCCATGAATTCTCCCGTCGGAGACCGCTGTCAGTCCCCGAGCGTCTGGGCTACCTCTGCGGCGAAGTCCTTTTCTTCGCGCTCCACGCCCTCGCCGAGCGCAAAGCGTACGAAACCGGTGCAGGCAACCGGGGCGCCGATATCCTTCGCCGCTTCCTCCAGGACTTTGCCTACCGACTTGTCGGTATCCATGATGAAGGCCTGTTCGGCGAGCACGACCTCTTCGTAATATTTTCTCATCCGCCCTTCCACCATCTTCTCGATGACATGGTCGGGCCGGCCGGACGCCCTGGCCTGGTCCACGAGGATGGCGCGTTCGCGTTCGACCGTGGTCTCGTCCACATCTCCGCGGCCGACCCAGCGGGGGTTGGCCGAGGTGACATGCATGGCGATCTGCTTGCCGAGCGCGGCCAGCTTCTCCTTGTCGCCCGACGACTCGAGGCCGACCAGGACGCCGATCTTGCCGAGGCCCGGCGCCGCCGCGCTGTGCATGTAACCCGCAACGACGCCGTCTCCGACCTTGATCTTGGCGTACCGGCGGAGGTTCATGTTCTCGCCGATGGTGGCGATCAGCCCCGTGACATACTCGTCGGCCGTCTGCCCCTCGATCTCGCTTCCCCTGAGGGTGTCCAGGCCGCCCTCGACGGTGAGGCCGAGCGCCGCCAGATTCGCGACCGCCGTCTGGAAGCCTTCATTGCGGGCGACGAAGTCGGTTTCAGAATTGAGTTCCACAAGCGCGCCGCGGCCCTCTTCCAGCGCCATGCCGATCAACCCCTCGGCGGCCGTACGGCCGGCCTTCTTTTGCGCTGCGGCCAGTCCCTTCTTTCGCAGCCAGTCGACGGCCGCCTCGACATCGGCGTCGTTTTCCGTCAGCGCCTTCTTGCAGTCCATCATCCCCGCGCCGGTCCGCTCGCGCAGATCCTTGACCAGCGCCGCCGTCACCTGAGCCATAGGTGTTCGTCCTTCTTGCGATCAGTTCTTTTCGTCTTCACCGGCCGCCCCGGCGTCTTCGGCAGCCTGAGCGGCCGCCGGAACCTCCTCCGGCGCCGGCTCTTCAGCCGTGTCCGGGACGACTGCCGCGGCCTCGGCGGTCTCCGCCGCCGCGGCTACCTCGGCGACCTCCTCGGCAACCGGGATTTCGACGGCCTCTGCAGCCGGCGGAACCTCGACAGTCTCGGCAGAGCCGTCTTCCGGTTCGGCAACCGGCTCCTGGGGCGCCGTATCCAGCTCGCCGATATCCTGGCCGGAGGCCGTCATTTCCTGCTCGATGCCGTCCAGCACCGCGCTCGTGACGAGCTCGCAATAAAGCGAGATCGCCCGAATTGCGTCGTCATTGCCGGGAACCGGGAATTCGACGCCCTCGGGGTCGGAATTGCTGTCGAGCACGGCGACGACGGGGATATTCAGCTTGCGGGCCTCCGCAACGGCGATGTGTTCCTTGTTGGTGTCGATGACGAACAGGATGTCGGGCAGGCCTGCCATCTCCTTGATGCCGCCGAGAGTTTGCTCGAGCTTGTCGCGCTCGCGCTGGAGCTGCAGGAACTCCTTCTTCGTCAGGCCGACATTGTCCTGTGCAAGCTGCTCCTCGAGATCGCGCAACCGGTTGATCGAGTTGGAGATCGTCTTCCAGTTGGTCAGCATCCCGCCGAGCCAGCGGTGATTGACGAAATACTGCCCGCACTGGCGGGCGGACTCGGCCACCGTTTCCTGCGCCTGGCGCTTGGTGCCGACAAACAGCACGCGCCCGCCCTCGCCCACGACACGGGAGATCGTTTCCAGCGCCCGGTAGAGCATCGGGACCGTTTGCTGAAGGTCCATGATGTGGATGCCGTTGCGGATCCCGAAAATGTACGGCGCCATCCGGGGGTTCCAGCGCCGGGTGTGATGTCCGAAGTGGACACCGGCTTCCAGAAGCTGGCGCATGGTGAATGTGGGCACGGCCATCGGCTCGCCTTTCTTGTTCCGGTTTGTCCTGACACGGGCCGTCGCCTTCCCTCGGGAAGGAACCGGACCGGCCTTGTCGGCCGCGGCCCGCGTGCGAAATCGCGCGCTGTTTACGCGCGCCCGCCCCGGAATGCAAGCTGCCGCTCCGGGGCGGGCGGTATGCCGGGCTACACGACCGGGCTGCGGTTCCCGTCCACGTTGATTGCCGTTCCCGTGATGTACGAACCCGCATCGGAGGCCAGGAAACAGGCGATGTTGGCGAACTCCTCGGCCTCGCCGAAGCGCCCGAGCGGCACGCCCAGAGTGCCCGCCATCTCGCCGAGCCAGGTGTCGTAGTCGGCGTCGGGCGCGGTCGCGGCATGGCGGCGGACCCACTGGCCCGAGCGGATATAGCCCGTCAGCAGCGCGTTCACGAGCACGCCGTGCGGGGCGCCCTCGCCGGCCAGCACCTTGGTAAGCGCCATGCCCGCCGCCCGCGAAACGGCCGTGGGCGCGCTGCCGGCCTGCGGCGCCTTCGCGCCCACATTCAGCACATTGACGATCCGGCCCCAGCCGCGGGCCTTCATGTCCGGTAGCGCCAGCCGGCTCAGCCGGATCGCAGCGAACAGCTTGAGGTCGAGGTCGGCCTGCCAGGTCGCGTCGTCGATCTCCTCGAATTTGCCCGTCCGGGAGGTCCCGGCATTGTTGACCAGAATATCCACTGCGCCGAACCGCGCGACGGTATCGCGGTAGATCCGTTCGCAATCTTCGACCCTGCTGACATCGGCGGAAAAGGCGGCCGCGCGACCGGGCGCAACCGCTTCGAGCGCGGTCTGCGCCTCGTCGAGCGGGCCCTGGCGGCGGGCGGCGATGGCGACCGACGCGCCGGCGTCCGCGAATTTCAGCGCCATCGCCCGGCCCATGCCGTCGCTGCCGCCGGTAATGAGCGCCGTGCGTCCTGTCATGGATATCTGCATGTTTGTCGTTCCCCGGTTCGGAAATATCTGTCGAAGGCCCGTCTAGAAGATTCTCGCGGCCCTGCGCAATGCGGCTCTTGGAAGCCGCTTTCAGCGGATGACGGGATGGTGCGCCGCGGCTTCCGGCGCTATCCGGCCGTCGAGCCTCGGGTCGGGTTCGACTTCGAAGCGCCGGCGCACCGCCCGGAAACCGCAGGACAGGTAGAAGGGAAGCGCCGCCGGATGGTCCATCGTACAGGTATGCAGCCAGACCTTGCGGACGCCCCCGCGCCAGGCCAATTCCAGCGCCGCCGACATCAGCTTGCGCCCCTCCCCGCGCCCGATCATGGACGGCACGAGCCCGAAAAACGCGATCTCGCACCTGCCTGCCTCGCGGAAGTCCAACTCGACGATGCTCTCCCGGTCCGGGCCGGAATAGAGCTCCACCAGCGGGTCGTGAAGGATCGCCGCCAGCGCTTCGTCCGCGAGGGAAAGGCGCGAGAACCAGAGCCAGTCTTCCCCCACCTCCCGAAACAGCGCCCTGTAGGCGTCCAGATCGGGGCTATGCCAGCGTACCAGTCCGGCGACCGGACCGGGGTCGGCGGGCGGCGCCGTCATCTCCAGGTCGGTGACGATGGCGGCGATATGCCCCGCCGGCACGTCCTGCATCATGGCCCGGCCTCCTGCGAGGAGACTGCAAGCGGGTGGCCAGCGAGGAGACGATCGACGGTAAGCAGCTTCAGGCCTTCCTCCTGAGCCTGGACGAGCAGCAAGTCGTCGAACGGGTCCCTGTGGCCGAGCGGCGTCTCGAGGGCGCGGGCGGCGTGGCGTATCGTCATCGGCAGGAATGTCACGCCCTGGTTTTCCAGCACGGGAATGACATCGTTCGGGTCGAACCGGCTCTTGCGCTCGCCCGAAGCACGGCGCGCATTGAATTTGAGCCGCATCTCCCAGATCGACACTGCGCTTACGTAAAGCTGCGTCTCGCCTGACGCTAATAGTCGGCGCCGAAAGTTCGCGAACTTTCCCGGCGCATCCATCAGGTCGTAGAGCCTGACTCGAAACTCGATCAAAGGTTACAAGGCCTTGCGAGCCTTCGTGTCGTGAGGCGTATGTGGGCGATGTCGAGCCAAGCTTGGCTGGAAGCGATGGATTTCTCCCAGTCTTTTGCCAGCCTGCGACAGCGCCC
>JAJDYL010000209.1 GCA_022825195.1 Alphaproteobacteria bacterium
AGAATGTTACAGGTCCTCTCCGTCATGCCCTTCGAAAAAATCCCCATAAAACAAGCACTTGGCACAACCGTTCCCCGAAACCCAAATCTCCAGCACGATAACCAATTGAATCTGTTCAACAATTTAACCGGACACTAATGACATCTCATGACACCTCTCGCAGGGGGCCGGGGCCGTGTTTGAAATCCGGGGCGTTTCGGCGTATAGCCCCGCCTTCCCTGCGAGGCGCAAGACGGAGGAGTAGGCGCATGGGCGAGACTTGGACGCCCCGGACCTGGCGCGGCAAACCGGCGCGGCAGATGCCGGTCTATACCGACGCGGCCGCGCTCGACGCCGCCGAGAAGAGCCTCGCCACCTGGCCGCCGCTCGTCTTCGCCGGCGAGGCCCGCAACCTCAAGGCCGACCTTGCCCGCGTCGCGCGCGGCGAGGCCTTCCTGCTGCAGGGCGGCGACTGCGCCGAGAGCTTCGCCGAGTTCCACGCCAACAATATCCGCGACACCTTCAAGGTGCTGCTGCAGATGGCGGTGGTGCTGACCTACGGCGCGGCCTGCCCGGTGGTGAAGGTCGGCCGCATGGCCGGCCAGTTCGCCAAGCCGCGCTCGGCCCCGACCGAGACCGTGGACGGGGTGGAGCTGCCGAGCTACCGGGGCGACATCATCAACGCCATGGGCTTCGACGAGGCCTCGCGCGAGCCGGACCCCGGGCGGATGCTCCAGGCCTACACCCAGGCCTCGGCGTCCCTGAACCTGCTGCGCGCCTTCGCCATGGGCGGCTTCGCCGACCTGCACCAGGTCCACCGCTGGAACCACGACTTCGTGCGCGAGGAGCTGGGGGACCGATATCGCGACCTGGCCGACCGGCTTTCCGAAACGCTGGAATTCATCGCCGCCTGCGGCCTCACCTCCGAGACGACGCCGCAGCTTCGCGAAACCTCCTTCTACACCTCGCACGAGGCGCTGCTGCTGCCCTGGGAGGAGGCGCTGACCCGCGTCGACAGCCTGACGGGCGAGTGGTACGACTGCTCGGCGCATCTGCTCTGGATCGGCGACCGCACGCGCGACCCGGACGAGGCGCATGTCGAGTTCCTGCGCGGCGTCGGCAATCCGCTCGGGCTGAAATGCGGCCCGTCGCTGACGACCGACCACCTGAAGCGCCTGCTCTGGCAGCTCAACCCGGAGAACGAGCCGGGCCGGCTCACGCTGATCTGCCGGGTGGGCGCCGGCAATGTGGCGGACCACCTGCCGCGCCTGATCGAGACGGTGCAGGCCGAGGGCGCGGAGGTCGTGTGGTCCTGCGACCCGATGCACGGCAACACGGTCAAGGCCGCGGGCGGGCTCAAGACGCGGCCCTTCGGCGCCATCCTCTCGGAAGTGCAGGAGTTCTTCGCGGTCCACCGCGAGCACGGCACCTGGGCGGGCGGCGTGCATTTCGAGATGACCGGGCAGAACGTGACCGAATGCACCGGCGGCGCGAGCGCGGTGACCGAAGCGGCCCTGCAGGACCGCTACCACACCCATTGCGACCCGAGGCTGAATGCAAGCCAGGCGCTCGAGCTCGCCTTCCTGATCGCCGAGCAGCTGAAGGAAGAGCGCAACGGCCGCGCCGTCCCCGCGATCGCTGCGGAATAGGCGATGGACGGCGCCCTGCCGCACCCGGACGCCGCCGACGTCCCGCACTACACGGACGCCTATTTCTCCAAGAGCAAGGCGGTCGTGGAGCGGTTCGGCGACGTGCCGGTCACCTACGCGGTGTTCATGCGCCGCCCGGTGGTCTCCGCCTCGCGCCTTACCGTCGAGTGGCTGAATGCGGTCGCGTCCGCGCGCGGCACGGCTTTCGAGGTCGAGGAGCGCTACGAAGAGGGCGTGTGGGTCGGAGCGGGCGACCCGCTGCTCTACATTTCCGGGCCGCTCTGCCACCTGATCGACCTGGAGACGCTCTACCTCCAGAAGCTCGGCTCCGCCTGCGTCGCCGCCTACAATGCCCGCGCCATGTGCATGGCGCTGCCGAATGTGGGCTTCCTCGCCATGGACGCCCGCCACTGCGCCGGCACCGACATGGCCGAGATCATGGCCTATGCCGCGAGCGTCGGCTCCGCCGCGGCGAAGCGCGAGGCGGGCGCCGTCGGCTTCATCGGCAATGCGACCGACGCGACGGCCCATTTCTTCGGCGCGGACCGGGGCCTCGGCACCATGCCGCACGGGCTGATCGGCTATGCCGGCTCCACCCTGCGCGCGGCGGAGATGTTCGTGGAGACCTTCCCCGACGAGCCGCTCACCGTCGTCACCGACTATTACGGGGCCGAGATGTCGGATGCGGTCGCCGTCTGCCGGCGCTTCCCGGAGCGGGCGGCGGAAGGCCGGGTCGCCATTCGCCTCGACACCCATGGCGGGCGCTATGCCGAGGGGCTGGACCTGCAGAAATCCTACGAGGTGCTGGACCGCAACGCGCCCCGCGCCATCCGCGACTACCGCACCGAGGGCGAGCTGCGCCACCTGGTCGGCACGGGCGTCACGGCCGCCGCGATCTGGCATCTGCGCGAGACGCTCGACGCCGCCGGCTTTCCGGAGGCGAAGATCACCGCTTCGTCCGGCTTCACCGCCGGCAAGTGCCGGGTCCTGGCGCTCGCCCAGGCCCCGGTCGATACCATCGGCACGGGCTCCTACCTCCCCGACCAGTGGTCCGAGACCTATGCGACGGCCGACATCGTCGAGTATGACGGCAAGCCGAGCGTCAAGGTCGGGCGCGAGTTCCTGCTGAGGCGGAGATGACCGACCGGCTCGCCATCGCCATCGCCCAGATCGATCCGACCGTGGGCGATGTGGCCGGCAATGCGGACCGCATCCGGCGCGCGCGCGCCGAGGCGGGAGACGCCGATCTCGTCGTCTTCCCGGAGCTGGTGCTCTCCGGCTATCCGCCGGAGGACCTGGTGCTGAAGCCGGCGTTCCAGGAGGCCTGCCGGGAGGCGTGCGAGGCGCTGGCGGCGGAGACCGCGGACGGCGGCCCGGCATTGCTGGTCGGCCTGCCCTGGCGGGAGGACGGGCGGCTCCACAACGCCGTCGCGCTGCTCGACGGGGGCGGGGTTGCGGCCCTGCGGTACAAGGTGCTGCTGCCCAATTACGGCGTGTTCGACGAGAAGCGCGTGTTCGATCCGGGCGAGATGCCGGGGCCGCTTTCCTTCCGCGACGTGCGCATCGGCGTGCCGATCTGCGAGGACATCTGGCAGCCCTCCGTGGTCGAGTGCCTGGAAGAGAACGGCGCGGAAATGCTGCTGGTGCCGAACGGCTCGCCCTTCGAGACGACCAAGGACGATGTCCGCCTCAACATCGCCGTCGAGCGCGTGGTGGAGAGCGGGTTGCCGCTTGCCTATGTCAACCAGGTGGGCGGGCAGGACGAACTGGTGTTCGACGGCGCCTCCTTCGTGCTCGGGCGCGACCGGGCGCTGAAGGCGCAGCTTCCCGCCTGGACGGAGACGGTGGCGCTCACCCGCTGGGAACGCGGCGCCGAAGGCATGGACTGCGCCGGCGGGCCGATGGCGGCAGGACGGGACGATCTCGCCGACATCTACGCCGCGATGATGCTGGGCTTGCGCGACTATGTGAACAAGAACCGCTTTCCGGGCGTCGTGCTCGGCCTCTCGGGCGGCATCGACTCGGCGCTCTCGGCGGCGGTGGCGGTGGATGCGCTCGGGGCCGACCGCGTGCGTTGCGTGATGATGCCCTCGCCCTACACCTCGCAGGCCTCGCTGGACGATGCGCTGGAGGCGGTCACGGCGCTCGGCGCCTCCTACGAGACGATCTCCATCGAACCGGCGATGGGGGCGTTCGGCGCCATGCTGGCAAGCGCCTTCGGCAACCGCGGCGAGGACACGACGGAGGAGAACATCCAGGCCCGCGCGCGCGGCCTCACCCTGATGGCGCTCTCCAACAAATTCGGCCACATGGTGCTCTCGACCGGCAACAAGTCGGAAATGTCGGTCGGCTACGCGACCCTCTACGGGGACATGTGCGGCGGCTACAACGTGCTGAAGGACGTTTACAAGACGACCGTGTTCGCGCTCGCCGGGTGGCGCAACCGCAACCGCCCGGAAGGCGCGCTCGGGCCCGAAGGCCGCGTGGTGCCGCAGAACATCATCGACAAGCCGCCCTCGGCCGAACTCCGCCCGGACCAGACCGACCAGGACAGCCTGCCGCCCTACGACGCGCTCGACGATATTCTGGAATGCCTCATCGAGGACGAGCTTTCGGTCGCCGAGATCGCCGCGCGCGGCCACGGCGTCGAGACCGTGGAGCGCGTCTGGCGGATGCTCGACATTGCGGAATACAAGCGCCGCCAGGCCCCGCCCGGCGTCAAGCTCACCCGCCGCGCCTTCGGCCGCGACCGCCGCTACCCCATCGTCAACGGCTATCGGGGCCGCGCGTAGGCGAGGCGGTCGATGCGGGCCCGGCCGCTGGCGGGTTTGCGCGGCAGTCTGTACTGTGGCCGCGTCGCCGGCCCGAATCCCGGTCGCGGCATACGGGCGGACGGTCGTATGAAGCGCAGATTCCGAAGCATCGTGCAGCAACGCATCGTTGCTCTCACCGCGCTTGCGGGCGCGATACTGTTCTTCGCCTACGATATCGTCGCAGACTGGTTGTACGAAGAGGAATACGGCCCCTTCCACTTTCTTGTCGAACTCGTCGTGTTCGTCGGCGTATCCATGGCGCTGGTGATCGGCCTCAGGGACCTGCGCCGGTTGCGTATGCGGCTGAGCCGCGAGGAACGCCGGAACAGGCTGCTTTCCACCGCGCTCGCTGACAGCATCGACAACCGCTTGGACGAATGGCGCCTGACCCGCAGCGAGAAGGCCGTCGCGTGGTTCATCATCAAGGGGTTCCGGTTTGCCGAGATCGCCAGAATCCGAGGCGTCAAGGAAAGCACCGCGCGGCTGCAAGCCACCTCGCTCTATGCGAAGGCCGGCGTCAACGGCAGGGCTGAATTCGTCGCCGAGATAATCCAGCCGTTGCTCATGTCCATTCCGGACGCCTCTTCGCCGCGCGGGGACAGGGCGGGCGGCGGAACGGGGGCGCATTGACTCCCCGGCGGGTCCCGGACGGCGACGCCTGGTTCTGCATTCGTCGAAACGGGACGGCCCGGCGCGCCGGCTGGATCGATTGCGGCGCGCTGGCGTCCCTGCGGAAACTTGTCGGCGCCCGCGCCGGCGAAGCGGTCGAAATATGCGTCGCCAGCAACTTCCGGCGCGTCGCGGACAGGCGTTTCGCACGGGTGTTTTATCCGCGCGCCCGCGGCCTTGTAGGCATGGAGATCGAATTCCGGGGCGAGGTCCTCCGCCTCGCGCCGACGCGCATGCTGGCGGCGAATCTCGGTTTCGACCGCGCTCTCGAAAGGCGCCTTGAGAAATGGGGCGCCAGCCGGGAGCAATTCGCCGCCGAAGGCCGCCTCCGCTGTTTCTCCGCGAGGCAGTACTTATTGCCTTCGGGCGACGGGCGCCCGCCCGTGGAACTTTTTCGCGGATCGACGCCGGTTGAAACCGCGGCGCCGGAAGACAGGGGCCGGGCGGCGGATATTGCAGACGGAATCGGCGCATGGATGCTTCGCAATCTGGGCGACGACGGGGCGCTCCCCTACAAATACTGGCCGAGCCGGGGCGAAGACTCGCCCGCAGACAACGCCATCCGCCGCTTCTTGGCGTCGTTGGCCCTGGCGCGTTTGGGGGAGCTGCGCGATTCCGCCGACATCCGCGAAGCGGCGCGGCGCAATCTGCGCTTCAACTTGGCCCGGTATTTTCAGCCCCTCGGCGACGGCCGGGGGGCCATCGTGGAATCGACCGGAGCCAAGCTCGGCGCCGCAGCGCTCGCCGCGCTGGCGATCGCGGAAAGTCCCGCGAGGGAAGAGTTCGCGGACGAGTTGGCCATGCTGGCGGCGGGCGTCGATTCGCTGGCCGATGAGGAGCGCGGGTTCCGCACATTCTTCTTCCCCGCCGCCCGCGACAGGGAGAATTGGAATTTCTATTCCGGGGAAGCGTTGCTGTTCTGGGCCGAGGCGGCGCGCAAGGGGCTTTCCGTCGCCCCATCCCCGGAACGCTGCGCCAGAGCGTTCGAGCGGTGCCGCGAAAGGCACTACCGCAAACGGAACCCGGCTTTCGTGCCCTGGCATACGCAGGCTTGCGCGTCGTTGTACGCGCAGACCGGGCGCCGCGAATTTGCGGACTTCGTTCTGGAGATGAGCGACTGGCTCCTGCCGATGCAGCAGTGGGACGGAATCGAGGCGGATTTGCGCGGCAGGTTTTACGATCCGCGCCGTCCCGAGTTCGGCCCGCCGCACGCGGCCTCCACGGGGGCCTATCTGGAAGGGCTGGCGGACGCCGCGGCGCTTGCCCGCGGGCTCGGAGAAGAACGGCGGGCGTCGGCCTACGAACGCGCCATCCGGCGCGGACTGAGGTCGCTGCGGCAACTCCAGTTTCGGGACTGGCGCGACATGTACTATGTTTCCAGAACTGACCGCGTTCTGGGCGCGCTGCGAACGGAAGCATACGACAACGCGGTGCGGCTGGACTCAGCGGCGCATGCGCTGGCGGCGGCGATCAAGATACTCCGCCCGACGGAGTTCGGCGCCCGCCCCCCGAATGCGTGACGCTCAAGGACCTTCAGCGAGAGGAGGCAAGGCGTAAAGGCCCCGGCCCGGAGCCGGCAGGACATCGAAGATCAGGTGAACGCGCGGCTCCGAGGAGGGATTGTCGGCGAAATGTCGGGCCTTGTTGTCGAATGCCCAGAGCTCTCCCTCGCGCATCACGACGGTCTCGCCGCCGGCTGTAAGCGGACTTCCCCGCGGGCTCTTCAGGACCAGATGCAGGCGGTCCCGGACCCGGTAATAGGCCCCGGCGTCGACATGCGGGTAAACCTGACTCTTCGGAAGGAGCGTCACCAGGGTCGCCCGCCCCAATTCCGCGTCGAGTTCAGCGGCGACCCGCTCGCAGAACGCCAAAGCAAGGGGAAACCTGCGAGCCGCCGGCGCAAGGCGGCTTTCATGGACATCGTTGGCGTTCCTTGCGCCGGGGGGAAGCGGTTTCTTCGGCGCGCGCAGGAAGATGTTGCGGGTATGGCGCTGGCAGCGGACCTTTCGCTGGCGGCTCGTATCGGCGGACCACATGTCCGGCGCCGCATCCAGCTCTTCCAGCAGCGGCGCGATATCCACGCGCTCGGCGATCCTCGTGAAACGGGCGCCTGCCTCCGGAGTCCCGGCATTCGCCATTGTCTGTCTCCCCGGTATGGGCGGTCAGGACCCCGCCAGGCTGCGGATGCAGTCGCGGGTCTGTTTCCTCATCATGGCGTAGTCGCTCAGCATCGCGACGATCGGCGACTCTTCCGGCAGCCGCTCGATCTCATCCGCGGCCCGTTCCCGGAATTCCGACGAATACGCAACGAGGGACGGACAGGCCCGGCCCGGTCCGGTTTCAGAATGTCCCGTCGCGCAGGCTGTCAACAAGCCCGCCACGGCCGCCAGAAGGCCCATCCGAATCGCCGTCGCCATCCCCGTCCCCGTCTCCATCGCCGTCCCCGTCTCCATCGCCGTCTCCATCGCCGTCTCCGTCACCATCCCCGTCACCATCGCCGTCTCCGTCACCATCGCCGTCGCCGTCGCCATCCCCGTCACCATCGCCGTGGGCTTCCTGAATAAAGTGAAACGGCGCCTTTCCACCCAGATGCTGGATTCCGTTGCTCATCAGAAGGACCAGCGTCATCAGGAAGCCGCTCAGGACCGCCGCCAGTCGACGGAGAAGAGGGGATGCCCCTTTGGGGAGGTTCTTTGAATCCATGACGCCCGCCTCTGCGAATCCTTACCAGTTTCGCAAAGGAGACTTTCAGTCTCCGAATGGCTGCGCTATGGCGCTTTGCTATAAGAACCGCGACTTACGACATTTGCTATATCCCGGACGGGCTTCGACGGCGCATGCCTCTATCCGGCGCCGGTCCGTTCGGCGATGGCGACGATGCGGTGCATCTCGCGCAACACCGATTTCTCGATGAGCTTGCCGTCGATCACCACCAGCTCCGTGTCGGCGGCGTCGAACCCGGCGATGATGCGCCGCGCCCGCGCGATGCGTTCGGCCGAAGGTGTGAACACGGTGTTATTGCAGAATCCGTTCCGGTTGGATTGTATTTCGGGCCAAACCCGAAATCGTCGCCGCTGCGAAGGCAGGCGCCGGGCGATGAAGGTATATGACAGATTGTTCCTGAAATTTAAGTAATATTTCTCTGTTTGGGGCTTGCATTCTCAGAAACAGTGGTATGATGGGTCCGAGGGAAGAGGCATCCGGAGCCGCTCCCGCCCGCGCCGGCCCGGTGCGGAACGACCCCGATTCAGCCGACAGGCGAAGTGCGCCCGGCATCCCGCCGCGCAGGCGGGCGCGCGGGCAATCAGCCGCGCGAACCGCGCCGCCGCGATACGCCCGCCCGCGCCCGCACGCAGGCGCGCACGCGATACGCGCGCGAAACAGGGCCGCTCCCCGCCGGGAGCAACCATAACTGTCACCCCGGCCCGAGCCTGTCCCCGCCCCCGAGCGGGGAAGCCGGGGCGAACGCCCAGCGGAACGAAAGGAGCCGCACCCCATGCCCATCATCGATCCCGCCGTCGCCCTCTCCACCCGGCAGGAAGCCTTCTGCCGCCACTATGCCGTCTCCGGCAATGCCGCCGGCGCCGCAAGGCAGGCCGGCTATGCGGA
>JAJDYL010000175.1 GCA_022825195.1 Alphaproteobacteria bacterium
AACTGCGCCGCATCGAAATCCTCCCTCAATGGGATCCCTGCCCTCATACCGATACTCCAATCGCTGGATCGGCATTGAGTCAGAAGTCGATCTCCTTGGGAATCCCCTCAATGAGTCTCAAACCTCAACCGCTGGTATTAGCGCGCACGTCCGGATCTGTGCGGGGGGCGCCGGGAAACCGGCGTCCCTACCGCGACCGCAGGGCCGCATGACATTTCATGACATTCCGGCAGGGGTCCCGCCCGCCGCCTCGCGCACGCGGGCGCCCACGCGCCGCCGCGAAACGCGCGCGCGCATTATGCGCGGGAGAGGGACGCGCCTCCGGCAACCGGGTGTCCGGGACCATGGACGGAAAGGAGGCTGCGATGCCTTGCGAACGGCTCCCGGACCAGCGGAAACGGCCGGCGCGGAGACCGGCCCCCATGACAAAACATGACAGATCATGACATTCCATGACGCTTCCGCCGGTCTTCCGGCCGCCCCGGCATTGGCGGCGGGCGCCACAGGCATACCCGCGGCCGCAGACTGGCGCCCGTGGCGGGAAGAAGACATGAGTCCTGCGTGGAGAGGTTGGTATCAATCGCCGTTTCGGCGGAGCAGGCCCTTCAGGCTGCGCCTGATGTCCTTCACCGCGCCCTTGAGATTGTCCCTGAGTTGCCGGATCGCCTTTTCGGGCGAGGCAGGGGCCGGCTGCGGCGCCGGCCGGGCCGCCGCGGTCTTCAGGCATTCATTGCCGCCGCCGCCGAGCTCGCCGAGGCCCGCGATGGCGGCCGGGGGAAACAGCGCGATGGCGACGAGACCGCCGAGCTTTTTCAGCGCGGCGCCGGTCTCGGGCCGGAACTCCGGTTCGGCGAAGGTTCCGCCGACGCGGACCGGAACGGCGACGGTGAGGGTCGGGGATTTCGCCCGGGGCTCGACGGTGAGGTCGAGCCTCTCCGAGGCCAGGTCCGCCGCGCCCGTCGCCGCGACGGTCGAATATTCGGTGTCGATCAATGCCGCCCGGACCGCCGCGCGGCCCTTCTCGATGCCGACGGAGGCGACGGCGCAATTGACGACCGTCCACTGCGTCCGGCCCGAGAACAGCGCGCCGAGCAGGGCGCCGGCGCCGCCGACCGCCGCGTCGAATGCCTGCGTCTCCAGGCGCCCGCTGCCGCCCACCAGCCGGATGTCGCCGTCGAGGCCGGCCATCAGCGCAGCCATCGACGCGCCGGAGCCCGAAAGGTCGGCGCTCGCCCTGGCTTTGCCCTGGAAGAGGCCGGTCACGCCCGCTGCCGCCAGCAGCCGGCCGACATCCAGGTCCGGAGCCCGCGCCGTGAGCCGGAGGCCGGGTGTCGCGCCGCGGGCGTCGATATGGAGCTCGCCCTGCACCGGACTGCCCGCCACGGCCGCCGAGAACGGCGTCATCGCGAGCGCACCGCCTTCGAGGCGCATGCGGGTCCGGACCGCTTCGAGCGGAACCGCAAGGCCGGCCAGTCTTTCGACGCTCAGCTCCAGGTCGAGATCGACGGCCCTGAGCCCGTCCAGGGAAAACGGATCGTCGGAGAAGACCCGTTCGGGCGGCGCTTTCGCCGGTTTCGCGCCGCCGCCCGGGGAAACCAGGCGCTTCGCGCCCGCGGGTTTCGACCGCAGGCCGGCGAGGTCGATGGCCGTCGATGCCAGCGTCCCGGAAAGGCGCGGACGCGGGCCCGCGAGCGCAAGGTCGAGGCGCCCGGAAATGTCGCTTGCGGCAAGCGCGGCCTCGATGTCCTCGATCCGGAGCCTGTCGGCGCCGCCCTCGATGCGGGCGTCGAAGGCGACCGGGCCGAGCTTCGGCAGGTCCGGACCGGCAATCGGCGAGAGCGAAGCCAGGCCGGCGCCGCGCACCCGGACCCGGAGGTCGAGGCCGGCGGGCTTGCCGGGTTCGGCGACCGTGCCCGCCAGCTGCGCGTCGAACCCCAGCGCCCCGGCCGCGAGGTCGAGCCGGACCGGCCGTCCGGCCGCGATGTCCGCTAGGGAATCGACCGTGCCCGAGACCCGGAACGCTGACCCGTTCCAGGCGCCGCCCGCGTCGATCTCCAGCGGCGCGCCGAACGACTCCGCCCGGGCCGACACCCGGTCGAGGTCGAAGCGCATGTCCTCGCCGGTCCGGGCGTCCCTGTACGCCAGGCGTCCCCGGCGGATTTCCACATGGCTGAAAACCGGGACCGGCGGCGGGCCGGCCTCCGCCTTCTTCCCCCGTTCCTGCTCGGGCCCTGAGCGGGCTGTCGGAGGGGCAGGGGGGTCCGCAGGCGGCCCGGTGCGCCAGTTGGCGAGGCCGTCCGCGTTCACCTCGAGCAGGATGTCCGGTTCGACGAGGATGAGCCGTGTCACGCGAAACTTGCCGGCGAGCAGCGGCAGCAATTCGACCTCGGCCTCCGCGCGCTCCAGCAAGACCATGGCCGGGCGCGAGCCCCAGCCGGCATTGGCGACGGCGACCCGCTCGACGACGATGGCGGGCGTGAGCGAGAGCGACAGGTCGATATCGCCGCCGATGACGAGCCCGCGGCCCGTGGCCTTTCGAAATTCCGCTGTTATTTCATCGCGGTAGCTGCTGACATCGACCGACAGGAGAATGGCAACCGCAACTGCGGCAAGGACCGCAACGGCCAGTGCGGCCCATTTCAGCGCGCGGGCGACGCGCATGCCGGCCTCAGGAAGCCGTCACGTCCCGCCGCCTCCGTTTTCCGGCGCGTCCGGCGCGAAGGCGAGCGCGCCCTGCCAGCTCTCGACATAGCCGGCCCACTCGATGTCTTCCGGCAGTTCCGCCACGTCGAGCGCATCGCGCGCGTCCAGCATCACGGCATATTCGTCGAGAAAGGCCTTGCCGCCGCCAAGCATCCGGCCGAGCGCCTTGGGATGGGGGCCGTGGGCGAAGCCGCAGGGATGCAATGTCACCATGCCGGCGTCGATGCCGTCGCGGCTGAAGAAGTCGCCGGAATGGTAGAAGATCACCTCGTCATAGTCGTCGTTGTTGTGGAAGAACGGCACCTTGAGCGCTTCGGGGTCGGTCTCCGCCGGGCGCGGCGCGAAGGTGCAGACGACGAACCGGTCGGCGACGAAGGTGGTGTGCGCCGAGGGCGGCAGGTGGTAGCGGTGGCTCATCAGCGGGCGGATCTCGCGCACATTGAGCTTGGCCACCGAAAGGTCGCCGTGCCAGCCGACGGCGTCCAGCGGGTTGAACGGGAAGGTGGCGCGGCTGATCGCGCCGCGCCGCTTGATCCGCACCTGCCAGCTGCCCGGCCCCTGCTGGGCGCGGAAGGCGTCGTCGATGCGCGGCAGGATGAGCGCAGCCGGGTCGAACACCGCGTGGCGCCCCACCATGCCCTTCTCCGGCAGCCGGTAGAAACCGCCGGTCGCCTCGATCAGCAGCGCCTCGACCGGCCCCTCGGCATCGAGCCGCCACATGGTCCCGCGCGGGATGACGACATAGTCTCCCTGCTCGACCGGGAGTCGCCCGTAATCGCAGAAGAAGTCGCCGCTGCCGCGGTGCAGGAAGAGCAGGTCGTCGCCGTCGCCATTGCGGACCAGATGGTCCATCCGCCCCTCGGCGCGCCAGAAGCGGTAGTCGACATGGGCGTTGTGCAGCACCCGCCGGGCGTCCCACGGAGAGGCGGCGACGGGGAGCTTGTTGAGGTCGAAGGCGCGGGGGCGCAGCGGACCGTCCCAGCCGGTCCAGGCGGTCGGCGGATTGCGGTGGTACATGTGCGCCGCCGGGCCGAAGAAGCCCTCGCGGCCGAGCTCGCGCTCGAAACGTCCGTCCGGCAGCCGGACATGCGCCCGCCGGTTGGTCTCGCCCTCGCTGTGGGGAAAGGAAATCCAGGTGCCGCCCGCCATGGCCCGGCCCTCCGCCGCAATCCTCGCCGGCGGCCAGCATAGCGCGCCGCGGCGGCGGCGTGGAGGGTGCAGGCATTTCCGTTCCCGCCGGAAACGCCCTAGACTGGCGCGCGGTCGAGGAGGCGTCTGCCCATGTCGCTGACGATGCCGGCGCCCGAAGCGGCGATCCTGGAGAACCGCGACCGGCTCATCCGCCGGCTGCGCGCCATCCTGCCCGAAGAAAGCGTGATCGCCGAAGAAGTGGCGATGCGCGCCTATGAGTGCGATGCGCTCACAATGTACCGCCAGCTTCCGCTTGTCGTGGCCCTGCCGGAGACGGTGCCCCAGGTGCAGGAGATCATGGCGCTGGCGGCCGAGATGAACGTGAAGGTGGTGCCGCGCGGGGCCGGCACCTCGCTTTCCGGCGGCTCGATGCCGCTCGGCGACGGCATCCTGCTGGCGATGGGCAAGTTCAACCGCATCCTGGAGATCGACTACGAAAACCGGTGCGCCCGCGTGCAGCCGGGCGTGGCCAATCTCGCGATCAGCGATGCGGTCGCGGAGCGGGACTTCTACTATGCGCCCGACCCCTCCTCGCAGATCGCATGCTCCATCGGCGGCAATGTCGGCGAGAATTCGGGCGGCGTGCACTGCCTGAAATACGGGCTGACCACCAACAACATACTCGGCCTCGAAGTCGTGCTGATGGGCGGCGGAATCGTGCATCTGGGCGGCAAGCACCTCGATTCCGAGGGCTACGACCTGATGGGGCTGATGACGGGCTCGGAAGGCCTGCTCGGCGTGATTACCGAAGTGACGGTGCGCCTGCTGCCGAAGCCGGAGATCGCGCGCGGCCTGCTGCTCGCCTTCCCGACGGTGGAGGCGGGCGCCGGGTGCGTGGCGGACATCATCGCGGCCGGAATCGTCCCCGGCGGGCTGGAGATGATGGACGGCCCTGCGATCCGGGCGACGGAGGACTTCCAGCCCTGCGGCTACCCGACGGACGCCGCCTCGCTGCTGATCTGCGAGCTCGACGGCGAGGCGTCGGAGGTGGACCATCTCGTCGGGCGGGTGTCGGGCATAGCGCGGGACGCGGGCGCAACGGTGATCCGCGCCTCCGAGAGCGAGGAGGAGCGGCTCGGCTTCTGGGCCGGGCGCAAGAACTCCTTCCCGGCCGTTGGCGCCATCGGGCCGGACTATCTGTGCATGGACGGCACCATCCCGCGCGGCCGGCTCGCCGAAGTGCTGGCCGGCATGTCGGCGCTGGCCGAACGGCACGGGCTCCGGGTCGCCAATGTGTTCCATGCCGGCGACGGCAACCTGCACCCGCTGATCCTCTACGACGCCAACCGGCCGGGCGACATCGGGAAGGCGGAGGCCTTCGGCGCGGACATTTTGAAGCTCTGCGTCGCCGTCGGCGGCGTGCTGACCGGCGAGCACGGCGTCGGCGTCGAGAAGCGCGACCTGATGGGCACCATGTTCACCGACGCCGACCTCGACCAGCAGCAGCGGGTCAAATGCGCCTTCGACCCGGAGCACCGGCTCAATCCGGGCAAGGTCTTCCCGACCCTGCGCCGCTGCGCCGAGCTCGGGCGGATGCATGTCCGGGGCGGCGCGCTGCCCTTCCCGGACCTGCCGCGCTTCTGAGGCCGGCGGCCGGCTCCGACGGCGATGGAGGTCCTGGCGCCCCGCGACGAGGCCGAGCTCGAGGAGGCGATAGCCGGGGCGGTCGCCGGCGGGGTTGCGCTCGCGGTCGAGGGCGAGGGCAGCAAGCGCGGCTTCGGCCACGCCGTCGAGGCCGGACGCCGGCTCACCACGGCGGCGCTGCGCGGCGTCTCGCTCTACGAGCCGGCGGAGCTGGTGCTGACGGCCGGAGCCGGCACGCCGCTTCGCGAAATCCAGGGCCTGATCGACCAGCAGGGCCAGCAGCTCGCCTTCGAGCCGGCGGATTACGGCGCCATTCTGGGCGGCCCGGCCGGCCGGGGCACGCTCGGCGGCGCGGTCGCGGTCAACGCCTCCGGCCCGCGCCGCATCCGGGCGGGGGCGGCGCGCGACCATGTGCTGGGCTTCCGCGCCGTCAGCGGGCGGGGCGAGCCGTTCAAATCGGGCGGGCGGGTGATGAAGAACGTGACCGGCTACGACCTCTCCAAGCTCATGGCCGGCTCGCACGGCACGCTCGGCGTGATGAGCGAGATCACCGTCAAGGTGCTGCCCAGGCCGGAAACCGAGGAGACGGTGGTGTTCCGGGGCCTGGACGACGCGGCGGCCGTCGCGCTGATGACCGGGGCCTCGGGCCTTTCGGCGGAGGTCTCGGGCTTCGCCCACCTGCCCGACGGGGGCGGGCGCACGGGCCTCCGGCTGGAGGGGCCGGCGGTCTCCGTGGCGAGCCGGCGCGAGTCGCTGCTGGCGCACTTCGGCGGCGAGGCGGAGGTGCTGGCGGAGGCCGCCTCACGCGCCTTCTGGGAGGCGGTGCGCGATGTGCGGCCGCTGGCGGGGCGGGGCGAGCAGCTCTGGCGGCTTTCCGTGGCGCCGGCCGACGGAGCGGCGGTCGCGGCGCGGCTGGCGGCGCGCGGCCTGCCGATCGCGGGCCGGCTGTTCGACTGGGCGGGCGGGCTCCTCTGGCTGGCGCTGGAGGCGGGGCGGCACGGGGCGGTGCTCCGCGAGGGCCTCGCCGGCCATGCGACCTGCGTGCGCGCGCCCGAGGGGGTGCGCGCGGCCGAGGCCGTCTTCCATCCGCAGCCGCCGGCGCTGGCGGCGCTCTCGCGGCGGGTGAAGGAGAGCTTCGACCCGAAGCGCATCCTCAATCCCGGCCGCATGGGCGAGGGCCTCTGATGCAGACCGATTTCAGCCTGGCGCAGCTTGCCGACCCGGATGTCGCGGCCTCGGAGCGGATCCTGAGGCGCTGCGTGCATTGCGGCTTCTGCACCGCCACCTGCCCGACCTTCAAGTTGCTCGGCGACGAGCTCGACAGCCCGCGCGGGCGCATCTACCTCATCAAGGACATGCTGGAGAACGACCGGGCCGCGGACGCGCGCACCGTGCGCCATGTCGACCGCTGCCTCTCCTGCCTGTCCTGCATGACGACCTGTCCCTCGGGCGTGAACTACATGCACCTGGTGGACCATGCGCGCGCCCATATCGAGCAAACTTTCGCGCGCCCTCTGCCGGAGCGCTGGCTGCGCCGGCTGCTGGCGCTGGTGCTGCCGCGCCCGGCGCTGTTCCGCGCGGCGCTGCTGGGCGCGATGGCCGCGAAGCCGCTTGCCCGCTTCCTGCCGGGCAGGCTCGGCGCGATGGCCGGCATGGCGCCCCGCCGCCTGCCTTCGCCCTCGCCGGTGGACCGGCCGCAGACCTTCCCGGCAGAAGGGGAGCGGCGGATGCGGGTGGCTCTGCTGACGGGCTGCGCGCAGACCGTGCTCGACCCTGCGATCAACGAGGCGACGGTGCGGCTGCTGACCCGCATGGGCGCGGAGGTGGTCGTCGCGGAGGGGGCGGGCTGCTGCGGGGCGCTCGTCCACCATATGGGCCGGGCCGGCGCGGGGAAGCGGGCGGCGGCGGCCAATGTCCGCGCGTGGCTGCGCGCCCGGCCCGACCGCATCGTCGTCAACGCCTCCGGCTGCGGCACGCAGGTGAAGGACTATGGCTACATGCTGCGCAACGACCCGGCGCACGCCCAGAACGCGGCCTGGGTTTCCGCCCGCACCCGCGACCTCGCCGAAGTGCTGGACGAGCTCGGCTTCGCGGAACGGGCGGCGGGCGGCGCGGCCCCCCGGCTGCGGATCGCCTACCACTCGGCCTGCTCGATGCAGCACGGGCAGAAAATCACGACCTTGCCCGTGCGCCTGCTGGAGGCGGCAGGCTTCGAGCCGCTCGCCGTGCCCGAAGGCCATATCTGCTGCGGCTCCGCCGGCACCTACAACCTGCTGCAGCCGGAACTGGCGGCGCGCCTCGGCGCGCGCAAGGCCGCTCATATCGAGAGCACACGGCCGGATGCCGTGGCGGCGGGCAATATCGGCTGCATGGTCCAGATCGCCGGCGCCACGGGCCTCCCCGTCCTCCACACCGCCCAGCTCCTCGACTGGGCCACCGGCGGACCGCGGCCCGAGGCGGTATAAGGGCCGCCGCCCGCGGACCGGAAACGGCGGGCCCGCCACGGTCGCCGGTCGCGGTAGGGACGCCGGTTTCCCGGCGCCCCCCGCACAGATCCGGACGTGCGCGCTAACGCATCCGGCTCCTACCTCGGGTAGTGACGGCGAAGCGCACGCTTGGCCACGGGTGCCGGGTCCGGGGTTTGGGCC
>JAJDYL010000145.1 GCA_022825195.1 Alphaproteobacteria bacterium
ATCGCCACGGCACAAAAGCAGGGTCGCGATGTCCTCGATACCCTGACCGGATCCTCCGAAAGCTTCATCGACGGCATCAAATACGCCTGAACGGAACCCGGACATCCCTAACGCCACGGGAACCATCCTGGGCAGTTACGAATAAAGAACGAACAAAATACGGGAAGCGGCATCCGGAGGCCGCTTCCCGCCGCGCCGGCGCCGGCGCGAAAAACCACCGGCGGAACCGACAGGAGGGGTGCGTCCTGCGCCCGGCTCGCGCGCGCGGGCGCACAGGCGCAATCAGGCGCGCGAGCCGCGCCGCCGCGAAACGCCCGCCCGCGCCCGCACGCAGGCGCGGGCGCGATACGCGCGAAACAGGGTCCCGCCGCTCGGGCAGCCGGGCGGCGGGAAAAACGGAACGAAGACGGATCGGGAGGAAGGCCCATGGCGAAGACGCGAAGCCGGAGAAACCGGATGGAGTATCCGGAGCTCATGCCCAAACCGGCTACAGGATATGCGCCGAGCGCATGCAGATCATGACAAATCATGACATATCGCACGGGGTCCCGCCGGCCCGCATGACACATCATGGCGCACCTTCGGTGCTAACTATCTGACATGATTATGGAATTTCCCCGTTTCCGGTGCAACCGGGCGCGTGATCGAACCCGGTCCTGCACTCAGGTGCAACCGATCGGGGAACCGCAGTCATGCCTGCCATTCGCCTCACCCAGCGCCGGGTCTATACCCTCCGGCCCCGCAAGTCCGTCCGCAATATCCGCGACGCCGAACTGAAGGGCTACGGCATCCGCATCATGCCTTCGGGCAGGAAGCGATACTTCATTCACAGCCAGCATCGGGGCCACCGGGTCTGGAAGATCGTCGGCGATGCGGCGGTCATGACCGAGGCCGAGGCGCGCGCCCGCGCCCGGTCCATGCTCGCCGCGCTCCGCGACGACAGGGACATCGATGCGGACATGTCCGGCGATGTGCCGTTCGAGACCGTCGCCGAGGAAGTCTTCTCCCGCTACGGCAGGCGCTGGAAGCCGCGTACGCTCGCGGCCAACCGGCGCTATCTCCATGATCAGTTGCTGCCCTTCTTTGCGGGCCGGCCCATTGCGGACATCACCCGCGAGGAGGTGCAGCGCTGGTTCCGCTCCCTGCATGCGACGCCGGCTGCGGCGAACCGTTCGGCGCCTGTGCTTTCCGTCATCATGCAGCAGGCCGAGGCATGGGGGTATCGTCCCGACGGCGGCAATCCCTGCAAGGGCATAAGGCGCTACCGGCAGAAGCGCTCGGAGCGCTTCCTGTCGCCGGAGGAATACCGCCGCCTCGGCATGGCGCTGGAGCGGCATGAGGCCCGGCAGCCCTTCCGGGTCGCGGCCCTGCGCCTGCTTCTGCTGACCGGCTGCCGGAAGTCGGAGATCATCGGCCTCGAATGGCGCTTCTACCGCGACGGCAGGCTCTACCTCGGCGACAGCAAGACAGGCCCCCGCACGGTCTGGCTTTGTGCGGCGGCACGGGAGGTTCTCGGCGGGCTGCCGCGTTCCTCGCGCTTCGTGTTCCCCATCGGAGGCTGGAGCGCGCCCTGGGGCTGGCTGGACGGCTTCTGGATGCAGTTGCGCGCCGAGGCGGGCCTTGAGGATGTTCGCCTTCATGACACCCGTCATTCCTTCGCCAGCATGGCGTTGTCGAGCGGCGAGACGATCCGCACGGTGGGGCGGCTCCTGGGCCATGTGAATGCAGCGACTACGCTGAAATACGCGCATCTGTCCGACGCGACAGTCAGGGAGACGGTCGAGACGCTGGCACCGCTGCTGTCGGGAGCGGTGTCATGACCGAAAGGAGGGACGACAGCCGCCGGACCCGCAGCATCCGCCTGACCGATGCTTCGGTCCGCAGGCTGCGGCCGGCCGCGACGGAATACATCGTCCGGGACGGCCGCCTTGCCGGTCTGGGAGTGCGGGTCCGTCCTTCCGGGCACCGCAGTTTCGTATGGCACGGGAGCGTGGACGGCAGGGCTGTGCGGACGACCATCGGCCCGGCCCGGCTGATGACGGTGGAGGAAGCCCGCAGGGAATGCCGGGCCATGCTCGACGGCGCCCATCCGCAGATCGGCGGAGACGGCGCAAGGCGGGCTGCGGTTCCCCTCTTCCGGGAGTTCGTCGCGGAAGGCTGGTTGCCTACCCGTAGTTGCGATACGCGCTGGCGCAAGCATTGCGAGCGCATGGTGCGACGCCAACTTCTGCCCGCCTTCGGCGCGCTGCGCCTCGACCGCCTCGGCAGGCCGCGTGTCGAACGCTGGTTCGACGCCATGAGCCGCAAGACGCCGGGCGCGGCCAACATGGCGCTCGGCCTGCTGCGCCGGATCATGGCGGCTGCCATCGCCGCCGGTCATGTGCAGCACAACCCGGCGCAGGACATCCGGATGAACCCTGGCAGGAAGATGACCCGCTTCCTGTCGGCGGAGGAGATCGCCCGGCTTCACCGGACGCTTGACCGGCTGGTGGAGGAACGGCCCTCGCGGCAGGCGCAGGCCGATATCATCCGCCTGCTTCTGCTGACCGGCTGCCGCAAGAGCGAAATCCTCAGGCTGCGATGGTCGGAGGTCGACGGGGACATGCTCAGGCTTGCCAATGCCAAGACGGGACCGCGCACGGTGTGGCTGAGCGAGGCGGCGCAGGCCATCATCACGCGACAGCCGAGGGCGGGAGGCGCATATGTCTTTCCGTCTCCCCGAAATCCGGCGGGACCGCTGTCCCCCAATCTCCATTTCTGGCTTCGGGCGCGGCGGGAGGCCGGTCTTGAGGACGTGCGCCTGCACGACCTGCGCCACACGGTAGCGAGCCAGGCCGTGGCCAATGGCGTTCCGCTACCGACCGTCGCCCGCATGCTCGGTCATGCTCAGCCGACCATGACGCTCCGATACGCTCATGTCGGCGACCGGGAGGTCGAGGCCGCCGCCGAGCGCATCGGGGCGAATATCGCAGCGGCGATGGAATGCAACAAGTAACAGAAATGTTTCCGATACCGCGATTGCGCCATTGCGGATTCCCCGGTGCCAACGGACACTGAAATCCCAGCAGCAATCCCGATATTATGAGGCAACGCCCTATGGTAGCCCCGGCCAGCAGCGCGGCAATCCCGCCCGCCATGCCGGCTTCCGGTATCCAGACTTGGACGGGCGGCTTGCCGGCATATCCGGCGCTTGTGCGCCGGGTTCCGCCTCGGTAGGCTCGCCAACGCGCTTGTTCCCGTCAGCATGGCAAGCGCAGCCTGGGCCGGTTTCCATACCGCCATGGACCGGCCGGGGCGAATCGGAACCGCTGGAAGGAAATCCACAATGAAGACGCTTCAAGCCGCTATCGTTGCTATTGCGATATCCTTCATAGCATGTAATGCAAGCGCGCATATCCCGGCAGAATGTTTGGCCCAACACGATAAGGCCCTTAGCGAGAAAGTTGAAGGTCTTCGGAAGGCATTAGTTGCAAAAAATGATGAGTTTGCAAAAGATAGATTTAACCCAACGCTAGCTAGCGAGTTCAACAAACTAAACAAGAGATTGGCAGTTGATGGAATCGTTCTAATCCGCAATCTCTATTCGATTATTCGTTGTGCAAATAAATAGTTTGGGGATTACAAACAAAGGTTTGCAACGGGGCGCGAACCGGCCAGACTGACGGGGTGGACGAATTTGAGCAAACCGTCATCCGCTTCATTCTTCACGAAGCAGCAACCCATGGCCTCCGGCATCTGGCATGGGTCACCGCAGATATGCTGCGCATCCTCGACCGCAACGGCATCCTTGCGCCGCTTATGGAGACGCCGATCGTGCGGGCGAATCCGAGGAAACGCGATGATGGGGTCCAACCGCCATTGCGGTGGCCTGCCGGTAGCGGCCAAGCTTGCTTCGGCAGTCGCAACACACGCCCCTGCGCCGCTACCACTTGATGGCCTGATTGGGACGGCCCGCCCGGTGCCGGACTCAACCTTCAGCGCGCAAGCCGGTCGGGATGTTGTGGCTGCCACTTTCAGCAAGAGAGGATAGGCGATGGCGGAAGTCTTTTGGATATCGAACTGGAATCCTATTGAAACGGCACCGAAAGACGGCACGAGAATACTACTATACTTTGAGAGCGGAGATATGGCCGTAGCCTATCGGTGCGACAACGGGGAGTGGTGGACCTTCGCCGGCTTTCCCGATTCCGAGCGCATGTGGAATCAACACCCCTCTCATTGGATGCCGTTGCCGGAGGAACCGACGCTGTGAAGAGGCTTGGCTGCGGCAGCGCCCCATGGCACCCCCGGGCAGCGGCGCGACGATCCCGCAGGTCATCGTGGATTCCCGTATCCAGACTTGGGCAGGCGGCTTGCCTGCATATCCGGCGCTTGTGCGCCGGCTTCCGCCTAGGTAGCCTCGCCAATGTGCTTGTTCCCGTCAGCATGGCAAGCGCAGCCTGGGCCGGATTCCCTGCCACCACGAACCAGCCGGGGCGAACCGGGACCGCCAAAGGACGCGGAAACATGAAGACACTTGCCGCTATCGCACTATCCGGGTTGATGCTGATTGCCGTTCCGGCTTTCGGACAAACGCTTATCGGAGAATGGCAGCCGATGAAAACCTTTTGCGAAGATGGTAAAGCGCTAGAGGATTTTTCTGGCCGAAATGATCGCCGGATTTTCGATAATGCAAGCACGACTACTATTAATTATAAGCCGGATATGGATAAGGTGTTGAATACAAAGGGTTGCGCCTTACACTACAAAACGAACTATTCAATGATATCTGATAATCAATATAAGGTAGGCCCATTTCTGGAAATGTCTTCGCCTATTTGCCCAATAGCAGCCAAGCACATGAATGATATAATCAAATACACACCATCCTATATAAAGAATGGAAATGATAAACAGTTTGGAACAACACAAGCTACACGAGAACGGGTGGCAAGAGTAATTGCCCATTTGCAAAAAATAAAGGAAGGCAGCATGGCTCCGGTATCATTCAAAGTCAGCGACGACAATCAGCACCTTTGGATTTTCTATTCTGAAAATAGCCATTGTCGGAACGCGCGATTAGTCTTTCAACACAAACGAATCAAATAGCAGCTTTCTCGATAACCGGAACCACAAACAGAAAGGAAGCGGAATCATGAAGCGCACTATCCTGAGTATTGCCGTCGTCTTTGCTTTGATGCTTTCGGCTGTAAGTCAAACGGCTCTGGGCGGGGAAATGGGCAATCCGTATCAATTTTACCAGTTTGAGATAGACAAGGAAGATGCCGCAAAGTTGCCAAAGATAAATGGGGTATCTGTGGATCAATTTGCTTCAGGATATATTGTTTGGCAGGGGACTAAGGAGGGGGCAAAACTAGTTTGGAGGAACTGGGACAAAATAAAGGACGGGATACTTGCTGTCTCTGTGATCTTATTAGGCAAAGACCCGATAGCTGAGTTTTTAGGCATCGATGATTGTGAATGTGAGCTAAGTAACGGCACTATAGTGAAGCGCGATCAAATCTTCGAAGCGGACAAAGAATCAAAGGTTTGTCGCGCTACTGCTGGAGGTAATGATGCGACGCAAGAATATGACGTTTCTTGCAAAATGATACCTTATCCTGAAGTGGGTACATTCCCCATACATGAGGGCAATAAGAGTATCGTGGTGGTAATAACAGAGGAAGTAATCGAAGATCCCCAATGGCGCAGGCTAATCCAAATAATACTCGAAAAAGCAAGAAAGCAAACCGAAACACAAGGCGAGATGAAACCTGACAGCACGCCGCAAACAGGAAACATGCAATGATAAAATCGGTAACACAATGGAAACCGTTTCAATCGTCCATGAAGGGCGTCAAACCTATGGCCGCACCGCTCCAGCACCGGCAGGGACGGATACGGGAAAGCCGGCCAGCATATCGAGGCGCATAAATCGCCCACCGGCGCGGCCCCGGCCTATCGGACGGCATATCGAGATAGCGCGCCGGGTGAATAGGAAAGCCGCGCCTTCTGGCTATCAGGCGCCAATGGTAATAGGGCAAGGGCATGAGAACCCGCTACCAGTCCCAGTGGCGGGGTTCCAATGTCTGTGCGCGGCCATTATTCAGATTTGAATACCGCGCCGCGTGTACTGGACTGGGTTGGACTTGTCCCTTGTCGGCTTTCGCCCACCCGGCGGGAACCGCCGCAACGCGGACAGGTCTTCATTCACGGGCTTTCCTCCGTATCCGCCATTACGCCGTTTCCATGGCCGGGGGCCGTTCCTGTCTCGCCGCCTCGCCGTCCGCTGCGAAGAGGCCACCGGATTTCCGGGCTTCCGGGCCATCGCCGCCGCCCTCTGGCGTGTCCGGCGCGTGCAGTGCGGTTTCCGGACCCTTCAGCATATGGCCCATGGTGTAGTGGTCGAATATGCGCTTCTGTGTTTCGGAAAGCCCTTCCACGGTATCCCTGCCCAGTGCGTTCAGGATCGCGGCTTCGGTGCGGTCGGCTTCGGGAATGGCGTCTATCCGGTTGCGCCACCCCCTTTCACGGGGCGACATGCCGGCAGGGCGTTCGATACGCGGCCCGGCAGGCGTAGACAAATCGGGAATCCTGCCGGTATCGGCAGGCTCGACGATGACGCGGCCCCGGCCGCGGCGCACGATATAGCCGCCGCGCGGAAGCTGGAGACCCTCGCTCTGGATCGCCCTCAGGACCATGACGGCAAGCGCCGCGGCGTGCTTGTCGCCGGCGCTTGCGCCGTATTTTTCCAGCCATTTCGCAAACGCTTCCCGGGCTATGTCATCGTCACCGAGCGTTTTGCGAAGCGCGTTGAGTTTGCGAAGCTGGCCTTTCGACAGGGCGTTTTCATCGAATGTCGCGGTTTCGTCAGACATACGGCTTTCTCTTTACGGTCGGGCTGCATGGGCCGACCTATATCACACTCTGCAGTCGTTGGAGCGCCGGGGAGGGCTGGCGAATGACGGTCGGTCGAGGGCGGCGACCTTTCTGTACCGGTTCGGCTCCGTAATGTCGGCCTGAGGACGAGGAAGAACTTCTCCCCGCGATGTTCGGCGCCGCCGTTGCGGCCGTGCCGGCAAGAGCGCGCCGTTATACGTCACCGTGTCCGGATTCCCCTATGATGCTTTGTCATGGTGGCGACGGTCCGCAATCTGACGTCGTCGTCCTCGACGGCGGCGTATTTCCGCAACGACGGCGGCTATTACGTGGCGGTGGGCGGCGACCGCGAGGACGCGCGTGCGAAGGAGGCGGAGCATCGTCGGGGGAGCGCCTGGCACGGTCGCGGCGCGGCGGTGCTGGGCCTTGCCGGGAAGACGGTTTCGGCGGGCGCGTTCGAGAGGCTGCTCCAGGGCCATGTGCCGGGGACGGATATCCGCCTCGGGCGGCTCCGGCACGGGCAGCACGAGCACCGCCCGGGGTTCGACATCACGTTTTCGGCGCCGAAATCGGTATCGCTGGCCGCACTTCTGCCGACGGAGGCGCATCCGCGCGGCGACCGGGGCGTGCTGCGCTGCCATGACGAGGCGGTGAAGGCGACGCTGGACTGGATCGAGGAGACGCTGGTCGAGACCCGGGGCTGGGACCCGGAGACGAGGCGGCGGCCGCGCGTGAAGGGCGACGGGATGGCGGCGGCGCTGTTCCGTCATGTCGCGAGCCGGAACCTCGACCCGCAGCTGCACACGCATGCGGTGGTGGCGAACATGACGCGGGACGGGGAGGGCCGGTGGAAGAGCATCGAGCCGACGCTTCTGCACCGGAACGCCCGGCTGATCGGGGCGTATTACCGCAACGAGCTGTCGCGCCGGCTGATCGAGCGGGGCTATTCGATCGTGCCGGCGATGGCGGGGCGGCTCAGGAGTTTCGAGATCGCGGGCTACGACCGGGCGCTTCGGGAGGCGTTCTCGACGCGGCGGAGGCAGATACTGGCCTTCCTTGACGAGAAGGGCTGGGACGGCAGCGCGGCGGCGGCGCAGATGGCGGCGCTGGCGACGCGCCGGCGCAAGGCGGAGCCGCTGCACGGCATGCTGCGGACGATCTGGGCCGACCGGGCGCGGGGGCTGGGGGCGGTTCCGTTGTCGTATCGCAGGCGGGGCGCGGCGCGGCTGCCGGAGGCGCCGTCGGCGCTCGGGATCGTCTGGCATGCGATGCGGCACCTCGAGGAACGCCGGTCGGTATTCGCGGCGGCGGACCTCGAGGAACTGGCGCTCGGTCATGCGCCGGGGCGCCATTCCATCGGGGCGGTGCGCGCGGCGATCGACACGCTTGTCCGCGATGCGCATCTGGTCGAGGCGACCCTGAAGCGCGCGGACCGGGCCTATGTCACCGACCGGGCGCTGAAGGCGGAGCGCGCGGTCATCGCGGCGATGAAGGCCGGCAAGGGCAGGGGCGCGCCGCTCGCGCGGGAGGAAGATGTGGCGGCGTATCTGGCGGACCGGGGCCTGACGGAAGGACAGGAGGAGGCGGTCAGGACGCTCCTGCTGTCGGAGGACCGGATCGTCGGCGTGCAGGGCCGCGCGGGGACCGGCAAGACGGCGATGCTCTCGCACATGCGCGCGCTTGCCGGCGGGCGGTTCGTGCTGGGCCTGGCGCCGTCGGCGGCGGCGGCGCGGGTGCTGGCGCGCGAGACGGACATGCCCGCGCGGACGCTGCAATGGTTTCTCACCCGCTGCCGCGCCGTGGAGGACCCCGGATCGGGTCCGGGGCAGGCTCCCGGATCGGAGTCCCCCGGATCGAGCCCGGGGCAGGCTGGGGCAGGCGGCCAGCCCGGCGTCGCGCGGCTGAAGGAGATGCTCGCCGGCGCGGTGCTGGTGCTGGACGAGGCGTCGATGGTCTCGACCGACCGGATGAAGAGCCTGATGCGGGTAGCCGACGGTCTCGGGGTGGCGCGCCTTGCGCTTGTGGGCGACCGGAGCCAGCTGCGGGCCGTGGAGGCGGGCCAGCCCTTCCGGCAGTTGCAGCAGGCGGGCATGACGACGGCGGTGATGGACGAGATCCTGCGCCAGCGCAATCCGGCGCTCAGGGCGGCGGTGGAGGCGGTGCTGGAGGGCGAGCCCGGCGAGGCGGTGGGCCTGCTGGGGTCGAGCGTGCATGAGGCCGCCTGGGACGAGCTCGGGCGCAAGGCGGCCGAGGCGTGGCTGGCGCTCGACCCGGAGACGCGCGCTCGGACATTGCTGGTGGCGCCGACGCACGAGATGAGGGCGGAGGTCAACGGGACGGTGCGCGAGGCGCTGGCGGCGGAGGGCGTGCTGCGGGGCAAGGCGCTGCGGATCGACCGGCTGGTCGGGCTCGGCATGACGCGGACGGAGAAGGGCGAGGCGCGCAACTACCGCGAAGGCGATGTCGTGGTGTTCCACCAGGACCTTGTTAACTACCGGGTGAAGCGGGACGACGCGCTGACGGTGACCGGGGTCGAGGAGGGCCGCGTGCTGCTGATGCACCCGGACGGCCGTCCGCGCCGCGTCGCGCCGGACCGGGGCTATATCCGCTACCGCCTGGAGGTCTACGAGACGCAGCCCATCGAGATCATGGCGGGCGACCGCATAAGGTGGACCCGCAACGACAGGGCGCGGGAACTGGCGAACGGGGAGCGGGCGGCGGTCGAGGCGATCACCCCGACCCGTGTGCGGTTCCTTCTCGACGACGGGCGCAAGCTCTCGCTCAGGCATGACGATCCGCAGCTTCGTCATATCGACCATGCCTGGAGCACGACCGCGCACGGGGCGCAGGGCAGCACGGCGGACCATGTGATCGCGGTGCTGGATTCCGGCCACGGAGCGCTGACCGACCAGGCGACCTTCTATGTCGAGATCAGCCGGGCGCGGGACAGCGCGGTGGTGCTGACCGACAATCGCGAGGAGCTGGTCGAGGCGCTTGAGGCGCATACGGGCGAGCGGGCGACGGCGCTGGAGGCGGTGGGCGAGGAGATCGGCCCGGACGCCGTCCGGATACCCGGCAAGCTGCCGGCCTGGACGCCGCGCGAGGAATGGACGCGGCTGGAGGACACGGCCCGCAATGAAGGCACGATCCTCTTCCGCGTCGAGGGCTATGACGACCTTGTCGACCGCACACGGCGGCTGGCGGCGCATCATCCCGCCCTTCCCGCGCCGATCCGGGAAGTCGTGGACGGCCTGCTCGCCTATGACCGCCTCTGCCGCGAGGGCGATGGCGGCGCGGCGGAGTTCCTGCGCCTGCTGGAGACGCATGCCGGGGCGAGGGAAGTCCTGGAGGGTGAGGCCGAAGCCGGTGACCGCCCGGTTGCGGCCCTTGACGGCTATTCCGCATGGCGGGCGATGTCGGAACGCCTCGCGGCGAACGGCAGGGCGCTGACCGACGATACCGGCGCGCGCGCAGGCGAGGCGGGGCCCCAGATCGAAGCGCATCTCGAACGCCTGGAGACGGTGGCGGCGCTCGACGAGGCCGTGCTGCGGTTCGAGGCCCTTTACGGGGAGGCCGGCGATGGGGCGGAAGCCGCCGGCGCGGTCCCGCTCCATGCGGAGGGCGAGCTGCTGGAGCTGGCGCGCGCGCTCGCTCCGCAAGAGTTCGCGCCGCAGCACCTCCGGGAGGCCGTGGCGCAGGTCCTTGCCGGGGCCGAAGCGTTCGAGACGCGCCGGGCGGAGATCGCCGCGCTTCGCGAGGAGACGGCCGGGCTTGTCGAGGAGCATGGGCGCCTGGAGGCAAGCGCCGGCGCGGAGCCGCCGACCGTGCTGGCGGCATGGCGGGCATGGGCCGGGCGCGTCGAGGCGGCGACCGGGCGCTGGCAGGCCCTGCAGGACGATCCCGCGCTGCGGGGACCGCACACCGACCGGCTCGAAGAGGAGGCTGCCGAAATCACTGTCGCCCTCGACCGGCTCGGGGAACTGCGCGCCCGCGACGAGGCCTGGGCGGCGCTGGCGGCCGCGCGCCTCCGGATCCGCAGCCTGGCTCTTGGCCGGCCGCCGTCGCTTCGGCCCCGTCCGCCCTTCTATCTGGGGGAATGGCCGGGTTTCGCGGCGCAGGCGGCGGCGTTCGCCGAACGCGCGGACCTGCCGGCGGCGGCGGCGACGCTGGCGGGGCGCATACTGGATTACGACCGCGACTGCCGCGAGGCGCGCGCCGCCATCCGGGATTTGCTCGCCGATGTTGAAGAGCACGGGCGGCAATGGGAAAGCCTGGAGCAGAGGGCGGCGCGCAGGCGGGAGGCGGAGGACCCCGATGTCTCCATGGCGGACCTGCCGGAATACGGACCGCTCTCCGGGCGCGCCGCCGGATTGCGGGAGGCCGGGCGGGCGATCCTGGAGGACGGGAAGCGCTACGACCCGCATCTCGACCGGATGCCGCGCTCGCGGCGCGGCGTCGAGGGCGGCATGAAGCTTCTGGAGAGGCACGGACCGCTCGACCGCTTCGCCCGGGTAAGGGACAGGCTCGCCGAAACCCGCGCCGCTTCCGAAGCGCGGGGCGTGCTGGCGTTCCACGATGCCGGTTACGGTGCGGCCATCGGCGAGGCGGAGGAGCTGGAGCAGGAGCCGGCGCTGGAGGCGGCGGCCCGGCGCCGGCTGCAGGCCGCGCTCGACGAGCATGCCGACCGCGCCGCCGAATGGGCGAGGGTCGCCGGGTTGCTCGCGGATATCCGCGCGCTGGACCGGCGGAGCCGGGGGCTGGAGCGCGATGCCCGGCGCGACGGCGTTCCCGTCTCGCTGCTGCCGGGCGCCTCCGGCTGGCGCGAGGACAACCGGGTCTTCGCCGAGGAGGCCCGCGCCGCGCTCGACGACAGCGAACTGCATGAGCGCGGCCATTGGCGAAGCCGCCCGGAGACCCGCGCCGCTGTCGGCGAGGCCGAGGCGCGGGCGCTGGAACGCTCCCGGGCCCCGGAAGAGGATTACCGGCGCATCCGGGAGATGACGCGCGCCGAAATGGTCCGCCTGGCCGATCCGGACGTGAAATGCGCGTTCCGCAGTCGCTGGTGGAATGAAAGGCCGCTGGCGGTGGGCGACCGGCTGCGCTTCCGGCGCCGGGCCGGGGGGCCGGAGAACGAGGCGGTCGTCGTCAGGTCCGGCTGGAGCGGGGGCCTGCATCCGAAGGACAGCTTGACGCTCCGCTGGCTCGGTTCGCCGCCCGGCCATGAAGTCGCGGGAAAGGAGGAGACGATCCTTCTGGAAGATCTGTCGGGCCGCGGCGTTCTGGTCGCGGACTGGAGCGATGAGCGGCTGCGGGGCATGGAGGTCGACCGGCAGCGCGCGCAGGCCGCGGACGGCTTCCCGCTCGACGCCCGGCGGGACCTGGTCACGGGCGACATCCTCCGCTGGGCGGAGCTCATCCGGGGCGGGCGGTTCGGCATGGAGGAGCGGCAGGGCGACATCCTGCCGGAGGTGGTGCAGTTCGAGGGGCGGCTGCTCGCCAGGGCGGCGGCGGAGACGGTCATCGAGGACCGGTGCCGGGTCGAGGTCTCGTGGCGCTCGGACGGCGGGCCGCCCGGGGCGCGGAGCCTCGCGCTAGGCCGGCTCACCGGGCGGGGCTGCTGGCGCGCTCTTGCCGGGGACGAGGAGGCGCGCCGGGACCGGGCAAGGGTCGAGGCAAGGCAACTCGTTCGGCAAAGGAAACGCCTGCTCGAACTCAAGCAGGAACTCAAGCGCACGCGCTACGAGACGATACGTCCCTAGCGGCGCGGAGGGCGGCCATGGTTCTGGACCTTGTCAGGCATGCGGGCGCGGCTTTCGAGTGGGAGCGCATGCTGGAGCCGGAAGAGGAGGCGGCGCTCCGGGCGGTGAAGGGCCGCGAGGCCGGGCCGGAACAGCGGGCCCTCTATCTGCGCATGGTCGGCGCCGCGCGCGCCCGCGATCTCTGGTTCCTCTGCGACTGCCGCCATGAGGAAGGCGGCAGGCGGCCCGTCATCGTGCCGCGCAAGGACGGGCCGCAGCGGTACTCCCTGGTCAACCTGCCGAAGTCGCGGCTGCCGCATGCGGAAGGCTGCGTCTTCGGCCTCGTCGGGAAAGAGGGCGAAGGCCGGACCCGGCGTCATGCGCCCGCGCCGCTGCATGACGACCGGTTCGACCCCTTCCCGCCGGCCGACAGCGCGACCGGCGATGACGACGATGAAAATGACGATGACGGCCCGATGCGGCCGGTCATGGCTGCGATGCGCGGGGGCGTGGCGGCCCCGCCGCGCCATCGCAGGGTCCCGGCCATGCTGCGCCTGCTGATCCAGACCGCCCGGCTGAACCGGCTGGGCGCCGTCGAGGGGTTCTCCTCGCCTCAGGACTGGCTTCCGGAGATCCGCCATGCGGCGGAGCGGTTCTTCACCCCCGACGGCAGGCCCGCTTCCGGCCTGGTGTTCGCCGGCCCCGAAAGCTGGCGCGGCGGCGCCGTTGCAAGGCGGCTGGAGGAGAGGGCACCCAATTGGCCCGAAGGCCGGCCTCCTTTCGCCATGCTCTGCGGCGCTGCCCTCAGCCTGTCCGACACCGTAATCAACCCCGACCACCCCCGCGAGGGCCGCCTCTCCGTCCCCTCCGGCGTGGCGAGCCTCAGGATCGGCGAGACCCGCATAGCCGGGCCCTGGGTTTTCCTCGCCATCGTCGCGCGCGCCGGGAAGGGCGGACCCCTGGCATGCGTGACGGCATGCGCCCGCCCGGTCTTCTCGCCCGCCCGCCCGGTTCCCGTGGACTCCGGGGCCGAGCGGCGCGCCTTCGACACGCTCGCCCGCCGCCTCCGCGACATGGAAAACGACCCGGCCCTCCGGCAGGCGCTCGGCGGCCCCGTCCGCATGGAGCTCGAAAAGCCGCTGACCGACTTCCGCACCGCCCCCAAACCCTGCCGGCCGGATTTCATCGTCACCGTCGTGCCGCCCGAAACACCGCATCGCGCCGACCGTGAGCCCGCGCGCTATGTCATCGAGGTCATGGGCTCCGACGACGAGGAATACCGCAAGGGCAAGGCCGGCGCCCATGCCCGCATGCGCCGCATCGGGCGCCTGTTCCGCATGGAGGCGCCGGAGTTCGACGACCGCCGCAACGGAATCGAACGACAGGCCGCACGCATCATGCGCGATATCGCCGGCGACCTCCGGCGACGATGGGGAACGGCGGCGGGGGCGTGAAAGTGCTCGTCTCAAGGACCTCCATGGCCGTAGCGCCCGCCACGGTCGAGGCCTGCGCCGCCCGCTTGCGGCTGTGGGCAGGCGCGTGCTACCCGGACGCGATCCCGAGCGCCGGGCATCGGACACCAGAGCGATGCAAGCCTGAAATCGATGGGGAATTTTCGCACTTCGAGTTTCGATCGTCCGCGGGATTGAACGCGAATAGCCTCGCCGCGATTTCGCCTTGCCTTGCTCCTGTCGGAATTCTTCTGGCTTGCCGCGTCGGGTTGCCGATCGCTGTGCTGTTTCGGCAGAAATGGCGGGCCCGGACAATGTCGAATCGATTCTTGCCGGAAGACCCCGTCCGGCCATGCCTCAAACCCAAGAGGAACCGATGAGCCGTTTCTTTCATGCCCAGGAGATTATCAGGCCCGAGGACGTCCGCCCGCACCTCGTGAAGCCGGACCTTCACTGGAAGAAGGGCTACTCGGCCTACGAACTCGCCCATTCCTGGATCAACTCCGGAGGCATCCCGGATCCGGTGCGCGCCGTTTTGGACACTTGCCCCGATTACGCGGACGCCGAGCTCATCGAGGGCCTGTTCGAACGCGAAGTGGACCTGCGGACTCCGGGACGCCCAAGCCAGACCGACCTGCTTGCACTTGTGAGGCTCGACCGCGGCTACGCCGTAATCGCAGTCGAGGGAAAGGTGGAGGAGCCGTTCGGGGATCTCGTCTCGAAATGGAACGACCGCAGTCCGTGAAAGCTGCGCCGTCTGGGTGCCTTGTGCGCATCCCTCGAACTACATGTTGGTGATGTGGATGGGCTCCGCTACCAGCTTCTCCACCGGGCAGCATCCGCCATCTACGAAGCCCAGCGATACGGGACCGCGCAAGCGCTCATGCTGGTGCATTCCCTCAGCGCGGCCGACACGTCGTTCCGGGACTTCACGGCGTTTGCCGAAGCCATGACGCTACCTGTCCAGGCCGTGAACCGGATATCTGAAGAGCGCGAGTGCGAAGGCGTCCCGTTTCGACTGGCCTGGGTCAAGGATCTTCCGAGCGGATAACTACCACCTCCCAAAACGTCTCCCCCGCACGGGGACGCAGATTGAAACCCAAGCTATCCCCGATGATGCTGGAGACGGACTGAGCAGGCTGCGACACTAGCATGGGACCGCTCGACGATGTCAGTACACAGTAGCACATCGGAAGAATTGCGTAGCGGTATAGTGGGAACAGTGATAATCAAGAACCAATTAGGCAAATGACGCGACGAGACTGAAACACGAACACCCTGAGGATAAGAAGTCCAGGAGGTAGTCTTGGAAGAGCAAGAAAAGTTGGAACTTGAAGTTAGAAGAGTCCTCGCTTCTGAGGTGGAAGGGTACAGAAATCATTTACAGTCTCAATTTCGTATTCTGACTTGGGGAATTGGCATACTCCTCACAGTTGCAGCGCTTTTGCTGACTTTTTTTCTTGGAAATAAATTCGAAGATTCTAAAGAACAGTTAATCGGAACTATAGACAGCAAAATGATAGACTATAGAATTGTTGAGACTTTCAGAAGCCGCCTAGAAGGATTGATTCGAATGACACTGGATAATGAGAAATCCGAGAAAATTATCGATAGCAAGATTGATAAATCTGCTAAAAAAGCGATTGATCGAAAAATCTTAGAAGTAGAACGCATTATTCAGCAAGGACTACCACAAGAAATTATAGGAAAAATATCACTGCCACATGGTGCCGTTATAGCATTCAATAGAGACACATGCCCATCTGGATGGCGAGAGTATACTCCAGCTTATGGAAGATTTATTCGGGGTATTGATAGGAGTGGTGATAACATCGACCCTCACCCTCAAGGAGAGAGAAAACCAGGATCGATTCAAGAAGACGAGCTTGGTTCGCATTTTCACTCACGGCCAAACGATGTTCACAGCGGTTACCAAGATGGACGTGCTTGGATTGCTAGCGCAAAGCACTTCTCATATGCTAATGGGAACCCCATTACGGGAGAGACGGGAGGTCGGGAGACTCGACCAGTAAACGTAGCGTTATTGTACTGCGAAAAAAATTAGAAAACTGTGAACTGTACGCTGTACGCTGTACGCAATAGAATGCAGGAAATGTCACAACGGTCAAGAGTTTGGTCGACGACCTCAGCGGCATATCCTCCCGTGCCCTCGGCTTCATAGTCGAAGGCACTACTGATGTGACCCCGGGTGATTTGCCAAAACGTTATTACATTAAGAAATTTCTTCCGCACTCTTAATGAGGCACTCACAGAACGGTCGAGCGGAGGGAGTTTCTGCACCGAGATGATTTGATTTCGGGTTAGTTGTTTTCGGTTCCGGGGTCGCCCTGCGGTAAGCGGTTTGGCAGGCCCACCTTCTGCTTGGCGCGGGGATTTGAGACTTCATTACGTGGGATGAACGTATGGGAGTTTCTCCATGGAGAGCAGTACGGAGTTTTTCCGCCCGGTTGAGGTGATCGGAGGGGTGAAAGGCCGCCGTCGGTGGCCGGATGAGTTGAGGGCGCGGATCGTTGCGGAGACGCTGGAGCCGGGTGTGACGGTGCCGGGAACCGCGATTGCTGCACTCATCGTGCCGTGGGGGAAACGGCGGCAGATGCCTTCTACCGGACATCCGACCGCCGCCCCGCTCACGGCCAGCCTCTCCCTCTCGGTGGAGCAAGGCGCGGTGATGGAGACGGTTACGGGACGGCGGCGCAGCAGCAGGAGGCGGCATCCCCCGTCCGGCGCTTGCGGGCCTATAATGGATACGCAAAAGGGGTGCGCGCGCCATGATCGTCATTGAAGGCCTTCGCCGTCTCGCGCCGCTTGCAGCCGCGGCGGGGCTCGCAGCAATCCTGTCAGGGTGCGGGGGCGGAAGCGCCGCTATCGGACATCGGCCCCCGGCGCCCGGCTCCTCGCCCTCTGCGCCCGGCGGGTTCACATCGGACGAGATCCGGACCCTCCTGGAGCGCCGTCTGGCGGATGCGACCTACCCTGTCGCCGCCAGCTTCGGCGGGTCGGTCGCCGTCTGCCAGGCGTTGGGCTGTCCCGTCGTGGACGCCATCCATGTCGACATGACGGCCGACAACCGGAGGCCAGACCTTTCGGGTTTCGATCATCTCGAGCCGCGCCGGGGTATCGATCGGGCAAGCCGGGAGATTGTGCTTGAGAGAGACCCTCCGATCTTCCGGGACAGCTTCGGGGCGTGGACGGACCATGGATTCTTCCTGGTCGATGTCTTCAGGAGTCGGGAGGAAGACGACTTCAGATACGAGACGCTGTGGCTTGGGGACGGCAGCGACAAGAGCCCCGTAACGGCGGCAGGAGGCACGGCGAGCTGGGCGGGCGTCATGTCGGGCGTGATGACCGGACAGCCGGGCGACGCCGGCACCCTTGTGCAGGACGATGCGGCGATCACGGTGACCGGCCTCGATGCCGAGGCGTCGATCACCGTCGGTTTCAGCAATATCTCGCGTCGGGATACCGGGGCGGCGGTTGCCGGCATGACATGGTCCGGGCTGCCGCTTCAGGGGCGCAGCTTCGGGACGGCCGATGTGCGGTTCGACGGCGAGCGCGGTTACGCTCCCGGGGCAGGTTTCGGCGCCGAAGCGGAAGGGAGCCTGTTCGGCCATATCCATGGCCCGAATGGCGAGGAAGTCGGCGGGCTGTTCAACCGGGACGGGATTGCCGGGGCGTTTGCGGCCAGGCGGGAATAGCGGGCGAGGCGTCACGGCTTCCCGCATTCAGGGCGCCGACAGTCCGAAGGCGGAGATGAACCGGCAGCAGGGGCGGCGGACACCTCATCGCTCAGTGCATCGACCCGGCGACGGTCTCCGGAATTTCGGCGGCGCCTGCCGTCCAGTCGAGCAGGCCGCGCAGGGCGGCAAGGTCGGCGTGCTGTAGGAACACCGCCACCCGCGGTACCGCCCCGTCCTCACCCGATACCGGGCGCGCCTCGGTAAATGTGATGCGGGTCCCGCCCGGCAGGGGCGTCACGTAGATCTTGCTTGCGAAAACCGCCGGCGTCCCGGCGATCCGGGCTTCCTCTTCCGGCAATGCCGACGTATGCGATGGAGTGGACGCCCCTCCCGACGGCATCGCGATGTGCCAAGTTGGCGGTGTCATAAACGCCAAAAAAGGAAAGGGGCGTCCATGGAACAGGTTAGCATGATCGGGATCGATCTCGCGAAGAACAGCATTCAGATCCATCTGCTCGTACACCTCCGCAATGGCTTGAAGATCGCTCACTGAAGGGTGCGTCTCAGCCATTCGCGCGTCACCGCTTCGCGGTTGCACCGCCGTTCGGCGCGGGAGACCTCCCAGTTCGGCTGCTCGAAGTTGTCGGCGGTATCCATGAGGTAGTAGTAGCGCCCGTCGTGCTTGAGATCGATCCGGCCGTTCTCCCCGATGATCCACAAGGCGTGCGGTTCGACCCTGGCCACGTGACCGGCGCGGTCGCGGAGTTCGAGCGTCGGCATTCGTTTCGCATCCAAGCCGAACTTGCGCATCAACGGCTCGTGCATCACGACAGCGTGGCCCCTGCAGGCCTCCCACCCATCCGGTAACCACTCTCCAATCGCGGCAAACAGCTCGTTCACGCGCTCTTCCCAGTCCTCGACGCGGCGCCGGATGTGCGCCGCGTCGATCGTATCGCTTGTGACGTCTTCGAGAACCGTACCCATTGAACCTATCTCCGCTGCCGCCCGCGGGGCGAGGCCGCCCATTATTCGCGCCTCGGCGGCGCCTGAATAACTAATATGGGGCATCGGGCCGCGTTTCAACATCACCAACTGCTTCTCGCAAGAGGGCCCGTCCGTGCCTAGACCTCTGGTTCCTCGTGCGGCTTGCCTGGTGCATGTGCATACAGCCCCAAGTCCATCCCGGCGCTCCTGCCGTGTTCCGGCGCGGACCGCTCCCGGCGCTTCGACGGCGATGCCAGACTCCCGGTCTTGCCCGGCGCCGCGCTCCGGCTGTTCCTCGATCACCCGTTCGGCTTCCACCGCCTTTTCCGGCGCGGCCCGCTACATCTCGCCACGACGCTGCCCGCCGGAGACCAGCATTCCTCGACTGTCGGTCGCCACCGAGGAACAGGCCTAGGACGAGGCCATGTACCAAGCGCTCAACACCGCGAGGGCCGAGGGCAAGGTACCGGGCCTCCGGCATTCATCCGGACAATCCCGATCCCGCGCGATAATCCTCTGGCACGATGTCGCTTCCAACAGTTGCTCGAGCGGCGATACGTGACGTTTTCGCCTTCGAGCTCGCCTCGGCGCCCTCGATCTGGTAGCAACTGAACTGTGCGAACAGTCCACTCTCGGCTGCGATACCTGTATCGTGGCAGCGGCCAGCCGCCGCCCGTCCCGTAACGGCAGCGGTGCGAAACCGTGACCGACAAAGATCCCACCGACCCCGAAAGCGCCGACACCGACATGGTCAACTCCGGACCTCGAAACAGCGACACCGGTGGAGCCGACTGTATGGCCGGGCAGCGCCGCCGCACCGTCAGACCAGATCCGAGCTCCGAAGTCTCATCGCGCAGTGGCGTTCCACGATGAGCGGGCCCCTCATCTCGTTGTGGTTTCCCCACATGTCCGAGTCCGTAAATTCGACGGCTTATGCCGGTTTCCAGCCATCATCGGTCGTTGAGGCTTTCCACTGGGGTCGCGCTAGAACCTAAGAGCCTGACTCGAAACTCGATCAAAGGTTACAAGGCCTTGCGAGCCTTCGTGTCGTGAGGCGTATGTGGGCGATGTCGAGCCAAGCTTGGCTGGAAGCGATGGATTTCTCCCAGTCTTTTGCCAGCCTGCGACAGC
>JAJDYL010000232.1 GCA_022825195.1 Alphaproteobacteria bacterium
CGCCACAGCCCAAAAGCAGGGACGGGACGTCCTCAAAACCCTGAACGGCTCCTCCGAAAGCTTCATCGACGACATCGAATACGCCTGAAACAATCCAGGGCGACAACGCCGCTACCGCCAGACCTCCTGGGCAGTTACGAAATGTCATGTTCTGTCATGTTCCGGCTGCGGAATGTCATGTTTTGTCATGCGGCGCCGGTCGCGTATCGGGAGCCTGTTCTGAGCTTGGCGAAGGGGATCCCGGCGTAATGTCATGGTCCGCCGCTGTCGGTGCCGCCTATGCGGGCCAGCGCGGCGAGGGCTCCAGCGGCGGGCGCCAGCCTTGCGGCCGGCATCGCCGCCAGGGCGGGGGTAGGTTTCGGTCATCTCGTCTCCTTGTCCGTCCGGGAGCGGCGGACCCTTTGCCGCGCGCAATCGCGGGCGCGTGCCCGCGCGCGTTTGCGCCGGCGCGGTTCGCGCGCCTGATCGCCCGCGCGAGACAGAGGGCGCACTTTTCCCATGCGTTTCTCGGGGGTTTTCGAAAATGGCGCCGCCCGGCCGCGCGGCGCGGGAGAAGCGGTGTCCGGCCGTCGCTTCTCCGGGTCCTATATCAGCATAATTTCTCCGATGTCAAGCAATTATAGAACAAAAAATGAAAATATCGAAGATTTCCCCCCATCCGGGAGGGCGCCTCCTCTCACCGGGGTGAAGCGGGAGCGCGCGCCTCGAAGGCGTCCGACTCGGCCGGGCCGCAATTCGCGCTACTCTGGCGCCCATGCCGTTCATGCCGATCCATGACGACAATGAGCGCACGCGCATCGAGACGCCGTACGTCACCTGGGGCGCGATCCTGCTCTGCGTTGTCGCGTTCATCTGGCAGTCGAGCCTGCCGGAGCCCATGGAATACCGCAGGCTGCTGGCGCTGGGCTTCGTGCCGGGGCGGCTGCTGGGCGAGCTGCAATTGCGCCCGGACCTCGCCATCCTGCCCGCGTCCTTCTCGCTGGTGACGACGCAGTTCCTGCACGGCGACTTCGCGCATCTGCTCGGCAACATGGCCTTCCTCTACATCTTCGGCGACAATGTCGAGGACGCGATGGGCCATCTGCGCTTCGCCCTGTTCTTCCTGCTTTGCGGCGTACTCGCCGCGCTTGCGCACGGCGTGACGGACCCCTCCTCCGCGGTGCCGCTGATCGGCGCGAGCGGGGCCGTATCGGGCATATTGGGGGCCTATCTGGTGCTGAGCCCGCGTGCGCGCATCCTGGTGCTGTTCTTCGTCGTGCCGATCCGCCTTCCGGCCTGGCTTCTGGTGGCGGGATGGTTTGCCGTGCAGTTCTTTTTCGGGCTCTCGACCTTCGGCGAAGACGCGAAGGTCGCCTACTGGGCGCATATCGGCGGCTTTGCGGCCGGGATCGCGCTGCTGCCCTTCTTCAGGGCCGCTGCGCCACGCCGGGGCGAAGCCGGGTAAAGGCGAGCGCGCCCGGGTCGGCCGCCACCGGGCCCGGGGCGGCGGCGATCAGCACCTCGCCGGCTATCGGCCCGAAATCGGCGCGGAAATGCACCGAGCTCTTGAGCGCCAGAACGCGGCAGTCCGCCGGCTCCACGCCCAGATGGCGGAACATCTCCTTGTCCGCCGCCTGCACCTTGCGGCTCGCCACGGCGACCTGCACGCCGCCCGGAAGCTCCAGCAGCGCCATCGGGCCGAGCTGCATCCGGTTGCCGCCGTAGAAGGGCCCCGTGCAGGTGAAGCTCCCGTCGCCCAGCCGGCGCACGGCGGCGTCGGTCTCGAACGGCGCGTCGCCCGGAATGCCGGAACGCCCGCCGAGCGCCAGCGCCAGCCGGCCGCCTTCCCCCGCCTCATGCGCCGCGGCGGCCGCCTGCCCGTCGATCAGCAGGCCCAGCACCGCGCCTTCCGGCCGGTGCGCGGCGAGCGCCCGCAGGAGGCCCGTCGTGTCCCCGTCGCCGCCGCCGCCCGGATTGTCGCAACTGTCGGCGATGACGGCCGGACGGCCCGCGCGCCCGATCCGGTCCGCCCGCGCCACCGCTTCCTCGGGCGAGAGGAACCCGGCGTCGAACCGCCCGCGCGCCGCCAGCACGGCGTCCGCCAGCGCGTCCGCCGCCTCGGCGGCGCTGCGTTCGTCGCCCGCATAGGCGAGCGCGGCCGGCCCGCAGTCCGGCGTGTCGGCGAGGGGAAAGCCGCCTGCGAGCGACACGGAGCGGACGGCGCCGCGTTCGCGGTCGGCAAGGCCCGCATAGAGGCCCGCCGCCGGCTCGACCAGCGTGCATTGCGCGGTGAGCGGGATGAGGAAAGGGACCTGCCGGAACCCCTTGGCCGGCCGCCCCTCGGCGAGGATGCGCTCCAGCAGGCGGGCCGTGCGCGCGCCGGTTTCCGCCATATCGACATGCGGATAGGTGCGGAAGACGGTCAACGCATCGGCCCGGTCGGCCATGAGCGGCGAGACGTTGGCGTGCAGGTCGAGGCTCGCCACCAGCGGCACATCGGGGCCGATGACGGCGCGCACGCGGCGCAGCAGCTCGCCCTCGCCGTCCTCCAGATGCTCCGCGACCATGGCGCCGTGCAGGTCCAGATAGACCGCGTCCACCGGCCCCGCGCCGCGCAGGTCCTCCACCATCATGCCGGCGATGCGCTCGAAGGCCTCCTCCTCGACCTCCGCCGAGGGGCTGGCATTGGCCCAGACCAGCGGCGCGAAGTCGCGGCCGGACGCGCGCGCCGCCTCCAGGAAGCCCGCGATCGGCAGGTTGATGCCGGCCGTGTCCGCGAGCACGGCCTCGCCCCGGCAGAGGCCGGGCCAGCCGTCCGCGCGCCGGAACATTTCGAAGCTTGCCTTTGTCGGCGCAAAGGTATTGGTCTCATGGTGAAATCCGCCGACCGCAATCCGCATGGGCCCCGCCTCCATCCGCGGCCTGCGACGCTAACAGAAAGGCCGGATGCCGCCCATGCGCCTGCGCCGCCGCCTCGTCCTCGGCCATCTGGCCGACCTGTACCGGCTCGCCCTGCCCGTGGTGGTGAGCCGGGCCGGCGTGCTGGCGATGACGGTGGCCGACACGGTGATCGTCGGCCGCTACTCCTCGGTGGAGCTCGGCTATCTCTCGCTCGGCGTCGCGGTCTATCTGCCGCTGCTGCTGACGGTGATGGGGCTCCTGACCGGCACCACCGTCGCGGCGGCGCAGGCCATGGGCCGCGGCGAGCCGGCGGAGAGCGGGGCGGCCTGGCGGCGCGCCGCGCCGGTCGCGCTCGGCTTCGGCGCCATCGGCATATTGCTCGGCCTGTTCGGGCGCGAAGTGCTGCTGCTCACCGGGCAGAGCGAGGATGTGGCGGCAGGCGCGGGACGGGTCTTCTTCATCCTGGCGCTCGGCTATCCGGCGGGCTTCCTCTATTTCGCCTCGGCCTTCTTTCTGGAGGGCATCCGGCGCCCGCGGCCGGTCGCCTGGGCCATCGTCGCCGCCAATCTGGTCAACATTCCCGCTGACCTTGCGCTGGTGCACGGCCTGTTCGGCCTGCCGGAGCTGGGCGCGGAAGGCTCGGCCTGGGCCACCACCGTCATCCGCTGGGGGCTGGCCCTCTTCCTTTTCGCCTATGTCTGGTGGATGTCCGGCCGGACGCGCTTCGGCATCCGCGCGCCCGCCGGCTGGGCCTGGCGGCGCTGGCGGGTGCAGCGGGTGGTGGGCTATGCGGCGGCCGTCGCCATCGCCGTCGAGATGGGGGCGTTCACGGCCATCCACCTGTTCTCCGGCTGGCTCGGCACCGTTCCGCTGGCCGTGTTCACCATCGTGCTGAACGTCCTCTCCGTGGTGTTCATGGTCGCGAACGGCGTCGGCATCGCCACCAGCGTGCGCATCGGCAATGCCTGGGGCCGCGGCGACCGCAGGCGCTGGATCGCCGCCGGCTGGCTCGGCCTCGCCGTCACGCTCTGCCTCATGGCGTTCGCCGGCACGCTCATGGCCGTGTTCGCCCGGCCTCTCGCCGCCATCTACACGTCCGAAGCGGCCGTCCTGGCGGCGACGGCGCCGGTGATGGTGCTCGCCGGGCTGATGCCGCTCTGCGACGGCGGCCAGACGCTGATGCTGAACGCGCTGCGCGGCTGCGCCGACGCCTGGATCCCGACGGCCTTGCAGGCGTTCGCCTTCATCGGCTGCATGGTGCCGCTCTCGCTGCTGCTGGCCTTCGGCCTGGAGCGCGGCGTTGCGGGGCTGATCGAGGCGGTGATCGTCTCGACGGCGATATCGCTCGGGCTTCTGTGCGCGCGCTTCGTCATGCTATCGCGGCGGGCATGACGCATCCGGTGCGGAAGATCGTTTCGGGCGGCCAGACCGGCGTGGACCGCGCCGGGCTCGATGCCGGCATGGCGCTGGGCCTGGCCGTGGGCGGCCGGTGTCCGCGCGGCCGGCGCGCGGAGGACGGCCCGATACCCGAACGCTATCCTCTGGAGGAAACGGCCAGCGCCGCCTACCGCGTCCGGACACGGCTCAATGTCCGCGACAGCGACGCGACGCTGATCCTCTGCCGGGGGCCGCTCACCGGCGGCACGAAGCTGACGGCCGCCATCGCCCGCAAGATGGGCCGTCCCTTGCGCATCGCCGACCTTTCGCGCCGGGTGCAGGCGCCCGCCGCCGCGGCATGGCTCCGGCGCCACGGCATTGTCCGGCTCAACATTGCCGGCCCCCGCGAGAGCCAGGCGCCCGGCATCGGGGCCGAGGCCCGCCGTTTCCTCATGCGCGTCCTCGCCCCGTGAACGAAGAGGAAGCGTTCGGCGGCAAGGATCTTTCGGCGCTCAGACGGGCGTCGATCCTCGCCGCCGTGACGCTCGCGACGACGCTCTACGCCACGACCGTGCTGGTCGTCTCGACCGTGCTGCCGCAGATGCAGGGCTCGCTCTCGGCGACCCAGGACCAGATTGCCTGGGCGATGACCTTCAACATTGTCGCAACGGCCATCGTGACGCCGATGACCGGCTGGCTGACGGGCCGCTTCGGGCGCCGCGCGGTGATGCTCTGGGGCATGGCGATCTTCGGCGCGGCGACGCTCGGATGCGGTTTCGCGAACTCGCTGGAGTCGCTCGTCATCTTCCGGGTCATCCAGGGCGCGGCGGGGGCGCCGATCATCCCGCTCGCCCAGGCCATTACCCAGGACACCTATCCGCGCGCGCAGCACGGCACCGCCATGGCGGCGTTCGGCATGGGCGTCGTCGTCGGGCCGGTGATCGGCCCGGTCGTGGGCGGCTATCTCACCGACGCCTATAATTGGCGCTGGGCCTTTTTCATGGTCGTGCCGGCGGCGGGCCTGAGCTGGCTGGCGATGTGGCTGGTGCTGACCGACGGCGGCCGGCTCCGGCGCGCGCGGCTCGACTGGACGGGGTTCCTCGCGCTCTCCGTCGCGGTCGTCTGCTTCCAGCTGATGATGGACCGCGGCGAGCGCCGCGACTGGTTCGACTCGACCGAGATCGTGCTGGAAGCCTGCCTCGCCGGCATCGGGCTTTACATCTTCCTGGCCCACAGCCTGACCACCCGGCGTCCGTTCCTCAACCTGAAGCTGCTGCTGGACCGCAACTACGCGCTCGGGCTCTGCATCGTCGGCATATACGGCATGCTGAACTTCACCCCGATGGTCATGCTGCCGCCGATGCTGCAGGACCTTGCGGGCTTTCCGAACGCGGTGGTGGGCCAGCTGGTGGCCGCGCGGGGCGTCGGCGCGATCCTCGGTTTCTTCCTCGCCATGTATGCCGGCAGGCTCGACCCGCGCATCGGCATGAGCACGGGCTTCTCCATCATGGCCGTGTCCGGCTGGATCATGATGCAGTTCGACGCCAACGCCACCTGGTGGGACGTGGCGCTGGTCTCCTGGATGCAGGGCGTGGCCGTCGGCATCGCCTGGGTGCCGCTCACGGTCGCGACCTTCTCGACCCTGCCGCCGCGCTACCTGGCGGAGACCTCCTCCGTCTATCACCTGATGCGCAATCTGGGCTCCAGCTTCTTCATCTCCGTCAGCGTGACCGTGCTGGTGCGCACGGGCGGCGAGAACTACGGACGGCTCACCGAATTCGTCTCGCCCTACAACGAGGTGCTGGCGGTGATCGACACGGGCACGGCCTCGGGCCTCGCCGCGCTCAGCAGCGAGATCGGGCAGCAGGCCGCGATGATCGGCTATCTCAACGCCTTCGCCGCCTACACCGCCGTCGCACTCGCCGCGCTCCCGCTGCTGCTCCTGATGCGCATAAGGCGCTGACGGGCCGCTCCCCCTTCCGCCCCGGCCGCCGGCATGCCAGAATTCCCGCCTGCGGCAGGGAGACAGGGCGATGGCGCGGCGGAAGTTCTGGGGGTGGGGCAAGGTCGGCGAGGGCTTTACCGACGAGGAGATGAAGCCCTTCGAGGCGGACTATGCGGCGGTCTTCGGCGTGGACGGCTTCGAGGCCCGGCCGTTCCCGACCGTCGACGAGATCGAGATCGCCCCGCCGCGGCTCGCGCCGCCCGCTTCGCTCGCGCCCGTTTGCACGGACGACAAGTGGGAGCGCCTGGTGCACACCTTCGGGCGGTCCTTCCACGAGCAGGTCCGCATCATGGACCGCGACTTCGCCGGCGCGCCGGACCTCGTGGCCCGTCCGCGCGACGAGGGCGAGGTCGCCGCGCTGCTCGACTGGTGCGCGGAGGAGGGCGCGGCGGCGATACCCTTCGGCGGCGGCTCCTCGGTGGTGGGCGGTGTCCACCCCGATGTGGGCGGCGGCTACAGCGGCGCGGTCTCCATCGACATGGGCGCGATGGACAAGGTGCTGGAGATCGACCGCACCTCGCGCGCGGCGCGCATACAGGCGGGCGTCTACGGCCCCCACCTCGAAGAACAGCTCCGCCCGCACGGCCTGACCCTGCGCTACTACCCGCAGAGCTTCGAATACTCCACGCTCGGCGGCTGGATCGCGACGCGCGGCGCCGGCCATTACGCCACCATGCTGACCCATATCGACGACATGACCGAGAGCGTGCGCGCGGTGACGCCGGCGGGCGTGCATGACAGCTTCCGCCTGCCGGGCTCCGGCGCGGGCCCGAGCCCCGACCGTCTGTTCCTGGGCTCCGAGGGCGCGCTCGGCATCGTCACCGAAGCCTGGATGCGCATTCAGGACCGCCCGACCTTCCGCGCCGGCCACCCGGTCGAGTTCGAGCGTTTCATGGACGGCGCGGAGGCCGTGCGCGCTATCTCCCAGGCCGGGCTCTATCCGGCCAATCTGCGCCTGCTCGACCATAACGAGGTGCGCTGGTCCGGGGCCGGCGACGGCTCGGCGGCAGTGCTGGTGCTGGGCTTCGAGAGCGCCGACCATCCGCTCGACGGCTGGATGGCGCGGGCGCTCGAATGCTGCCGCGACCATGGCGGCCGGCTGCCCGAAGAAGCGGGCGGCGGCGGCGGCGGTGCGGCGGCGCGCTGGCGCGACGCCTTCATCAAGGGCGGGCACATGCGCGAGATGCTGACCGCCCGCGCCATCATCCGCGAGACCTTCGAAACGGCGATCACCTGGGACCGGTTCGAGGACTTCCACCGCGAAGTGGCAGGCGCGGCGGCGCGCGCGCTCAGGGAGGCGACGGGGCGGCCGGGAATCGTCGCCTGCCGCTTCACCCACGTCTATCCCGACGGGCCCGCGCCCTATTTCACCTTCATCGGCCTCGGCGAGCACGGCCGGCTCTCGGCGCAGTACGACACGGTCAAGAACGCGGTCTCGGATGCGATCATCGACGCCGGCGGCACCATCACCCACCACCATGCCGTCGGACGCGACCACATGCCCTGGTACACGCGCCAGCGCTCGGACGTCTTCGCCGCCGCGCTCAAGGGCGCCAAGGCCGCGCTCGATCCCGCCGGCATCATGAATCCGGGCGTGCTGCTCCCCGCCCCGTAGCCGGTCGTCCTCCGGACGCCCGGCCCTCGACGCAGGCCGTGACAATGACAAGAATTCCGGGTTAGCATCGGGCATGACCGAGAAGGTAGAAGTGCCGCTTGCCGCCGACCTTGACGAACTGTCCCGTCTGGCGGAGGCCGTGGAGGATTTCGGCGGAGCGAACGGCCTGCCGCCCGGCGCGGTGTTCAAGCTCAACCTTTGTTTCGACGAACTGATTACCAACGCCATTTCCTACGGTTTCGACACGCTGGACCAGGCGGCCCTCGCCGTGGTCCTGGCGGTCAGGGACGGCGAGGTGGTTGCGGAAATCCGCGACAACGGCCGGCCGTTCGATCCGTTTACGGAGGCGCCGGAGGCCGATACCACCCTGCGCGTCGAAGAGCGGCCCGTCGGCGGGCTGGGCGTCCTGCTCGTGCGCGAATCGATGGACGGCTTCTCCTATGAACGACGCGACGGATTCAACGTCATCACCTTGCGCCTGAAGTTGGACTCCGCGGAAACTTCGTGACGGAAGACCCCCGCCGCTCCTTCTTCGACGAGTCGGCCGGCCGCGTTCCGGGGCGGGGACGGCTTGCCGGGCGGCGAATCCTGGTTGTCGGCGGCGGCCAGCGCGAGATCGAAGACTCCGACCCGCCGGTGGGCAACGGCCGCGCCGCCGCTGTCCTCTATGCGCGCGAGGGCGCCCATGTCGCCTGTGCGGACATTTCGGGCGCGGCGGCGGATGCGACGGTCGCCGCGGCCGCGGCGGAAGGAGGGCGCGCCTTTGCGATCGCCGCGGACGCCGCCGATCCCGCGGCCGTCGAAGCGATGGTGGCAACGGCGCTGGAGGGGCTCGGCGGGCTGGACGGGCTGCTGCTCAACGTCGGTATCAGCGGTCCGCCGCTCGGCCTTGCCGGCGAGACGGCCGAAGAGTGGGACCGGGTCATGGCCGTCAACCTGCGCAGCCACATGCTTGCGTGCCGGGCGGCGCTGCCGGTGCTGGCCGACGGTTCCAGCATCGTGTTCGTCGCGTCGATTTCCGGTATGCGACCGAACACGGCCAAGCCCTCCTACGACGCCTCGAAGACGGCGTTGAAGGGCCTCTGCGGCCATGTCGCGCAGGAGGGCCACGGGCGGGGGATCCGCGCCAACATCGTGGCGCCGGGCCTCATGGACACCGCGCTGGGCCGCAATGCAAGCCGCCGGCGTCCCGCCCGCAACGCCAGGCCCCTGCCGTTCGACCGCCAGGGGACGGGATGGGAGACGGCCTATGCAACCCTGTTCCTCATGTCGCGCGAAAGCGCCTATATCACCGCCCAGACCCTGGTGGTCGACGGCGGGCTGACCGATCTCTGGTGGCGTCCCGGTTGACGGCCGATAGCGCTGGAGCGCCGGGAAGGCATTTTCTATAAGGGGCGGCGGACGGCAGCGCGCGGAAGATCGAGACATGCTGGACCTAAGATGGATCAGGGAGAGCCCGGAAGCGCTCGACCGTGCGCTGGCGCGCCGCGGGGAGCCGCCCGCGGCGGCGCGGATCGGCGCGCTCGACGCCGAGCGGCGCGGTTGCCAGACCCGGTTCCAGGAAACCCGCCAGCGCCGCAACGCCCTCTCGCGCGAGATCGGGAAGGCGAAGGCGGCGGGCGAGCCGGCTGACGCGCTGATCGCGGAGGTCTCGCGGCTCAAGGATGCGGAGCGGGACGCCGAGGACGCCGAACGCAAGGCGGCGGCGGAACTGGACGGGTTGCTTGCCGGCTTGCCGAATCCACCCGGCGACGACGTGCCGGACGGCGACGGCGAGGCGGACAATGTCGAGCTGAGCCGGACAGGGAAGCCGCCGGAATTCGACTACGCGCCCAGGGACCATGCCGAGCTCGGCGAGGCGCTCGGCCTGATGGATTTCGAGCGCGCGGCATATCTTTCCGGCGCGCGCTTCGTGGTCCTGCGCGGCGCCCTGGCCCGGCTGGAGCGGGCGCTTGCCCAGTTCATGCTGGATACGCACACGGAGGAGTTCGGCTATGAGGAAGTGTCGCCGCCGAGCCTCGTGCGCAGCGCGGCGCTGTTCGGCACCGGGCAGTTGCCGAAATTCGAGCACGACCAGTTCAGGACCGACACCGGCCACTGGCTTATCCCGACGGCCGAGGTCCCGCTGACCAACATGGCCGCCGGGCGCATTCTCGCAGACGGTGAACTGCCCCTGCGCTTCACGGCCTTCACGCCCTGCTACCGTTCCGAGGCCGGCTCGGCCGGGCGCGACACGCGGGGCATGATCCGCCAGCACCAATTCTACAAGGTCGAGCTCGTTTCGGTGACCCGTCCCGACCAGTCGGCCGGGGAGCACGAACGGATGACCCGGGCGGCGGAGACCGTTCTGGAGCGCCTTGAGCTGCCCTATCGCCGCGTCCTTCTGTGCGCCGGGGACATGGGGGCCGCCGCGCGCAAGACCTACGATCTGGAAGTATGGCTGCCGGGGCAGGGCGCCTATCGCGAAATTTCGAGCTGCTCCAACTGCGGCGACTACCAGGCGCGCCGGATGAATGCGCGTTTCCGGCCGGACGGAAGCAAGGGAACGCGCTTCGTGCATACGCTGAACGGCTCCGGGCTGGCGGTCGGCCGGACCCTGATCGCGCTGCTCGAAAACGGCCAGCAGCCGGACGGGTCCGTCGTGCTTCCGCCGGCAATCCGTCCCTATATGGGCGGGTGCGGGCGCCTTGAATAGGAAGCGGCCGGGCGCCCCGCCGCGCGGCGGGGCGGAGGCGCCTCCGACGCCCGGCGCCACGCGCGCGCGGCTCCTGATGATGCTGCGCCGGTCGGGGGTCATCGACGCGGAGGTGCTCGCGGCCATCGAGCGCACGCCGCGGGACGCGTTCGTGCCGGAGCTGTTCCGGGACCGGGCCTATGAGGACACGGCCCTGCCGATCGGCGACGGCCAGACGATAAGCCGCCCCTCTGTCGTCGCTTTCATGACCGCCATGCTTGCGGTCGGGCCGCGCATGCGCGTGCTCGAAATCGGCACCGGGTCGGGCTACCAGGCCGCCGTGCTGACCCGGCTTTGCCGCAGGGTGTACACGATGGAGCGGCATCGTTCGCTTCTCTCGCAAGCCGAGGGGCGGTTCGAGCGGCTCGGGCTGACCAACATCACCACCCGCTGCGACGACGGCGTGCGCGGCTGGCCGCGGGCGGGCCAGTTCGACCGCATCATCGTCACCGCGGCGGCGGACGACGTGCCGGCCGCTCTGGTCGAGCAACTCGCCGAGGGCGGGCGGATGCTCGTCCCCGTCCGGGAGTATGACGGCGTGCAGCGGCTGGTCTGCCTGTCCCGAACGGAGCACGGCCTTCGAGCCGAGGCCTTGCGCGAAACGTCGTTCGTGCCGCTGGTCGGCGCGTATGACGAGCCGGCCCCGCCGGAGGCGGCGAAATGACGCGAGCGCTTACCGTCCTTTCCGCGCTGCTGCTTTGCGGCTGCGGCTGGGTGCAATTCGGCGACACCGGACAGCCGGCGGAAAGCCGGCCCGAGGCGCTGCAGCCGGCCAGGGCCGCACCGGAGGAAGGCCGGATCCGGGTGGAACGGGGCGACAGCGTCTATCTCATCGCCAGGCGCCACGGCGTCGCGATGCGCGACCTCATCGATCTCAACGGCCTGACCGCCCCTTTCCATCTCCGCGAGGGGCAGATGCTGACATTGCCGAAGCCGCGCAAGCACTTCGTCGTGGCGGGCGATTCGCTATGGTCGATCTCGCGGCAGTACGACGTGCCGCTGGCCGCGCTGGTGCGTGCGAACGGGTTGAAAAGCCCGTACACGATTTACAAGGGATCGACCATCCGCATCCCGAGGCGCGCCGAACCGTCCCCGAAAGACGGCGCGCAGGCGCGGGCCGGGCCGGCGCCCGGCCGGGCGCCGGCCGCTTCCAGGAGATCAGGGCGCGAGGGCGCTGCCGGAGCGCCGCCGGTTCCCAGTCCTGCTCCGGTCACGCAGGCCGAGGCGCCGCAACGGACGCCTTCCGGCAAGTCCGAGGCCGACGGCGCGGCGCCGACGCCGCGGCAAGCGGCGGCTCCGGGCCCGACGCCGTCGTCTCCTCCGGCGGCGGAAGCGAAGCCCGCGCCGCGAACCGTGGCCCGGCCGCCGGCGGCGCCCGTCCAGACGGCCCTGAAGCCCCTGCCGCAACGGGTCGGGCGGTTCCTGCGGCCCATCGCCGGACCCGTTGTCGTCGGTTTCGGGCCGCAGCCCGACGGCCTGCACAATGACGGGATCAACATAGCCGCGCCGCGCGGCGCCGGCGTGCATTCGGCCGAGGCGGGGCGCGTGGCTTATTCCGGCAACGAACTCCCGGGCTACGGCAACCTGCTGCTCATCAGGCACCAGGGCGGCTGGGTTTCCGCCTACGCCCATAACGACCGTCTCCTGGTCGGCCGGGGCGACGAGGTCCGGCGCGGCCAGAAAATCGCATTGGTCGGCAGCAGCGGCCGGGTCACGACCCCGCAACTCCATTTCGAACTCAGGCGGCAGGGACGCGCCGTCGATCCGTCCCCCCATCTCGACGGCGGTTGACGCGGCGCGGCGGCGTCAGCCCCCGGCCAGAAAGTCGCGGATGGCGAGCGCGTCGTCGAGACCCGACAATTCGCGGTCCGCCTCCAGCGGCACGGCCCGCGACGACAGGCGCACCACCACCACTTCGGCGCGGCGGTCCACATAGAGGTTCTGGCCGTGAATGCCGATACCGAAGACCAGGGGGTTTTCGCCCCGCAGCACGTACCATTGCGACCGGTAGTGCATTGCCCGGCCGGGGAAGAACGGGGCGAAGTCGCCGGCGTCCCAGGCTTCGGGGTTGCCGGCGGTTTCGATGTCTTCGATCCAGCGCCGGGGCAGCACCTGCCGTCCGTTCCTCGAGCCGTCCTCGACGATCAGCTGGCCGATGCGGGCGAGGTCGCGCGCGGCGGTGCACATGCCGCCCGCGGCCCGGGGCGCGCCCAGGCGGTCCACGGTGATGTAGGCCGGGCGCTCGGCCCCGGCCGGGGCCCAGAGGAGGCGGCCCATCAGGTCCGCATAGCGTTCGCCGGCCGCGCGTTCGATGACCCACGCCAGGAGGTCGGTATTGGTCGAGACATAGTGGAAGCGCTGTCCGTGCTCCCCGTCCGCCTCGGTCAGCTGCGCATAGAAGGAGCGCAGGTCGGAGGGCGGCTCCTGCGGGTCCGCCGGATTCCAGCCGCTCGCCTGCCGGTAGGCGATGATCGGCCCGCCGGTGGCGAGATAGTCCTCGTCGAACAGGATGCCCACGCGCATGTCGAGCAGGTGGCGCACCGTGGCGCCGCGATAGACGGTCTTCCCGACCTCCGGCACATAATCCGTGACGGGCGCTTCGGTATCGAGGCGCCCCGCCTCCGCCAGAATGCCCGCGAGCAGGCCCAGCATGGACTTCGAGACCGACATCAGGATATGCGGCGTCGTGGCGGTCATGCCTTCGCCGTAGCGCTCCGCCGCGATCCTGCCGCGGTGGAGCACAAGCAGCGCGTCGCAGCCTTCCGCCATTCCCCCGAAGCCGGGCACCGGCGCCGGAGCTTCGGACAGCGGACGGACCGAACCCGGATCGTTCGGGATCTCCGCCGATGGAATCAATTCCCGCACATGGCGAAACGCCCAGCGGTTGAACGGCGCGGTCCGCCAATTCGCGAGCGTGACCTGCTCCTCGGCCGGGGGCGGGAAACGGTCCATCATGTCCTGGATCCTCTGCCGGTAACGACAGCGATCATACCGGGAGGCGCACGCGCACGCCGAGGCCGCCTTCGGGCGAATCTCCCAGATGGATATCGCCCCCGTGGCTCTGGACGACATCGCGCGCGATGCAAAGGCCGAGGCCGATGCCGCCGGATTTGCCCGCCTGCTGACGTTCCCGGCGGTAGAAGGGGCGGAACACCTTGTCCCGGTCCGCCGGCGGCACGCCCGGCCCGTCGTCGTCGATCCCGATCTCGAACCATTCGCCCTGTTCCCGGCAGACGATCCAGACCTGGTTGGCGTAGCGCATCGCGTTGTCGATCAGGTTGACGAGGCAGCGCCTGATGGCGGTCGCCTGCACCGGAATCCGGGGCGCGCTCACGATCCGCAGGTCGATGGAGCCGCCGGCCCGGCGCGCGCCGGTCACGACGTCCTCGACCAGCTCGCCCAGATCGGTTTCCACGGCCGCCTCGCCGCCTTCGCCGCGGGCGAACGCCAGATAGGCTTCCAGCATCGCCTCCATTTCGGCGATGTCCGCCTGCAGGCCGCGGGCATCGTCGTTCTCCGGCTGCAGCGCCAGCGCCACCTTCATGCGCGAGAGGGGCGTGCGGAGGTCGTGGGACACGCCGGCAAGCATCTCCGTGCGCTGGGCGATCTGGCGCCGGATGCGCTCGCGCATGCGGCGGAACGCCACGGTTGCGCGGCGCACTTCCGTCGCGCCCGCCGGCTTCGGGTCGTCGGCCTCCCGGCCCTTGCCATAGGCGTCCGCCGCTTCGGCGAGCCGCCTGATGGGCCTTATCTGGTTGCGCATGAACAGGCCGGCGACGGCGAACAGGATCATCGAGGTGCCGACCATCCAGAGCGCCCAGAAGGTCGTGGTCTGGCTGAACAGCCGCCGGCGCGGCGCCACGACATTCAGCACGCTGTCCTCGAGCTGCACCTTGATGACGATCTCGTCCTCGAAGGTCGTGGTATCGAACTGGAAGGGGCGCCGTACGCGGTGGGTCAGCTCGCGGGCGAGCTGCCGGTCCAGGCCGCCTGTCGGTTCCGGCTGCGGGCGGTTCGGCAGAATGGCGCCGGGAGCGATGGTCGCGCGAAGGTCGGTGCGCTGGGCAAGCAGTTTCAGCAGGACCGCCTGGGACTCGGCGCCGGGAAACCGGTCCATCGAGTCGATGACCAGGCCGATTTCTCCCGCCACGCCGGCCGCAAGGCGCTTCATGATGATGTGCCAGTGGCGCTCGTAGAAGATCCATGTCGACACGATCTGCAGCAGGATCAGCGGCATCACGATGATGAGCAGGGAGCGCGCGAACAGGGTGCGCGGCAGGAAACGGTCCAGACGGCCCGCCATCAGTCCGGCCGCAGCGCGTAGCCGCGCCCCCAGACCGTGACAAGGTAGCGGGGATGCTTCGGGTCGGGCTCCAGCTTCCGGCGAAGCCGCGCGACCTGCACGTCCACCGCCCGCCCGGAGCCGACGCTCATGACGGCCAGTTCCTCGCGCGAGACGGTATCGCCGCCCCTGAGGGACAGGGCGCCCAACAGCAACGCTTCGGCCGGAGCGAGCCGGCGAACGGACCCGTCCTCATGGTCCAGCGTCTCGCGCCCGGCGCTCCAGGCCAGCGGACCGAAGCGGAGCGTCTCGCGGCGCGCATTGCCGCGGCGGCGCAGGATGGTGCGGATGCGCAGCACCAGTTCGCGCGGCTCGAACGGCTTGACCATGTAGTCCTCCGCTCCGGCCTCGAGCCCGCGCACCCGGTCTTCGGGCTCGTCCATCGCCGTCAGCAGGAGGATCGGCGTCGAGTTCCCGGAGCCCGCCAGCGCCGCGCTGAGTTCCAGGCCGGACTCTCCCGGCAGCATGATGTCCAGCACGACCAGGTCGAAGGCCACGCCCGCCATCGCGCGCCGGGCGGCTTCCGCCTCCTCCAGCGCCGTGACGCGAAAGCCGGAGCCGGACAGGTAGCGTTTCAGGAGATCGCGCAGCCGCTCGTCGTCATCCACGAGCAGGATGTGGGGGAGTTCCTCCCGGCGGGCGGGCGAAATGGCTTCACGCATGGCTGGAAATCCGCCATAAGCTGCAAGGCTGCGACCCTGCATCATATCGTGCCCGAGGAACGAGGAGAAATGCGCGATGGCGGTGGACATGCTCCCCTATGACGACCGTGACGGCTTCATCTGGCTGGACGGCGCCCTGGTTCCCTGGCGCGACGCCAGGCTGCATGTCATGACCCATGGCCTGCATTATGCCAGCGCGGTCTTCGAGGGCGAACGCGTCTATGGCGGGCATATCTTCCGCTCGCGCGCCCACACCGAGCGCCTTCGCAACTCCGGCCGGCTCATGGGGTTCGAAATTCCCTACTCGGTGGAAGAGCTGGAGAGCGCCAAACGCGAAGTGCTGCAGGCCAACGGCCTCGAGGACGCCTATGTCCGCCCGGTGGCGTGGCGCGGGGCCGAGATGATGGGCGTGTCGGCGCAGGACGCCACGATCCATGTCGCGATTGCGGCCTGGTTCTGGGGCGCCTATTTCGGCGATGGCACGGCGATGTCGGGCATCCGCATGAAGACCGGGCGCTACCGCCGGCCGGGCCCCGAATGCGGTCCGGTGCAGGCCAAGGCGACCGGCCACTACCTGATCTGCACGCTCAACAAGCATGAGGTCGAGGCGGAGGGCTACCACGACGCCCTGTTCCTGGACACGCGGGGCTTCGTGGCGGAGGGCTCCGGCGCCAATATCTTCCTGGTCCAGGACGGCAAGCTGCACACGCCGACGCCCGACAGCTTCCTCAACGGCATCACCCGCCAGGCGGTGATCGGCCTTGCCGAGAAGCGCCAGATCCCGGTGGTCGAGCGTACGATCCTGCCGGAGGAATTCGCGAAAACCTCCGAAGTGTTCGTGACCGGGACCGCCGCGGAGGTGACGCCGGTCGCGGAAATCGACGACTACCGCTTCACGCCGGGCGACATCACCCGCACGCTGATGGAAGATTTCCGCGCCATCACCTCGACCGGATAACGAAAGCAAGAAGGACTCTCACCCATGCGCGATGCCTATATCTGCGACGCCGTGCGCACCCCTGTCGGGCGCCATTCGGGCGCGCTTGCGGCCGTGCGGGCGGACGATCTGGCCTCCCTGCCGCTCAAGGCGCTGATCGAGCGCAACCCGGGCCTCGATCCGGAAGCCATAGAAGACGTGATCTACGGCTGCGCCAACCAGGCGGGCGAGGACAACCGCAATGTCGCGCGCATGGCGGTGCTGCTGGCGGGCCTGCCGCAGACGGTTCCGGGCAGCACGGTGAACCGCCTTTGCGGCTCGTCGCTGGACGCGGTCGGCTCGGCGGCGCGCGCCGTCAGGCTCGGCGAGGCCGACCTGATGATCGCGGGCGGCGTCGAGAGCATGTCGCGCGCGCCCTATGTGATGAGCAAGTCCGGCGCGCCCTGGGGCCGGGACGTGCAGATGTTCGACACCTCCATCGGCTGGCGCTTCGTCAACCGCCGGATGGACGAGGAGTTCGGCACGGATTCCATGCCGCAGACGGCCGAGAACCTGGCCACCGAGCGGCAGATCTCGCGCGAGGACCAGGACGCCTTCGCGGCGCGCAGCCAGCAGCGGGCGGTCCGCGCCCAGGAAAACGGGCGGCTCGCGAAGGAGATCGTCGCGGTGACGATCCCGCAGCGGCGCGGCGAGCCGGTGGTCGTGGACAAGGACGAGCATCCGCGCCCCGGCACGACGGCGGAGAGCCTCGCGAAACTGCGTTCGCTGCACAGGGACGGCACCGTGACGGCCGGCAACGCCTCGGGCGTGAACGACGGCGCCGGCGCGCTCATCATCGCCAGCGAGGAGGCGGTGAAGCGCCACGGGCTGACGCCGAGAGCGCGCGTGCTCGGCATGGCGACCGCGGGCGTGCCGCCCAGGATCATGGGCATCGGCCCCGCGCCGGCGACGCGCAAGCTGCTCGACCGGCTCGGCATTTCGCTCGGCGAGATCGACGTGATCGAGCTCAACGAGGCGTTCGCCGCCCAGTCGCTGTCCGTGACGCGCGATCTCGGCCTGCCCGACGACGCCGAGCATGTGAACCCGAACGGCGGCGCCATCGCGCTCGGCCACCCGCTCGGCATGAGCGGCGTGCGGCTTGCCGGCGCGGCAACCCAGGAGCTCCGGGAGCGGGACGCCCGCTACGCGCTCTGCACCATGTGCATCGGCGTCGGCCAGGGCATCGCGGCGGTGCTGGAGCGGGTGTAGCCTTACCGGCAACATTATCCGCACCGGCCTGACGACGGAGCCTTCGGGGCAAGGGGCGGCCCGCCCCGCCATTACCGCCGCAAGGGGGCGCATGACCGCAACCCGCCAGCTCCGGTTAGGGGCGTTCATGCGCCCGGTGAGCATCCATACGGCCTGGTGGCGCTATCCGGGCAGCACGCCCGACGCCAACTTCAACCTCGGCCATCTGGTCGCGTTCGCCCGGACGCTCGAACGGGGTTGCTTCGATGCGTTCTTCATGGCCGATCACCTTGCGGTGCTCAACATGCCGATGGATGCGCTCAAGCGCAGCGCCACCGTCACCTCGTTCGATCCGCTCACGCTCCTGCCGGCGCTGGCGATGGTCACCGACCGCCTCGGCCTCATCGCGACCGCATCGACCACGTTCGAGCCGCCCTATACGGTCGCCCGGCGGTTCGCCTCGCTCGATCACATCAGCAACGGGCGCGCAGGCTGGAACCTCGTCACGACCTCGAACCCGGACGCCGCGCTCAACTTCGGGCAGACCGGGCAGATGGCGCACGCCGAGCGCTACCGCCGGGCGCGCGAGTATTTCGATGTCGTGACGGGCCTGTGGGACAGCTGGGCCGACGACGCCTTCACGCGCGATGTCGAGACGGGGCAGTTCTTCGATCCCGGCCGGCTCCACACGCTGGACCATCGGGGCGAGTTCTTCTCCGTGCGCGGACCGTTGAACATCGCCCGCCCGGTGCAGGGCTGGCCGCTCATCGTGCAGGCCGGTGCGTCGGAGGCCGGCCGGCAGCTCGCGGCCGAAACCGCGGAGATGGTGTTCACCGGACAGGGCACGCTGGCCGAGGGCCAACGCTTCTACGCCGATGTGAAGGGCCGGATGGAGCGCATCGGGCGCGATCCCGATCACATGAAGATCCTGCCCGGGGTCCTGGTCGTCGTCGGGGACAGCGTCGAGGAGGCGCGCGAAAAACGGGCGCATCTCGACAGCCTGGTCAACGAAGACAGCGCGATCGCGAGCCTGTCCATTGCGCTCGGACACGACGCCTCGGCCTTCGACCCCGACGGACCGCTGCCCGAGGTGCCCGAGAGCAATGCGAGCAAGAGCGGCCGGGAGCGCGCCATTGCGCTTGCGCGGCGCGAAGGGCTGACCGTGCGCGAGCTTGCGCGCCGTCTCGGGGGCTATTCGGGACTCGCCATGGTGGGCACGCCGGACACGATCGCCGACGAGATGCAACACTGGCTCGAGGCCCGGGGCAGCGACGGCTTCAATGTCATGTTCCCCTACCTGCCCGGCGGCCTGGACGCCTTCGTGGACCGGGTGGTGCCCGAGTTGCAGCGCCGGGGCATCTATCGACGCGCATATGAGGGGGCCACGCTGCGCGAGAATATCGGCGTGCCGCGCCCGTCCAACCGGTTCTTCCGGTAGAACTGAGCCGCAACCGCCGAACGCTGCCGCATGATCGCACCGAAACCGCGCCCCGACGAACCGCCCTCCATCGCCTCGGCGCGCGCGCTCGGCGAGGCGATCCGGGCCGACGCCGAGGCCATCGAGCGCGACCGGCGGCTGCCCGAGCCACTCATGGAGCGCCTGCACGAGGCCCGGCTCGCCCGGATGCTCCTGCCGCGCTCGGTCGGAGGCGACGAGATGGCGCCGGGCGTCTATCTCGACACGCTGATCGAGCTCGCGCGCCATGACGGCTCGGTCGGCTGGAACATCTTCGTGGCCAACAGCGCCGCGCTCCTCGCCGCGTTTCTTCCCCTCGACGCCGCGCGCGAAATCTATGCCCGCCCCGACGCGCTGATGGCCTGGGGACCGCCCAATTCGCACCAGGCCCGCGCCGTCGAGGGCGGCTACCGGGTGGGCGGCCAATGGGGCTTCGCCTCGGGCTGCCGTCATGCCACCTGGATGGGCGCGCATTGCCAGGTGCTGGAGCCGGACGGGTCGCTGCGCCGCAACAGCGCCGGCCGGCCCGCCATTCGCAGCCTGCTGTTTCCCGCCGGGCAGGCGCAGCTGCTCGACGACTGGAACCCCATCGGGCTGCGCGGAACCGGGTCGGAAAGCTACCGCGTCGAGGATGCGTTCGTGCCCGAGCGGTTCAGCGCCACGCGCGAGGAGCCGGCCGAGCGCCGGGAACCCGGCCCCCTGTACGCCTTTACCCAGCAGAGCCTCTATGCGGTCGGCGTGGCCGGGGTCGCGCTCGGCCTGGCCGATGCGATGCTCGATGCGTTCATGGCGCTTGCCCGCGGGAAGACGCCGCGCGGCCTCGCGCGCCATGCCGACAGCCCCGGGGTCCAGGCGGAGGTCTCGCGCAGCCTCGCGCGCCTCGGCTCCGCCCGGGCGTGGCTGGTGGAGACCGTCGAGGCCGTCCATGACGGCGCGCGCGACATCGCCTGTATCGACGTGCCCGCCCGGGCCCGCGTCAGGCTCGCCTGCAGCCATGCCATCCAGGGCGCGGTGGAAACGGCCGCGGCCCTATACCGGCTCGCCGGCGTCGATGCCATCTTCCCCGGCAGCGCGTTCGAGCGGCGCTTTCGCGACATCCACACGCTGTCCCAGCAGATCCAGTCGCGCCCGCAGCATTTCGAGGCCGCCGGCCATGTGCTTCTCGGCGGCATGCCCGAGGTCTTCTATTAGCGTTCAGTTCCGGCCGGATCGGCGCCGGAGCCGTTCGGCGGCGGCGTGCAGCCGGGTTTGCGCGTCGTCGCCGTGCCAGATCTCGACCTGGCGCGCCACGCGGACCGACATCTGCCGCCTGATACCAGCGGTTGAGGTTTGAGACTCATTGAGGGGATTCCCAAGGAGATCGACTTCTGACTCAATGCCGATCCAGCGATTGGAGTATCGGTATGAGGGCAGGGATCCCATTGAGGGAGGATTTCGATGCGGCGCAG
>JAJDYL010000192.1 GCA_022825195.1 Alphaproteobacteria bacterium
TGAGTCAGAAGTCGATCTCCTTGGGAATCCCCTCAATGAGTCTCAAACCTCAACCGCTGGTATTAGCGCGCACGTCCGGATCTGTGCGGGGGGCGCCGGGAAACCGGCGTCCCTACCGCGACCGCCGGTCTCCCGGCCGCCGCCCCGGCATTGGCGGCGGGCGCCGCAGGCATACCGGCTGCAAATCGGGACGGGTGCATGCTGCGGCCCTCCGGGCGGGGCCGGCGACAGGGGCCGCAATCTTCCGGTGGGTCCGGAGCCGATGCCGCTGGTATTGCCGGCGCAGACCCGCCGCCCGCCGTCCGCTCTACGACCGCGTGTCCTCCAGCATCATGTGGGCCGCCTTCTCGGCGATCATCATGGTGGGGGCGTGGGTGTTGCCGTTGGTGAGCGTGGGCATGATGGAGGCGTCCGCCACCCGGAGGCCGGCCACGCCATGCACGCACAGGCGGGGATCGACCACCGCCATCGGGTCGGTGCCCATCTTGCAGGTGCCGACCGGGTGGTAGATCGCGAAGCCGGCCTCGCGGGCGAAGTCCAGCCAGTCCTCATCGGTCTGCACCCCGGCCCCCGGCAGTTCCTCGAAGGCGACATGGCGGCGCATCGCCTCCGTCTCCATGAGCGCGCGGGCGATCTTCATGCCGCCGACCAGCGCCCGGCGGTCGAAGTCCGTCGCCAGGTAATTTCCCTTGATCGCCGGCTGCTCGTCGGCGCGCGGGGAGCGGATATGGATGGTCCCTGCGCTTTCCGGCCGCGTCTGGTAGGTGCCGATGGTCATGCCGGGCGTGCGCGCCAGCGCCTTGGTCCGGGAGTCGTCGTAGCTCGCGGGGACGATGTGGTACTGCACGTCGGGCGCCGCCAGGTCATCCCGTGTCCGTACGAATCCCGCGACCACGCCGGGCGTCATCGCCAGCAGGCCGCGGCGCGTGAGCGCATAGCGCAGCACCTCGCTTGCAAAGGACAGCCCGCGCGACTTCTCGTTGAATGTCACCGGGCGCGAAATGCGCCAGGACTTCCGCGCCATGTAATGGTCCCGGTAGTTCTCGCCGACGCCCGGCAGCGCCGCCTGCACCGGGATGCCCTGGGCCCGCAGCACTTCGGGATTGCCGATGCCGGAAAGCTCCAGGAGCTGCGGCGACTGCACCGCGCCCGCCGACAGGGCGATCCCGTGCCGGGCGCCCGCCCGTTCCAGCCGACCGCCCCGCCGGTATTCGACGGCAACGGCGCGCCCGTCCTCGACGATCACGCGCTCGGCCAGCGCATGGGTGCGCAGTTCGATATTGGGGCGCTTCAGCGCGGGCTTGAGGAAAGCCCGGAAGGCGCTGTGCCTGAGGCCGGCCTTCTGGCAGACCTGAAAATAGGCGAAGCCGTCCTGCGAGGCGCCGTTATAGTCCGGGTTGCGCGGATAGCCGAGCTCCTCGCCGCCGCGGATGATGTCGTCGGTGAGGTCGAAGCGGTCGCGCATGTCGGAGACGCTGAGTTCGCCCGATTTGCCGCGAAAGGCGGGATCGCCGCCCTCGCGCCGCTCGGACTTCTTGAAAAAGGGCAGCACCTCCTCCCAGGACCAGCCGCGGTTGCCCATCTGCGCCCAATCGTCGAAATCCCGGGCGTTGCCGCGCACGTAGAGCATGCCGTTGATCGAGGACGAGCCGCCGACGACCTTGCCGCGCGGCAGCGGCATGACGCGGTTGTGCGTGTATTCCTCCGGATCGATCTCGAAACGCCAGTTCACGGCGTCGCCGTTGAACGTCTTCGTGTAGCCGGCGGGGATGTGGATGAACGGGTTGCGGTCGAGCCCGCCTGCCTCCAGGACCAGCACACGGTCGCCGGCCCGCTCGGAAAGCCGCGCGGCCAGAACCGAGCCGGCCGAGCCGGTGCCGACGACGATCCAGTCGAAGCTGCCGGCGTCCTGCGCACCGCCGTTCACAGGTCCACCGATTCCTTCACGCGGCGCATGGCCTCGATATGGGCGTCCGCCCCGCGGAGCCCCGCGTCCATCGTGTTCACCGTCAGATGAGTCGCATCGACGCTCTGCCAGAAGTCGATGTCGGCCTGCCAGGACTCCGGTCCGACAGCCTCGCCTCGTTTGGCGTAGCGCAGCCACGACTCGATGCCGATCTCCGCCGGGTCGCGCCCGGCGGCGCGCGCATGGCCGCGCAGCCGCTCGACGCGCGCGGCCGTCTTGTCCGAAGGCGTGACGAGCGGGAACCAGCCGTCGCCGATCCGGCCGATCCGCTCGATGGTCGCCTCCGCATGGCCGCCGATCCAGATCGGGATCGGGCGCTGCACCGGCAGGGGGTTGATGCCGGCGTCCCGGAAGCTGTGCCAGCGGCCGTCGAAGGTCACCAGGTCCTCGGTCCAGAGGCGGCGCAGCAGCGCGATCTGTTCTTCCGAACGCTTGCCGCGGTTGGTGAAGTCCTCGTTGAGCGCCCGGTATTCGACCTGGTTCCAGCCGACGCCGATGCCGAGCCGGAGCCGCCCGCCGGACAGGATATCGACTTCCGCCGCCTGCTTGGCGACGAGCGCCGTCTGGCGCTGCGGCAGGATCAGGATGCCGGTGACGAGCTCGATCCGCGCCGTCAGCGCCGCCAGCCAGCCGAACAGCACCATCGGCTCGTGGAACATCGACTCGTGCGTGTAGGGGCCGGTCAGCGTGTGAGCCGCCGGGTCGGCCCCCAGCACATGGTCGAAGGCAAGCAGGTGCGCATAGCCCAGTTCCTCCGCCGCCTGCGCAAAGTCCCGGCAGGCGGCGGGGTCGGCCCCGATCTCCGTCTGCGGAAAGACAACGCCGAGCTTCATGTCAGGAACTCCCTCGCGGAACGCTTTGCACGCTTGCCCTGCTCAAACCCGAAGTGTAGCCGCCATGCAGCGTCCGGCGCAGGCCGGAAGCCATCCGCATTATCCCTCAACGCGGCGCTTCGACTCTCAACTCCGTATGTCTTGCGAGTGTATCGAAATCGCGGTCGTTGTGCAGAACGGTTGCGTCTGCCCGGATTGCAATCGAGCCGATGAGACAGTCAATCAGCTTGCGAACGGTTTCGCCCTTATGCCGGCACTGCCGGAAGAGCGCCGCCGCTTCGTCGAAATCGCCCGGGCCGGTCGGGAGGACGGTTGCTCTCGCAAGCAGCCGGCGGAGGCTCGACAGATGGCGTCCGTCCCGCGCCCCGGCGAGTATTTCCATGCGGATTGCGTCGCACACCGCAATTTCACTGTCCAGCAAAACTTCGACGCGCTTGCAAATCGGCGAACGGGTATCGCGAAGGAACTCGATCCATGCCGAGGTGTCGACCAGGATCACGCCGGGCGCCCGGTCCGCATCTCGTCCAGATTGCCTTCCCAGCCCGATCCGCGCATCTGCCGGGCTTCATCGAGGCTCAGCGGTTCCGCCGCGACCAGCCGCAACGCGAAATTGACCGCATCGCGCTTCGTTCTGAGGCGGTAACGATGCATGATCTCGGCGCAGGCGCCATCGTCGATATCTATATTGGTGCGTGTCATGTGCGAAGCATACACCAAAAAGCGCGGAGAACAAGCCCCTTAACCCGGCCGAGCCTTCCCGCTCCGCTCAATATCCCGGCGGGGGCTGGAAGCCGCCGAAATGGCGTTCGATCAGGCGGGCGGTGTGGATGCAGGCCCTGTCGCCGAGATAGGGGCCGACGATCTGGACGCCGCCGGGCAGGCCGTCGCGCGCGATGCCCGCCGGCGCCACGGCTCCGGGCAGGTAGCACACGCCGTTGAAGCCCGCCCAGAACAGCTGGTCGGTCGTCGGCACCTCGCGATTGTTGACCCGGACCGTGCGCTGGTGGCGCTCGCCCTCATGGTCGTGGGGGAAGGCGGTCGAGGCCGCGACGGGGCAGAGCAGCACGTCCCAGTCCTGGAAGAAGCGGTGCCAGGCCCAGCGGAAATGCTGGCGCCGCTCGCGGAGCGCCAGCCACTCCCGGTGCCGCATGGTGTTGCCGCGCGCCATGCGGGCGTAATAGCTCGGGTCGTCGGCGCCGAGCTGCGCCGCGGCCTCCTCATGCTCGCGCAGCACGGCCTCCGGCTGGCGGCCGCTGGTCGCCGCGCGCAGCAGCAGGACGTAGTTCTCGTGCAGGTCGACCATGTCGATCTCGGGCCGGGCCGTGTCGCTCACGACCGCGCCGGTCGCGGCGATACGGTCCACGAGGTCCTGCAGCAGGTCGCCATAGACCGAATCGACCTCGGACGGCTCGGCATCGAGCATGACCGCGACGCGCAGGCCCTCGAACCCGGAGACGCGCGGGGCCGGCAGGTCGAGCTTGTAGCCGGCCGCCTCCATCTCGTCCGGGCCGGCCATGGCGTCGAGCGCGGCTTCCAGATCGTCCGCCGAGCGCGCCAGCGGCCCGACCACGGAAATGTCCGACTGCGCCAGAATGCCCGGCAGCGCCTGGCCGCGCGGCGGGCAGACGCCCCAGCTCGGCTTGTGGCCGAACACGCCGCAATAGTGGGCGGGGTTGCGGATCGAGGCGCCGATGTCGCTGCCGGCCTCGATGCCCGTCAAGCCGGCCGCCAGCGCCGCGCCCGAACCGCCGGAGGAGCCGCCGGGCGTGCGCCCGAGGTCCCAGGGGTTGTTGGTCACGCCGTAAATGTCGTTGTAGCTCTGCCAGTCGGCCAGCATCAGCGGCACGTTGGTCTTGCCGAAGAGATTGACGCCGGCCGCCTTCAGCCGCTCGACGGCGACGCTGTCCTTGTCCGCGATATTGTCGCGGAACTCGGGGTCGCCCCAGGTCGTGGGGGAACCGGCCAGGTCGTAGCTTTCCTTGATCGTCATCGGCACGCCGTGGAGCGGCGGCAGGTCCCCGCCCCGGACGGTCCGGCTGTCGGCCGCCCGCGCCGTCTCCCGCGCCCTCCCGCGGTCCTCCCAGACGACCGCATTCAGGGCCGGATTGTGCTCGTCGATGCGCGCGAAGTAGAGGTCGAGCAATTCCTCCGCCCCGATCTCCCGCTTGCGGATCATGGCAGCGAGTTCGGTTGCGGACTTGAAGGCGGTCTCGGTCATTCCGGCTCTCCCCTTTTCTCCCGGCACGCTATATTGCACGAAGAAAAGCGGAGGCGCGGCAATGCATTTCACACCGATTTCAGGCGCATGCGGCGCGGAGGTCTCCGGCATCGACCTGGAGCGGGACCTGGCACCGGAGCGCGTCGAGGCGCTGTCGGCCGGGCTCGGCGAATACGGCGTGCTGGTGTTTCGCGGGCAGACGCTCACGCCGGAGGGCCACCTTGCCATGGGCGGGGCGTTCGGCGGCGTCAACGTCAACCGCTTCTTCAAGGCGGTGGACGGCTGGCCGGGCATCGCCGAGGTGCGCAAGGAACCGGACCAGAAGACGAATATCGGCGGCAATTGGCACACCGACCACACCTACGACATCAAGCCGGCGCTGGGTTCGATCCTGGTCGCGCGCGAATTGCCGCCTTTCGGCGGGGATACGCAATTCTCCAGCATGTATGCCGCATACGACGCCCTGTCGGACGGGCTGAAGGCGATGCTCTCCGGCATGAAGGCCGTGCATTCCAGCCGCCATGTCTTCGGGAAGCGCGCCGACTATCTGACGGACGGCAGCGATATGGGGGACCGGCTCGGCAACAACGAGGCCGCCACCCAGGACGCCGTCCATCCGGTCGTCATCCGCCACCCGGTGAGCGGCCGGCCCTCGCTCTATGTCAACCGCGGCTTCACCGTGCGCTTCGACGGCTGGACGGTCGAGGAAAGCCGCCCGCTGCTTCAGATGCTGTACGAGCACGGGAGCCGGCCGGAGTTCACCTGCCGGGTGCGCTTCGAGCCGGGCACGGTGGTCTTCTGGGACAACCGCGCGACCTGGCATTGCGCCCTCAACGACTATGCCGGCTACCGCCGCCTCATGCACCGCGTCACCGTGGAAGGCGCGCCCCTGCCGGCCTGGCGGACCGAAGCGGAGCGGGCCGCCGCGTGAACCGCCCTCCGCCGCATCGCGAGACTAAACACCGGGTCGACGCTGAAGAGCTTCATCGACGGCGATAGATCGAACGGCGATGACCGATCTCGATCACAAGCAGGATCGACTCGTCGTCGCGGAGTTCGCACAGGATGCAGTAGTCGCCGACGCGATAGCGCCAGTAATTGCCGAGTTCGGAGCCGCGCAGCGGTGAGCCGGTTTGGCGGGGATGGTCGAGTAGCGAAAGCCGATCGCGCAGGTAAGCGCGGATCCGTGCTGCGTCGCGGGGGTCGAGGTTCCTGATTTGCCTGGCTGCGCGTTCCGCGATTTCAATCTTCCAGGCCAAGATAGTTGTCCAGCTCGTCGAGCGAAAAAGTGCGGCTGCCGGAGTTGCGGTGCTCGGCGGCGGCCTTCTCGGCTGCGTGGAGGTCTTCGATGTCCTCCAGATAACGCTCCAGGGCTTCGAGGATGCAGGATGCCGGAGTGCGGCCGGAACTGTCGGCGAGAGCGCACAGGCGGTCGTAAGTGGCGTCGGGCAGGCGGACGGCGGTTTGCTTCATGGCGTCAGGCCCGCTTCGGTTGCGACGAGGACCCGCGCGCCGCATACCGAATTTTGCCGGTCAGAGGCTTGGCCGCAGCCCAATATGCCATTGTCCGGGAGACAAGGCCGCGCAGTTCGAATGTGGGCATCGTTCTATTCCCTTCCGGACGAGGTTTCAAGCAAGTAAGGACGCGAGTCCGTTGCGCGGGCTGCAGGCCGGGCTGCCCCTCAATCCCACGCGGCGAGGGGCGGGAGGGACATGAGGATGGCGTCGATATTGCCGCCGGTCATCAGGCCGAAGCGGGTGCCCCGGTCGTGGAGCAGGTTGAATTCCACATAGCGCCCGCGCCGGCGGAGCTGGTGCATGCGGTCGGCCTCGGTCCAGGGGTCGGCCATCCGCCCGCGCACGATTTCGGGATAGACCGCCAGCACCGCCCGCCCGACATCCTGCACGAAGGCGAAATCCGCCTCCCAGTCGCCGCTCGCCAGATTGTCGAAGAAGATGCCGCCGAGCCCGCGCGGCTCATCCCGGTGGGGCAGGTGGAAATACTCGTCGCACCAGGCCTTGAAGCGCGGGTAGTAGCCGGAATCGTGGCGGTCGCAGGCGCCTTCCAGCGCCGCGTGGAAGGCGCGCCCCTCCGCCGCCGCGCGCTCCGGGAACATCGGCGTGAGGTCCGCCCCGCCGCCGAACCAGGCCCGGGTGGTCTCGATGTGGCGGGTGTTCATGTGCATGGCCGGCACGAAGGGCGAGGCCATGTGCGCCACCAGCGAGATGCCGGAAGCCCAGAAACGCGGGTCCTCCGCCGCGCCCGGTATCTGGTCCCGGAAGTCCTCGGAAAAGGTCCCGTGCACGGTCGAGACATTGACGCCGACCTTCTCGAACACCTCGCCCTTCATCACCGACATGACGCCGCCGCCGCCGCCCGGCCGCTCCCACGGCCTGCGTTCGAACCGGGCGCCGCCCGGCTCCAGCGCCTCGAAGGCGGCGCAGAAGGCGTCGCGCAGTTCCTCGAACCAGAGTCGCGCCCTTGTCCGGCGTGTCCCGGCTGCATCCGTCACCGCGAACCTCCCATGCGGCCAAACCGCCTTCCAATGTGGGTCATATCCGCCTGCATATGAACGATTGCGAGCGGCGAAGGCGATTTACGCGGCATCGGGTCGCATAGCGGCGCAGGGGCCGCAAGACATACTCGAATGGGCTATGCGGCACGCGCCCACTGTCCATGGGCGCGGGGAGTTTTTTTGGACATGGCTGCAACGGCGGACGGGGCGGGCGGCGACGGCGTCACGCGCCGCGACTTTCTCGAATATGCGGCAGGCGGCATGGGCGCGGTTGGCGCCGGCGCGACGGCCTGGGCGCTGATCGACAATATGAACCCCGCGGCCGATGTGCTTGCGCTGTCCACGACCGAGGTCGATCTGGAGCCCATCGAGCCCGGCCAGTCGATCACGGTCGTCTGGCAGAAGAAGCCCGTGTTCGTGCGCCGGCGCACCGAGGCCGAAATCAGGGAGGCCGAGGACACCCCGCTCGACAGCCTGCCCGACCCGAGCGCCGACGCGGACCGGGTGCAGAAGGCGGAATGGCTGATCCTGGTGGGCGTGTGCACCCATCTCGGCTGCATCCCGCTCGGACAGAAGGACACCGACGAGAAGGGCGAATATGGCGGCTGGTTCTGCCCCTGCCACGGCTCGCACTACGACACCTCGGGACGCATCCGCAAAGGCCCGGCGCCCGAGAACCTGCCCGTGCCGCCATACCGCTTCCTCGACGACACCCGCATCCTGATCGGCTGAGTTGCGATGGCTGCGCCCAAGTTCGACAACCCGATCGTCCGCTGGATCGACTACCGGCTGCCGGTCTTCACCTTCATGCATCACGAGATGCATGAGTACCCGACGCCGAAAAACCTGAACTACTGGTGGAATTTCGGCTCGCTCGCGGGCTTCATGCTGATCGTGATGATCGTCACCGGCATCCTGCTGGCGATGCACTACACGCCGCATGTGGACCATGCGTTCGACAGCGTGGAGCGGATTCGCCGCGACGTGCCGTTCGGATGGCTGATCCAGTTCATCCACATGAACGGCGCCTCCTTCTTCTTCATCCTCGTCTATATCCACATCTTCCGCGGGCTCTATTACGGGTCCTACAAGTCGCCGCGGGAGATTCTCTGGATCCTCGGCGTCGTCATCCTGCTGCTGATGATGGCGACGGCCTTCATGGGCTATGTGCTGCCCTGGGGCCAGATGAGCTTCTGGGGCGCGACGGTCATCACCAACCTGTTCTCGGCGCTGCCGCTGGTCGGCGAGCATATCGTGAGCTGGCTCTGGGGCGGCTTCGCCGTGGACAACCCGACCCTCAACCGGTTCTACTCGCTGCACTACCTGCTGCCGTTCGTCATCGTCGGCGTGGTGGTGCTGCATGTGGTGGCGCTGCACACGCACGGCTCCAACAACCCGCTCGGCATCGAGGCGCGCGGCAACCAGGACAGCATCCCCTTCCACCCCTACTACACCATCAAGGACATGTTCGGCCTCGGCGCGTTCCTGACGGTCTTCTGCCTGTTCGTGTTCTTCGCGCCGGACTATCTGGGCCATCCCGACAATTACGTGCCGGCGAACCCGCTGGTGACGCCGCCGCACATCGTGCCGGAATGGTATTTCCTGCCCTTCTACGCCATCCTCCGGGCGATCCCGGACAAGCTGCTGGGCGTCATCGCCATGTTCGCCGCGATCGCGGTGCTCTTCATCCTGCCCTGGCTGGACCGCTCGCCGGTGCGCAGCGCCCGCTTCCGCCCGATCTACAAGCAGGTCTTCTGGCTGCTGGTGCTTGACTGCCTGGTGCTCGGCTATATCGGCTCGCAGCCGGCGGAAGGCTGGTACATCCATATCGGGCGCCTCGCCACGGTCTACTATTTCGCGCACTTCTTCGTGATCCTGCCGCTGCTGTCGGTGTTCGAGAGGCCGCGGCCGCTGCCGCTCAGTATCGGGGAACCGGTGCTCGGCGGAGGCTCATCGCCTCCGGCCGGCGCCGGCGCGATGGAGAGAGCGTGATGCGCAACCGTTTGCTCGGCGCCGCGCTCGCCGCCGCCCTCGGACTCGCCGTCCTGCCCGGCGCCGCGTCGGCCGCCGGGGCAGGTCCGAAACCGCCGGAGCGGGAGTGGAGCTTCCACGGCATTTTCGGCACCTTCGACCGGGCGGCCCTCCAGCGCGGCTACCAGGTCTATCGCGAGGTCTGCTCCGCCTGCCACGGCATGCGGCTGATGTTCTACCGCAACCTCACGCAGATCGGGATGTCGGAAGCCGCGGCCAGGGTCGAGGCGGCGAACGCCTTCGTGGTGGACGGGCCGGACGAGGAAGGCGAGATGTTCGAGCGGCCCGGCAAGCTCTCGGACCGCTTCGTCTCGCCCTTCCCGAACGACAATGCCGCCAAGGCCGCAAACGGCGGCGCGCTGCCGCCGGACCTCAGCCTGATCGCCAAGAACCAGGCCGCCGGGCCGGACTATATCGCCGCCGTGCTGACCGGCTATGCCGACCCGCCGGAAGGCATGGAGATGGGCGACAACCAGAACTACAACATGTATTTCTCCGGCCACCGGATTGCCATGGCGCCGCCGCTCAGCGACGATCTGGTCGAATATGCCGACGGCACGCCCGCCACGGTCGAGCAGATGGCCGTCGATGTCTCGCATTTCCTCATGTTCGCCGCCGAGCCGCAGCTTGAGGACCGCCACAGGCTGGGCGTCAAGGTCGTCATCTTCCTGCTGGTGCTGACCGGCCTGCTCTACGCGCTCAAGCGGAAGGTCTGGAGCGCCGTGCATTGACCGCCCGGCCCGTGATCGGGATCGTCGGGGGCAGCGGCCTCTACGAGATCGACGGGCTGGACGACAGTCGCTGGATCGCGGTCGGGAGCCCCTGGGGCGAGCCGTCGGACGAGATTCTCCACGCCCGGATGGGGGAGGCCGAGTTGCGCTTCCTGCCGCGCCACGGGCGGGGCCACCGCATAAGCCCGACCGACCTCGACAACCGCGCCAATATCGACGCGCTGAAGCGGTCCGGCGCAACGGAGATCATTTCGCTTTCGGCAGTCGGCTCGCTCAGGGAGGAGCACGCGCCCGGTGACTTCGTGCTGGTGGACCAGTTCATCGACCGCACCTTCGCGCGCGCCAAGAGCTTCTTCGGCGAGGGCTGCACGGCGCATGTGTCGATGGCGGACCCCGTATGCCCGCGGTTGGGCGATGTGCTTTCCGAGGCCGCCCGGAGCGCCGGGGTTTCGATACACCGCGGCGGCGCCTATCTCGCGATGGAAGGGCCGCAATTCTCCACCCGCGCCGAAAGCGCCCTCTACCGGAGCTGGGGCTGCGCCGTCATCGGCATGACCGCCATGCCGGAAGCCAAGCTCGCACGCGAGGCGGAGCTCTGCTACGCCACCGTCGCCATGGTCACCGATTACGACTGCTGGCACGAGGAGCATGAGGATGTCTCCGTCGAGGCGGTGATCCGCGTGCTGCTCGACAATGCGGAGCGGGGCCGGGGGCTGGTCCGCCATGTCGCGCCCGCGCTTGCGAGGCGGCGCGAGGCCTGCGCGGCCGGCTGCCACACGGCGCTGGACCATGCGCTGATTACGGCCCCGGAGAAGCGCGATCCGGCGTTGCTGGCCAGGCTGGACGCCGTTGCGGGGCGGGTGCTAAACGGCGGCGCATGAAGGTCGACGGCACCGCCTATCGGAGCATCTGGCCGGAAGCGGACGGCCGCGCCGTGCGCGTCATCGACCAGACCCGCTTGCCGCACCGTTTCGAGACCGTGCGCCTGGAGTCGCTGGAAGACGCCGCCCGCGCGATCCGCGCCATGCTGGTGCGCGGCGCCCCGCTGATCGGCGCGACGGGCGCCTACGGCCTTGCGCTCGCGCTCTTTCGGGATGCTTCCGACGCTGCGCTCGAGGACGCCCGGCGCACCCTGCTCGCCACCCGCCCGACCGGAGCGAACCTAGCCTGGGCGCTGGAGGATGTGGCCCGGAAGGTGCGCCCCCTGCCGCCGGGGGAGCGCGCCGCGGCGGCCTTCGCGCGGGCGGGCGAAATCTGCGACGAGGATGTGGCGATCAACCGCGCCATCGGCGAACACGGGCTCGGCCTCATTCGCGAAGCCGCCGGGAAAAGGGAAGGCCGCTTCAATATCCTGACCCATTGCAATGCCGGCTGGCTGGCGACGGTGGACTGGGGCACGGCGCTCGCGCCCATCTACCGCGCTCACGACGCCGGTATCGAAGTCCATGTCTGGGTGGACGAAACCCGGCCGCGCAACCAGGGCGCGCACCTCACGGCCTGGGAGCTCGGCAGGCACGGCGTGCCGCACACGGTCATCGTGGACAATGCCGCCGGCCACGCGATGCAGCGCGGGCTCGTGGACCTCTGCATCGTCGGCACCGACCGCACGACCGCGACCGGTGATGTCTGCAACAAGATCGGCACCTACACCAAGGCGCTGGCCGCCTTCGACAATGGCGTGCCGTTCCATGTCGCGCTGCCCAGCCCGACCATCGACTGGACGGTCTCGGACGGTCTCGCCTCGATCCCGATAGAGGAGCGCGACGCCTCCGAAGTGCGGAGCGTGTGGGGGCAAACGGAGGCGGGCGATGTCGCCGCCGTTTCCGTGACGCCGCCGGGCTCGCCCGCCGCGAATTACGCCTTCGACGTGACGCCGGCGCGGCTCGTCACCGGCTTCATCACCGAGCGCGGCCTCGCCGCCCCCGACGGCCTGGGGCGCCTTTTCCCGGAATATCCCGCCGCCGCCGAATAGAAACGGACCGATCTTCACATGCCCACGATCCGCCATGAGAACCTGCGCGCCGTCGCGCGCGCGATCTGCGCCGCCGCCGGAAGCAAGGGGGACGAGCCGGCCGATGTCGCCGGCAATCTCGTCCATGCCAACCTCACCGGCCATGACAGCCACGGCATCGGCATGCTGCCGCGCTACATCAGGGCGGTGCAGGAGGGCGAGCTCCGGCCCAACGCGAAGATCGACCTGCTGGTGGACATGGGCGCCATGCTGGTGGTGGACGGCAAGGCGGGTTACGGCCAGTCCATCGGCAGGCAGGCGATGGAGGTCGCCATCGAGCGCGCCAGGGAGCATGGCGTGTGCGTGATGGCCGTGCGCCGGTCGTTCCATCTCTGCCGCATCGGCGCCTGGGGCGAGCAATGCGCTGCCGCCGGCCTCGTTTCGATCCACTATGTCAATGTCGTCGGCCATCCGGGCCTCGTGGCGCCCTGGCGGGGCTCGGACGCGCGCTTCGCCACCAACCCCTATTGCATCACCATGCCGGCGACCGGGGCGAACCCGGTGACCCAGCTCGACATGGCGACCAGCACCGTCGCGCACGGCAAGGTCCGCGTCGCCAGGAACAAGGGCGAGCGGATGGCGCCCGGCATCCTGATCGACAACCGGGGCCGACCGACCGACGACCCGAACGTGATGTTCGAGCGGCCGATGGGCGCGATCCTGCCCATCGGCGAACACAAGGGCTACGGCATGGCGCTGATGAGCGAGATGATGGCGGGCGTGCTCTCCGGCGGCGGGACCTGCCGGCCGGAGACCGACCACGAGCAGGACACGATCCTGAACAACATGCTCTCCATCGTCTTCGACCCGGCGCGGCTGGTCGAGCCCGGCTTCTACAATGCCGAGATGGACGCCACCATCGCGCATGTGAAAGCCTCGCCCCCCGCCGACCCCGCGCTGCCCGTCCTCATCCCCGGCGACCCCGAACGCGCCACCCACGCCGAACGCAGCCGCGACGGCATTCCCGTGGACGACGAAACCTGGCGCGAGTTGGAGGCGGCAGCGGCGTCGGTGGGGATCGAGGTCGCCGAATTCAGGCGCATGGCGGGGGTGAATTGAAGGACAGGAGCGGGCTCGTGCCCGCAACGCGGCTGCACCGCAAAGGCTGGACAATGATCGACGATAAGGCCTTGACCTATAACAGAAAAACCAACGGTATGGCGACCCCGGCAGGACTCGAACCTGCGACCTACGGATTAGGAATCCGTCGCTCTATCCGGCTGAGCTACGGGGCCGTGTCCCCGGCTTCGTAGAAAACCGCGGGGCGCCGGTCAAGCGTTCCGGCGAGCCTCTCGCCGGTCGCCGGAATTCCTGCTACACGCTTGCGCCTCGACACCGCCGCAAGCGGTTGAGTTGGAGTCGTCGCGCGGCGTGTCGTCGGTCCGACAGTCGCTTCAGTGCCTGAGACAAGGGAAACAGGGATGAAGGTGTATTTTGCCCCCCGGTCGCGTGCGGTTCGCACGGTCTGGCTCCTGGAGGAGATCGGCAGGACGTACGATCTGGTGCGGTTCACGCTCGGCCAGAAAGAAATGCGCGGCCCCGAATACACCAGGATCAACCCGAACGGCCGCGTGCCGACTCTGGTCGACGGCGACACGACCATCACGGAGAGCACCGCCATTGCACAATATCTGGGCGCGAAATACGCGCCGGAACTGACCCCCGGCCCGGACGCAGCGAATTTCGCAATCTATCTGCAATGGCTCAATTATGCGGAAGGCATGATCATGCCGCCGATCAACAATTATGTGGTCGAGACGATCCTGCTGCCGCCGGAGCGCCGGAACGCCGAAATCGCGGCGCGCTCGCTGAAGCTGCTGAACCGGACGCTCGCCGCCGCCGAGGCGCATATGGAAGGGCGGGAATTCCTCGCGGGCGGCTTTACCGTCGCTGACACGATCACCGGTCATGCCGTCATCATGTCCCGCCGTCTCGGCGCCGATTTCAGTGCGTGTCCGAACCTTGCCGCCTATGCCGACCGGCTCGAAGCCCGGGAGGCATTCAAGGCCGCGGACTCGGCCTGACGGCCCGGCCGTTATCGACCTGATGGGGTCCTGCGCCGTTCCGGGGAGTTCCGGCCGGGACTGCGGAGGAATGGTCTTTCGTTATCGACCCGATGGGGTTTTACGCCGCCCCGGCCGTTATTGACCCGGCGGGGTCTTGCGCCGTTCCAGGGAGGGGGCCGGGCGGGGCTGGGGGAAGGCTTTTCGTTATCGACCCGATGGAGTCTTTGTCGTGGACCCGACAGGGTCCTGAGCCGCCGGGGTCCGGGAAGCGGGCGCACCTTTCCTGCAGCTCCCGCGACCCCGGTTCGGCATTCGGCGCCGGGTTCTTGCCTTTCGGCCCCCGGCGCCGTTTCATCTATGTCATAGTTTCGTTCTCCATTCCGGGATGGATATGGGCGGTTTCGCGCCGGATTGCAAGGGATTTCAGGAAAAAATCCAAGAACGCCTCCACGCCGGGCGGCCTGTCGCATGCACACATCCCGTTTCGGCTTGTATCCGGTCCGCCCTCCGTCCGCCATGTCTGTTCCCTCCGCCATGCCCGGACTTCTTCCGGGCCTCTCTCTCGGGGCCATCGCGCCGGCGGCAAACCGCGGCGCCGGTCGGGCCGGAGCCCCGGAGACAGGCCGGATCAGAGGGACTGCCAGTCGTAGTTCGCCTCGAACGCCGCCGCGGCCCTGTAGATGGTCGGCTCGTCCCACCAGCGCCCGGTAATCATCAGGCCGACCGGAAGACCGTCCACCTTGCCGCAGGGCACCGACATCGAAGGCTGGCCGGTATAGTTGTAGGTCGGGCAGTTGGCCAGCATGTTCCAGGCGTGCATGCAGTATTCGGTGATCGACGCATCCGGTCCCGGGAAGGGCTGCGCCACCAGCGGCGTGGTCGGCATCAGCAGGAGGTCGTAGGTCTCCATCAGCCGCGCGAACCCGTCCTTCGCCTTACGCTGGAGGTTCATCCCCTTGGCATAGACGCGCCCGTTCAGGGCCTCCATGTAGTAGGCCCCGAGCAGCGTGAAGGCGCGGACGGTCGGCGGCAGTTCATGCGCGCGCTCCATCCAGCGGTTGCCGCGTTCGAGCGCTCCGCCGACATACATGCCCGGCAGGCCGTAGAACACGCCGCCTTGCAGCATCATCTCCCGGGCGAGGCCCTCCGCCAGCGCCGGCATGTACATGACGGCGGCTTCGCGATGCAGCGGGAAGGAGATGGTCTCGACCTCGGCGCCGAGCTCGCTGAACTTCGCGCAGGCGGCCCGGACCACAGCATCGGACTCCGCCTGCGACCCGGGATGGTCGAACCCGTCCTCGACCACGGCGATCCTGAGGCCCGAAACCCCGCCTTCCAGCATCTCCGTATAGGGATGCGTGACCACGTTGCGCTGCCGTCCGTCGATGCCGTCGGCGCCCGCAATCGCCTCCAGCATGAGCGCGTTGTCGGCGACGTTCGCCGTCATCGGCCCGACATGATCGATCCCGGCTTCGATCCCCAGCACGCCGGTATAGGGCACGAGGCCGTGCGTGGGCTTCATGCCGTAAATGCCGCAGAACGAGGCCGGCATCCGGATGGAGCCGCCCTGGTCTCCTCCGATGGTCATGTCCACCTCGCCGGCGGCCACCAGCGCGGCGCTGCCGGAAGACGAGCCGCCGGCGCTGTAGCCCATCCGGTGCGGGTTGTGGCAGGGACCCGTCGCATTGGAATGGCTGCTGCCTGAGAGGCAGTAGTTCTCGCAATGCGCCTTGCCGAGGATCGTCGCGCCGGCATCCAGCAGGCGCGTCACGATGGTGGCGTCCACCTCCGGGATATAGCCCTCAAGGACCGAGGTTCCGTTCATCATCGGCACGCCGGCCAGCATGATGTTGTCCTTGAGCGCCACCGTCTTGCCCTTCAGCTTGCCCTCGGGCGCCCCCTCGATCCGGCTCTTGTAGTACCAGGCGTTGTATCTGTTCTCCTCGCCCTCCGGCCTGTAACCGGGGGTTCGCGGATATTTCACCGTCGGCAGGTAGTCCGGCATTTTCTGCTGCGCGTCGGCCATGGCGGCCAGGGGAGCCAGCAGCTCGCTGTATTCCCGGGCTTCCTCATCGGTCAGGCCGAAGCCGAGCGAGCGGCCGAGTTCCTGCAGTTCCGACGCTTTGGGACCCTGAATCGTCATCGGCCCGTTCCTCCCGTGATCGCGTTTCTCTCAGAGGCTCTTCCAGTCCTCGGCCTGCTCGAAGGCATAGGCGGCCCGGTAGATGGTGGCTTCGCAGTAGCGTTTGCCGACCAGCATCATGCCGATGGGGAGCCCGTCGCCCATGCCGCAGGGGATCGACATCGCCGGATGATGGGTGATGTCGAAGGGCGCGGTGTTGCCGATCATCTCGAGCGCGCGCTGCACATACTCCTCGCGCGAGGCATCCGGGCCGGGCAGCGGCGTGGCCTTGAGCGGCACGGTCGGCAGCAGCAGCAGGTCGCACTCGGCCAGCACCTTGTCGTATTCCGCCGCCAGGCGGCGCGAGAGGTTCACCCCCTTGCCGTAGTAGCGCAGGCCGTAATGGTTGCGGATATAGGTGCCGAGCATGGTGAAGAGCTTGGTGGTCTCGGACATCTGGTCCGCGCGCTCGCGCCAGCGATGATGGAAGTCCATCAGGCTGGTCACATAGAGGTCCTGGCGGCTGTGTCCGTAGCCGTCGCCCCACATCATCGTCCCGGTCAGCCCTTCGACGCCGATCGGGGTCCAGATGGCGGCGCCCATTGCGTGCATCGGCACCGAGACCTCCCGGACCTCGGCCCCGAGTTTGGCCAGAATGTCCGCGGCGGCCCGGTTGGCTGCATCCACGTCGGTTTCCGAATTCGGGTGCCCGAAGCCTTCCTGCAGCACCCCGATCTTCATGCCGCCGACGCCGCCTTCAAGCATTTCGGAGTAGGGGTGCGTCTCGACATCGTATTGCCTCGGATCGACCCCGTCGGCCCCGGCAATGACCTCCAGCATCAGCGCGTTGTCGCTGACATTGCCGGTCATCGGCCCGGTGTGGTCGACATAGATTTCGATGGGCATGATCCCGGTATAGGGGACGAGCCCGTGCGTCGGTTTCATACCGTAGATACCGCAATAGGCGGCGGGCATGCGGATCGATCCGCCCTGGTCGCCGCCGACGGCCATGTCCACTTCCCCGGCAGCGACGAGGGCGGCCGAGCCCGAGGAGGAACCGCCCGCGGAATAGCCCATGCGGTGCGGGTTGTGCACCGCGCCGGTCGCATTGGTGTGGCTGCCGCCGGAAAGGCAGAAATTCTCGCAATGCGCCTTGCCCTCGATGGTCGCGCCGGCGTCCAGCAGCCGCTCGACGATAGTCGCGTCGATATCCGGCACATAGCCTTCCAGCGTGGCCGCCCCGTTCATCATCGGCACGCCGGCGAGCATCACATTGTCCTTCAGCGCGACGGTCTTGCCCTCGAGCTTGCCGCCGGCCGCCCCTTGGATGCGGGTCTTGTAGTACCAGGCGTTGTACTTGTTTTCCTCGCCCTCCGGCCGGTAGCCGGGAACGCGCGGATAGCGGACCTGGGGCAGGTTGTCGGGAAGGCCGTCAACGACATTGTAGGCGTCGATGCTGCCCGCTATGAGGCCGAGAAAGGACTGCACGTCCTTTTCGCTCAGCGACAGGCCCATTTCGTCGGCGACATCGCGCAACTGCTCCGCGGTCGGCATCTGAACTGGCATTTTCTTCTCCCTCGACGTCACGCTGCCGGGGTGCTGAAGCCCGTATAGGCGCTCATCATCTCGGCATTGCCCAAGTCGCGGCTGTCGACCTGGCGGGTGATCTCACCCTTTTGCAGGATTAACACGCGCTCAGCCAGCGCGGCGATAAAATCCAGATTCTGCTCGACCAGCACGATGGTGAGCTTCTGCCGGGCCCGCAACTCGCCCATGACGGCGGCAATCTCCTGGATGATGGAAGGCTGGATGCCTTCAGTCGGCTCGTCCAGGAGGATCATCGACGGGCGCGCGCACAGACAGCGCGCCAGTGCGAGCAATTGCTGCTCTCCGCCGCTGAGCGCCCCGCCGCGGCGGTCCAGAAGCTCCCGCAGGCGCGGGAAGTAGGTGAGGATCTCCTCGATGCGGGCGTCCGGCTCCTGGCCCCTCGGGACCCCGACGAGCATGTTCTCGAGCACGGTCAGGTTGGGAAAGATCTCGCGGCCCTGCGGAACGAGGGCCATGCCGAGCCTCGCGCGCCGCCAGGTCGGCAGACGCTGGATTTCCTGCCCGTCGAACCGGATGCTGCCGCCGCTCACATTGACGAAGCCCATGATCGCGCGCAGCAGGGTGGTCTTGCCCATGCCGTTATGGCCGAGAACGCCGACGAGCTCTCCCTCCTCGACATCGAGTTCGATTCCGTGCAGGACCGGAACCGGGCCGTAGGTCGCCCGCAAGCCGCGTATCTCAAGCAGCGGCATTCGTTTCCTTCCCGAGATAGATCTCCTGCACTTCCGAGTGGGCCATGATCTCCTCGACATGGCCTTCGATGAAGATGCGGCCGCGATGAAACACGGTGACCGTGCTCGCAATGTCCTTGATGAAGTCCATGTCGTGCTCGACGACGATCAGCGTGTTGTCGCCCGCGAGGCTCCGGACCACGCTCGCCAGGCGCGCGCGCTCCTCTCCCGCCATGCCCGCCGCGGGTTCGTCGAGCAGCACCAGGCGCGGCTGGCCGGCGAGCACCATGGCGAGTTCGACGAGCTGGCGCTGGCCGTGGGCGAGCGTGCCGACCGTGCTGGCGGCAATCTCCGCAATCTGCATGAGTTCGAGCATGTCGTCGGCGACCCGCGCCGCCGCATCGGCGGGATTCCGGCGGCTCGCTGCGAGATTGATGTTCTCGTAGGCCGACAGGCCTTCGAACAGGTTCGGTACCTGCGTCTTGATGCCAATGCCCCGCGCTACGATTTCGTGGGTCTGGCGGCCGCCTATCTCGTCACCGTCGAACAGGATGGAGCCGCTGCTCGGCCGCAACTGCCCGGTGAGGCATTTGAAGAAGGTGCTCTTGCCCGCGCCGTTCGGCCCGATGAGGCAACGCAGTTCGCCCTGCGACATGCTGAAATCGACATTGTCAACCGCCACGACGCCGCCGAAGCGCATGGTGAGGCTCGACGTGGCCAGGATGGGTTCGGGCGCCGGGCTCATTGCGCGCCTTCCCGCGACGGCTGGCGGACGAGGGCCAGACCCTTGCGCAGCCAGTCGTGCAGCGTGGGCACGATGCCGCGCGGCATGAGCAGGACCAGCAGCACCAGAATGATGCCGAGGATCACCAGATTGTTGATGAAGGCCGTCTCTCCGAGTTTGAGCGAGAGATATTGCAGGGCGACGACGCCGACGATGGGTCCGATCAGGGTGCCGACGCCGCCTGCCATCACCCAGATCAGGCACTTGGCGGACATCTCGAGGCTGAAGGAATTCGGGTCGATGAAGGTCTGGTAGGTCGCCCACATCGCGCCCGATGCGCCCCCCAGCGCGCCGCCGATGCTGAACACCATGAGCTTGTAGCGGCGGATGTCGTAGCCGAGCAGGCTGGTGCGGACTTCGTTCTCCCGGATGCTGATGGCGATCCGGCCGAACTTGGAGCGGATCAGGACATGGAGACCCAGGTAAACGAAGATGAGCAGCCCCATGAAATACTGGAACATCTCCCCCGGATCCATTTCCCGGTCCGTGAACGGCACCCGCATGATGGGAATGCTGGGAATGCCGTTGAAGCCGCCGAGCCGCGCCTTGCCGATGGCGTATTCGGGGCCGGCCGTGTGGTTGATCAGCTTCCACATGATCAGGGTCACTACCAGGGTCACGACGCCCAGATAGACGTCGCTCAACCGCCCGTAGAACATGAAATAGCCAAGCACGGCCGCGAACGAGAAGCAGAGCGCGATGGTCAGGAGAAATGGGACGGTGGTCTCGCCCATATTGATCGAGATGACGGCGAAGGCGTAGCCGCCGAGGCCGAAGAAGCCGGCCTGGCCGAAACTGACAATGCCGCCGAACCCCCAGATATAAGCGAGGCTGAGCGCATAGATCGCGAGCACGATGTACTGCGTCATCTGCAGGACCTCGAAGAGGTCGAACCAGGCCGGGACGAACAGCAGGATCGCGAGGAATATCGCTGCCACAAGGGCAACGCCGCGCCAGTATCCGAGTGCCGCCATGGATCCCCCGCCTCAGAGGCTGCGCGAGAAGATGCGCCCGGTGATGCCCTGCGGCAGCAGCCGCAGCAGGATGAGCGCGACGAGAAGCAGCGCGGCGTCGCCGAACACCGGCCCGGACATGAAGGTGACGCTCTGGCTGAGCGTGCCCAGCATGGTCGACGCGCTGAGCGTGCCGGCGACGATGGCCGAGCCGCCTGTCACCACGGTGATGAACGCCTGCCCGATGAAATAGACGCCCATGCTCGGCACGACGCCCGCAATCGGGGCCAGCAGGCCGCCCGCCAGCCCGGTCAGCGCCGCGCCGATGCCGAAGGTCGCCATATAGACCAGCTTGGAGTTGACTCCGAGCGCCTCGGCCATGCCCGGGTTCTGCATGGTCGAGCGCGCGATCAGCCCGAAGCGGGTGTATTTGAGCCCGGCAAAGATGGCGGCCAGGATGAGCGCCGCCGCGAAGATCAGCACCAGCGTGTAGCTGGCCATCTTGTAGTCGCCGATGGCGAAGCCGCCGAGCGGCGTCGCCACGCCCTCGACCGTGTTGCCGAACACCACCGTCACCGCCCCGATGATGAGCAGGCTCAACCCCCAGGTCGCAAGGATGGAGTCCAGCAGCCGGTTGTACAGGAACTGGATGATGCAGCGCTCGACAATGACGCCGAACACGCCCACGAACAGCGGCGCCAGCACCAGGATCGCAACCCAGAGGTTGACCCCCAGCTTGGTCGTCAGCACCACCGTGTAGCCGCCGAGCATCAGGAACTCGCCATGGGCGATGTTGATGACCCGCATCATGCCGAAGATGATCGCGAGCCCGGCCGCGATCAGCACAAGCCCCGCCACCGCGCGAAGCAGCTCTATCAGGACGATAAGGGCAAAATCCATGAACGACCCCGGCGCCGCCGCCCCGACCTGTGAGGCAGGGCGGCGGACGGTCGGTAGCGTCTTCTAGTTGAGCGAGATTTCGTAGTGCTTGTTGGCGTTCGGGTCCTTCTCGAGGTCGCAGACGGTCTGGGTATCCACCGGCTGGACCTGGGAGAACTTCTCCTTGATGACGTACTGCTTGTCTTGGAGGTCCGCCACATAGACGTCCCGGATCGCATGGTGGGTCTTGCGGTCGATGGTGACCCTGCCGGACGGGAATTCGTACTCCTTGCCCGATTCCATCACCTCGATCAGCGCCATGCGGTCGAGGCTGCCCGCGGTCCGCACCGCATCGGCCCAGATCATCATGCCTTCCCAGGTAAAGGCCGAGAGCTCGGTCAGGAACGGCGTGTCGTCGGGATAGCGCTTCTTGACCGACTCGACCCAGGCATTGTTCATCGGCGAGTCGATCTGCGGGTAGTAGCCGTAGCAGGTGATGATGCCGTTGGCGACTTCCGGCTTGATGATCTCGATTTCCGCGCCCGCCGCGCCGAAGGTCGTGGACGCGATCGGGATTTCGTCCTTCATGCCGCCCGCGGCCCACTGGTTGTAGAAGCCGAGGTGGCCGGTGCCGACCAGCACCGACATGACCATGTCCGGCTTCGCTTCCTGGATCTTGGAGATCGTCGGGCCGAAATTGGTCACGTCGAGCGGGAAGAAGTCGGTGGACAGCACCTCGCCGCCATTCTGCTCGACATAGCGTTTCACCCAAGCGGCGGTAATCTGGCCGTAATTGTAGTCCGCCGCGATGGTATAGACCTTCTTGCCCCACAGATTCATGGTGTGCGGCACGAGCTGCTCGACCGTCTGCGCCGGCGTGGTGCCGAGCGTGATCTCGTTGCGGTCGCAAACGCCGCCTTCGTAGAGCGTGTTGTAGAAGTAGAGCGTCTTGAAGCGGTGGAAGATCGGGCGGATGGTCTCGCGGCTGGCGCTGGTGATGCCCCCCATGACGACGGCCACCTTGTCCTTCAGCGCAAGTTGCGTCGCATATTGCGAATAGAGAGACATGTTGGACTGAGGATCGTAAACGACGCCCTTGACTTCCCGGCCCAGCAGGCCGCCCTGCGCGTTGATCTCCTCGATGGCCATCAGCATGATCTGGTTCATCGGGATGCCGGCGAAATCGATGAAGCCGGAGAGGTCGTGCAGGCCGCCGACTAGAATCGCATCGTCGGCATCGGCCGAGATCGCCGGGAATACCGTCGAGACCGCGGCGGCGCCAGCGCCCATTGCAGCGGTCCTCATGAAGTCGCGCCGGGTTCTTGGTTTCATGACAGTCATCGACGGCCTCCTTCCATACGTGACAGCGAGCGCATTCCGAGCAGAACGGCGGCTATGCGCAGCTGCAAGCCTGCCAGATAAAGTCGAAGCGACAAAGCTCTATTTGGGAGCCTGGCGCCGCGCACATTTCCCGTTTTCGCGGGCCCGGACGCGCCGAAACGCCGCCGCCGCCGGTTCTTGCCCGCCGCCGCAAGTACACGGTTTGCCTGTCGGTGACAGCAATAGTTCATGATTAAATCACTAATTTGGTCATTAGTTCACAACAAGTTCACAATCAATCTTCTAGAGTCGTAGGAATACGGTCCACGCGCTGCGGCTCGCCGCCGAGCGCGGATGCGGTCGCTCATCTTTCACCCCGTAGCGAGATGCGAGCGCCAACGGGGGCCAGCAGGGCCGCATGCCAAGAAATTGATCTGGATCAATTGAAGTTCGGGGGTAACTAGGGCTCATGATCGATGTGGACACAAAGCTGTTTCGCACATTCCTGGCCGTTGCAACGGAACGGAGTTTCTCAAGAGGCGCCCGGAGGATGGGGTATTCGCAGGCGACGATGTCGCTGCGCCTCCAGGCGCTCGAAGACAAGCTGGGCGTCCGGCTGCTCGACCGGGGACCGCGCGATGTAAGGCTAACGGCGGCGGGGCGCAGCCTGTTTCCGGAGATTCAGACACTGGTGGATATGCACGACAAGCTGGTCGGCAGACTGTTGACGTCACCGGTTGTCGACGCGACCCGGATCGGTGTCGCCGAGGGCTGTGTCGCGTCCTTTCTTCCCAGGTTCATGAGAGAGCTGTCGAACGGCCGCCCGCAGGCCCAAGTGGACATCCTGTGCCGGACAAGCAGTTGTCTGCAACAGATGGTCGAGGCGCGCAGCCTCGATCTCGCAGTGCTGATCCTGCCCGCGGGCAAGCGCTCCGACTTGGACCTCTGCCGCCTTGAACTGCAGTGGGTGGCGTCCCCGGAATTCACGCTCGATCTTCAGGAGCCGGTGCCGCTCGTATGGCACAAGAAGGACACCTGTTTCCGGGTCTCGGGAATCGCTGCCCTCGAGAGCCGTCGCATCGCCTATCGGGAACTGCTGGTCGGCTCGGACGAGCGGGTCGTTCAGGCCGCTGTCGAGGCCGGTACCGCCGTCACCGTCATGGCTGAGGGCAACATCCCGGCGTCATTGGCGCCGGTCAACCCTCAGGCGGGCCTGCCCGAGCCGGGAGGAGCCTCTGTCCGGCTGATGGAGAGCCCCGGCACGCAATCGGAGGCAGGCGAAGCGGTCAAGAGGATGATTTTGGAGGCGTGCCGGGACGCTGAACCGGCGGCGAGCTGACGGTCGCGTCCCGCGGGCCTACCTGCCGCCGGCCCACCAGTCTCTCGGTCTCAGCCGCCGCGCCCGTCCTGACCGGTCATCGATCCAGAGCGCCAGCCGGCGCAGCGGCGAAAGCGCAAGACGCAGCCACAGCCGGTTGGCCCGGCGCCGAAAGTCCCGGTTGAAGGGGCATACCCTGAGGCAGATGGCGCAGTCGGAGGCCAGCTTCGCCCAGTAGCCGAAGCACTTCTCGGCGTCGGAGGTCCACTTCACCACGCCCTGTATAGCGGAGCGGTTGGGCCGGTCCGCTCGCGGCGGGCCGTAGGGCAGGGCCTTCGCCGGGCAGGCGTCCGCGCAGCGGGTGCAGATCGAGCAAAACTCGGCGACGCCGAACTTGCGCGGCCGGTCGTGAGCAAGCGGCAGGTCCGTGAATATCTTCGAGAATCTCAGGCGCGGGCCGGTCTCCGGTGTGATGACCAGCTGGTTGCGGGCATATTCGCCGAGGCCGGCCTTGAGGGCATAGGGGATGGCAAGCGCCGTATCGTTCATCGAGGCGACTGCCCGGTAGCCCAGCGCCCGGATATAGGCGGCAAGCTGCATGACGATCGCCGCCTCGTGGCTGTATTCCCGTCCGGTCGCCGCGCCAGCGAGCGCGGAGGGGTAGGTCGCCACAAGCCCTTCATCCATCTCGTGGCCGAGCACGATGACGTTTTCCAATCCCTCGGGCAGGCCTACCGGGGCCTCGGTGAAGTCCCGCACATCCACACGCGACTCATAGGTCCAGCGCTCGTCATATTCCGCGATTCCGCAAAGGCTGGCGCCGAAGAACCTGGCGACCTTCTTGATTTCGGCAGCCATCTCGGCAGGGTCCTCGACCTCGACCTTCTCTGTCACGACGGGCGTGTCGTCGGAGATCGCCGCCTGGAACCCTTCGCGCCGGCCCTGTTCGATATGGCGGTCCGTTATCAGGTCCGAGATCAGCCAGGAGGCATTGCGGAGCGCGAAGTCCCGCTGATTGAAACCGTCGCCCCGGCGCGCGGTGAAGTCCGCCCGGTAGGAGTGAAAGAAGGCGTCGGACTCCTTCGAGCGCACCCGCTCGTCCCAGAATGCGCGCGTGAACACGTCGTCCATCTGCCGGAAGGGGGTGAAGTTCCCGGTCGTCTCGATTCCCGCCGCAGCGTCGCTTTCGGCATAGCGCTTCCGCCAGCGTGCGCGGCGCTCTTCGAGGGTCTCCTCGTTTCCGGGCCAGCTCATCGGCGCAAGACTACCGTGTTTCCGGCGCGGCCGTCAGCTTGCGGTTCTGCGGAAGCCCCTGCCTTGCTCGTCAAGGTGTTCCGGCGCCCGGCCGAGCCACCGGGCGGCAACGGCGCGCCAGACCGACAGCCGGCCGAAATCGGGCGGGTCGGCGAGCGTGTCATCGTCGTTCAGGAAGGGGCTCGGAAAGAACACGGACAAGCCGTTTTCGCCCTTACCGTTCCACAGCTCGAAGCCCCAGGTGAGCGGTTTGCCGTCGCGGTCGAAGCCCCGGAATATCTGCGCCAGGGAGGGCCGGCGGTGTGCGGCGAGCGCAGGGTCGGCAGGGTTTGCCGGCGAACCCCGGTTCTCGCCGATGCACAGGTGAAAATGCCCCCCGTTTGCGAACATCACCGTCAGATAGCCGTCGAAGAGACCGATCCGCTCCGGTGCGCCCGGACATTTCCACTCATATGCCGCACCCTGGATCATCGGGCCGAAACGGATACCCGGCCAGTGGTTCTCGAACAGGTCGCGCAGGAAGGCCTCGAGAAAAGCCTCCTCCAGCGGCAGCGTCCAGATCTCGCGCGCAAGCGTGCCGTCCTCGCGATACTGCCGTTCGCCCGGTTCCGGTCGAATTCCCCAGCCTGCCGCCTTCATGCCATTCCGCCTCCGGCGTCCCGAGTCTGTTCCAGGCCCCCGCCTGCGGCAACGTTCCGGTTCCGTTGCCGGGCCGGTCGTGAAAAGGTGGGGCCATGGGCGCATTTCTCGATGTAGCGCTGCCGGCTTTCCTGCTGGTGTTCGCCGGGGCGGCGGCGGCGCGCGCCGGCTGGATCGACGAGGCGGGCGGGAAGGGGCTGAACGGCTTCGTCTATTACCTCGCCATCCCGGCCGCCCTGTTTCGGGCCGCATCCGAGGGCGCGCTGCTCCAGGGTTTCGACTGGCGCCTGGTCGCGGCCTATTTCGGCCCGACGCTGGTCCTGCTTGCGGCGGTCGAGGCGCTCTATCGGCGTGCGCCGGCGGAGGAGCGGGCGCTCACCGGCATGGGCGCGTGCTTCTCCAACAATGTCTTTCTCGGCATGCCGGTAATCGTGGCGCATATGGGGTCGGCTGCGGCCGGCCCGATGACGGTGATTATCGCGGGCACCACGGTCCTGTTCATCGGCCTGCCGGTGCTGCGGATCGAGATGGCCAGAGGCAGCGGGGGCGCTGCGGCGGCGGCGCTCGGGCGCGTGCTCGCCAATCCGCTGCTGGTCGCGATTGCGCTCGGCACGCTCTGGGCGTCGATGTCCTGGCGCCTGCCGGGGCCGGTTGGCGTAGCGGTGGACCTGCTGGCCGCGGCGTCGGCCCCGGCCGCGCTTGCCGGACTGGGCGCGGCGCTGGCGGGCTACCGCATTGCCGGCGACCTCCGTGACAGCACGGTGCTTGGCGGGCTCAAGCTGATCGCGCATCCGGTCATGGTGTGGCTGGTCGCAGGCGCGGTCGGGCTGGGGGCGTTCGAAACGGCCGTTGCGGTGCTGGCCGCGGCGATGCCGGTCGGCGCCAACATGTTCGTGCTGGCGCAGCATTACGGCATCTACGAGCGCCGCTCCTCGGCCGCCGTCGTGCTCTCGACCCTCGCCGCCCTGCCGCTCGCCGCGCTGCTGATGACGGTATTTCATCCGTAATCCGTCACGTCCGCCGACGGATCAGCCAGACGCCGATCATGGTCAGCGCGAAGCCAGGCCACATGGCGCCCGGCAGGTCCTCGCCGAGAATGACCCAGGCGAGCAGGGCGGTGACGGCCGGCGTCAGGTAGAAATTCGACGCCACGCGGCCCGCCTCGCCATGGCGCAGCATGTAGAGCAGCAGCCCCATGGCGCCGAGCGAAACGCAGAAAGTGACATAGCCGAGCGATGCCAGCAGGCCGGGCGTCCAGACCGCGTGCGGCGTCTCGAACGCCCAGGTGAAGGCCCAGGCGGTGGCCGCGGCGGCGGCGAGCTGGACCGTGTTCGCGCCGATGAGCGGCGCGTCTCGGCAGAAGCGCGCATGGTAGAGCGTGCCCGCCGTCAGCGACGCGACCGAGACCAGGGCCCATGCGATGCCGGCCGGATGCCCCAGATCGAAGGCGCCGATGCCGGCGACCGCTGCGACGCCCGCCGCGCCCAGCGCGAAGCCCGCCCATTGGCGTCCCCGGAAGCGCTCGCCCAGCAGCGGACCGGAAATCAGCGCGGTGGCGATCGGGTGCAGCGCGCCCACCAGCGCCATGGTGGCGCTCCGGATTTCCGTCATGGCGATATAGGAGCCGCCCAGATAGCAGGCATTGATGATCGCGCCGGAAAACGCCAGATGCGCGATCCCGGCGATGCCCGGACGCCAGGTCCTCACCAGGAACGCGGCCGCAACCGCCAGCACGGCCGCGGCGATGGTGAATCGCAGCGCCAGGAAATAGAACGGCGTGATGTCCGGCAGCGCGCCGCGGACCGCGACGAAGGCGCCGCTCCAGATCAGTACGAAGAGGAAGGGGGCAAGGCGGGTCAGCTTGCGCTGTCCTCGATGACCTCGCCGCCGAGTTCCCCGATGAAGGCGCGGATCTCCGCCGCCGCTTCATCGATGCGCGCGCGGTCGGTCCCGCGCACCACCAGCGCCACGCCCGTTCCCTTGTCGGTGTTGTAGAAGGGGTAGGAGCCGAGATCGAGCTCCGGAAAGCGTTGCTGCACCGCGCCCAGGCCCTTTGCGAGCACGCCCTCCACCAGGCGCGTCGAGATCGACCGGGAATGGATGACCGTGCCGCGCCGGAGCGAGGGTTTGGCCGCCTCGAACATCGACTGCATGATCTGCGGCACCCCGGCGAACACGAACACGTTTTCCATGCGGAAACCGGGCGCGATGGAAATGGAATTGTCCACCAGTTCCGCGCCGACGGGGGTGATCGTCATCCGCTTGCGCGCCTCGGTGAATTCCTGGCCCCTGCGGTCGTACCATTCGGCCATCCGGCGGTAGCTCTCGGGGTGGTAGTGCCATTCGGCCCCGAACGCCGCGGCAATGGATTCCGGCGTGATGTCGTCATGGGTCGGCCCGATGCCCCCGGTGGTGAACACATAGTCGAACCGGGCCCGGAGCGCGTTCACGGCCTCGACGATCTCGTCGCGGATGTCGGGCACGATGCGCACCTCGCAGAGCCGGATGCCGATCTCGTTCAGCCCGTTGCCGAGGAAGGCGATGTTCCTGTCCTGGGTGCGGCCGGAGAGGATCTCGTTGCCGATGATGCAGAGCGCAGCGGTAACCGTAGGGGCCATGACGGAGCTTGTCCTCGGGCGGCGGGGCGCGCGGAGGATAGCCCCGGCGGGCGCGCTCTTGAAGACGGCGCGGCGGCTCCCTCGAAATGCTATGCTGGGAACGGTCCCTGTCCGCCGATATCCGTCCGGAGCCTCGATGCAGCTCAAGCGCCAACAGACCCGCCGCCAGGAAGACGAGATCGTCATCCATACCGAGGACGACCTTGCGGGTATGCGCAAGGCCGGGCGGCTCGCGGCCGAAGTGCTGGACCATGTGACGCCGCATGTCGTTCCGGGCGCGGCGACGGAACGGCTCGACGCGCTTTGCCACGACTTCATCGTCGAGCATGGCGCGGTGCCCGCGCCGCTGAACTACAAGGGCTTCCCGAAATCGATCTGCACCTCCGTCAACCATGTCGTCTGCCACGGCATTCCGGGGCCGCGCCGGCTGCGGGACGGCGACATCCTCAATATCGACGTCACCGTCATCCTCGACGGCTGGTACGGCGACACGAGCCGCATGTTCCTGGTCGGCGACACCGTCGGCGTGAAGGCGCGCCGCCTGGTCGGCGCAACGCACGAGGCGCTGATGCGCGGCATAGACGCCGTGCGTCCGGGCGCCTATCTCGGCGATGTCGGCCACGCCATCCAGTCCCTTGTCGAGCCGATGGGTTATTCCGTGGTGCGGGACTTCTGCGGCCACGGCCTCGGCCGCGAGTTCCACCAGCCGCCGAGCGTGCTGCATTTCGGCCGGCCCGGCGACGGCCCGATGCTGCGCGAGGGCATGTTCTTCACCATCGAGCCGATGATCAATGCCGGCCGCTTCCATGTGAAGATCCTGGCGGACAACTGGACGGCCGTGACGAAGGACAAGTCGCTCTCCGCCCAGTTCGAGCACACCGTCGCGGTGGTGCCCGACGGGGTGGAGGTGCTGACCTGTTCGCCGAAGGGGTGGGACAAGCCGCCCTATGCGTGACGGACCTGCGAACGGGCGCGACGGCGGGGCCGGTCCGCTCTTCAATACGCCGGCGCCCGCCGCACGGAAACCCGCCCGCCGGAAGGACGCCGCGGACCCGGACGGCGAAGAGCGCATCAGGAAACAGCGGCAGGGGCACAGGGACCGCCTGCGCCGCCATTTCCTGAAGAACCTGAACAATGACGGCAGCATGAAGGACTACGAACTGCTGGAATTGCTGCTGTTCGGGGTCTTTCGCCAGGGCGATGTCCAGCAACTCGCCAGGGACCTGCTCGAAAAGTTCGGGTCGATCGCCGGCGTGCTGGCCGCCGATCCGCAGGACCTGCGGGAGGTCCAGGGCGCGGGCGACGCCGTCGTCGTTATCGTCAAGACCGCCGAGAAGCTCGGCATCGAACTCGCCCGCAAGGGCGCCGTCAGCGGCGAGCTCCTGAACAATTACGACGCCGTGATCGGCTATTGCCGCGCCCGGATGGGCCGGCGGCCGGTGGAGGAGTTCCGCATCCTGTTTCTGGACAGCCGGAACCGCCTGCTCCGCGACGAGCGCCAGACCACCGGCACGATCAACCATGCCCCCGCCTATCCGCGCGAGGTGTGCAAGCGGGCGCTCGAAATCGGGGCGGCGTCCGTCATCCTGGTCCACAACCACCCCAGCGGCGACCCGACCCCGTCCCGGTCCGACATCGAGCTCACGCGGCGGATCGAGACGGCTGCGAAAACGCTCGGCATCGCCGTCCACGACCATCTCGTCGTCACGCGCGGCGAAGCCTTCAGCTTCAAGGCGAAGGGCCTGCTCTGATACCGGCGGCATCGGTTTCGGACTCAAGGAAAGACCACGGCCCCTGTCGCCGCCCCGGCCCCGGCGGCTGCCGCGACGCCCGCGCTGGGCTCCGGCTCGGGGGCCGGGGCGACAGTTGGGGGCCATGCAACGCGAAGCCAATGCCGGAGATGTGTGCATGCGGCAGCCGCCAGGGCCGGAGCGCCGGCCGGGAGACCGGCGGAAGTGTCGGGATATGTCATGGAATGTCATGTTTTGTCATGGGGCCGGTCTCCGCCCCGGCCGTCTGCGCCGGTCCGGCGGTCGTTCGCAAGGCATCGAAACCTCCTTTCCGTCCATGGTCCCGGCCGCGCCGTTGCCGGAGGCGCGTCCCCCTCCCGCGCATAATGCGCGCGCGTTTCGCGACGGCGCGCGTGCGCCCGCCGCCAATGCCGGGGCGGCCGGGAGACCGGCGGAAATGTCATGTTTTGTCATGGGGGCCGGTCTCCGCGCCGGTCGTTTGCGCCGGTCCGGGAGCCGTCCGCAAGGCATTGCAGCGTCCTTTCCGTTCATGGTCCCGGCCGCCCGTTGCCGGAGGCGCGTGCCTCTCCCGCGCATAATGCGCGCGCGCTTCGCGGCGGCGCGCGTGCGCCCGCGTGCGCGGGGCGGCGGGAGGGACCCCTGCCGGAATGTCATGGAATGTCATGATGTGTCATGTTTTCCTCGTGGAGGCCCGTCGCGGGGCCTTCTGCCGGCGCTGCCGGGTTGCGGGTCATGGGAGATGGCCCTCCGCCTTCGCGGGGGCGGCGAGAGGGGGCGGCGGCGGCCTCGGCTCCGGCCGGGGGCCGCCGGTATTCCTCCCCGCCGTTTCCGCCGCCGCCGGCCTGTGCGGCCAGGGCC
>JAJDYL010000056.1 GCA_022825195.1 Alphaproteobacteria bacterium
GCAACTGCGCCGCATCGAAATCCTCCCTCAATGGGATCCCTGCCCTCATACCGATACTCCAATCGCTGGATCGGCATTGAGTCAGAAGTCGATCTCCTTGGGAATCCCCTCAATGAGTCTCAAACCTCAACCGCTGGTATACGTTGCGAAGCCACCGGAAACAGAAGTGTGAATCCGGTAGGGATCGAAGTCCGGGGTGACGGCTGCGCCCCGGTTCGCGGCGCAACGCGGCCGCTGGCGGCTTCAGGCCGAAGCCGTCCCGGCTCAGGCGGTGATGCCGTTGAGGGCGTAGTCGAAGGCTTCGTAGCTGTGCAGCTGCGCCTCCTCGGCGCGGCGCGCATATTCGTCGCTGACGGGGCGGCTGAGGAGGATCGGCACCTGGGCCTCGTGGGTGCTGCCGTGGGTGCGCAGCCGGTGGCCCTTGAGCCCGCTCAGGTCGTGGTCCGCCTCGCGGGAGCCGATGACGGTGCGCTCGTCGCCCAGCACCGCCAGGTCCCCTTCGGTGCCGAACGGCAGGTCGAATTCCTCCGAAACCGCCTCGCGGGACAGCACCCGCTCCAGGCCCGGCACGTCGGAGACGGCCTCGATCGCCCGCTCGACCGCAAGCCCCTCGTAGCAATAGACGCGCACGAAGCCGCCGAGCGAGCCGTGATGGCCGACGAAGGCGTCCGTGATGGGGCAGATGACCGTGCAGGCCCCCTCGCCGAACTCGCTGTCGAGAATGTCCTGCAGCCACACCACGCAGGGGGCGCCGTCCTCGTTGCTCTTGTCGTTCATGCCGTGGTCGGCGGTGAGCGCCACGGTCGCGCCCAGTTCTTCCAGCCGGCTGAAGCGCTCATCCAGCGCCGCATAGAAGCTGTCGGCCTCCGGGTGCCCCGGCGCGTAGGCGTGCTGGATGTAGTCGGTGAGCGAGAGGTAGAGGATGTCCGGGCGGCGTTCCTCCAGCAGCTTCAGCCCCGCATCCAGCACGAAGAGCGAGAGGTCCGCCGAATACATGTCCGGCAGCGGCTGTCCGACGAAGCCGAGCGCGTCCTCGATGCCGTTCTCCTCCATGGTGCAGCGGTCGGCATGCTGCGAGGAGAAGCTGACCGAGCCGTTCGAGAGGTCCATGCCTTTCTGGAGCTGCCGGCGGAGCTTGTCCTTGGCGGTGACGGAGGCCACCCGCAGGCCGGCGCGCGAGAACGCGCTCATCACCGAATTGACCCGGAGCAGTTCCGGCCCGGTCATCACCACCGGCTCGTTCGTCGCGCGGTCGAGGTAGAAATTGCCGGAGATGCCGTGCACCGAGGCCGGGCGGCCGGTGACGATGGACATGTTGTTGGGACAGGTGAAGCTCGGCATGGTGCCCTCTGCCACCGTGTGGAAGCCGTCCCGCATGTAGCGCGCGATATTGGGCAGGATGCCTGCCGCAAGCCCGTGCTCGATATAGGCCGGGTCCCCGCCGTCGATGCACACCACCGCCAGCGGCCGCCCGGGCCGGCGGTATTCCGTGCCGTTCACTTCCAGTCTGTCTGCCGCCATCCCGCTACTCCTGCGCCGCCAGGTATTTCTCGGCCTCCAGCGCCGCCATGCAGCCGAGGCCGGCGGCGGTGACGGCCTGGCGGAAGACCTTGTCCTTCACGTCGCCCGCGGCGAACACGCCCGGCATGGAGGTGACGGTGCTGTCCGGGCGGGTGATGAGATAGCCCTCTTCGTCCATCTCCAGCAGGCCGCGGAAAATGTCGGTATTGGGCCGGTGGCCGATGGCGATGAACACGCCGTCCACCGCGCGCTCGGTCACGGCGCCGGTCTTCACATGGCGCAGCTTCGCGCCGGTCACGCCCGCCGGCTCGCCGCCGCCCAGCACCTCCTCCAGCACCGTGTCCCAGACCATCTCGACCTTCTCGTTGCGGAACAGCCGCTCCTGGAGGATCTTCTCGGCCCTCAGGCTGTCGCGCCGGTGGACCACCGAGACCCTGCTGGCATGGTTGGTGAGGTAGAGCGCCTCCTCGACCGCCGTGTTGCCGCCGCCGACCACCAGCACCTCGCGGTCGCGGAAGAAGAAGCCGTCGCAGGTGGCGCAGGCCGAGACGCCGAAGCCCCGGAAGCGCTCCTCGCTCGGCAGGCCCAGCCACTTCGCCTCCGCGCCCGTCGAGACCACGACCGCATCGGCCGTATAGACCGCGCCGCTGTCGCCCCTGCAGACCATCGGCCGGGCGTCGAAGTCGCATTCGACGATCATGTCGAAATAGGTCTGGGTGCCGACATGCCGGGCCTGCGCCTCCATCTGCTCCATCAGCCACGGCCCCTGGATCACGTCGGCGAAGCCCGGATAGTTCTCCACGTCGGTGGTGATGGTGAGCTGCCCGCCCGGCGCCATGCCCTGCACCAGGCCGGGCGCCAGCGCGGCGCGGGCGGCATAGATGGCGGCCGTGTAGCCGGCCGGGCCGGAGCCGAGGATCAGCACCCTGTGGTGGCGTGGGTCGGCCATGTCGTCTTCCCTCGTGGTCGGGCTGCCGGACTGGCGCGGCCGGCCCGCTCATGTAGCATGGCCTGAAAAGGGAGGCACGGGGACAGATGAAGACCATCGTGACGGGCGCGGCGCGCGGCATCGGACGGGCGGTCTGCCTGAGGCTCGCCCGCGATGCGAGGCGGAGCAACCGGCCCGCCCATATCGCGGCCGTGGACCGGGCGCATGAGGACGAGCTCGACGCCCTGCTCGCCGAGCTTCGCGAGGAAGGCGTGGAGGCCACACCCTTCATGGGCGATCTCGGCGACCCGGACGAGCCCGCGCGGATCGTCGCCGAAGCCGCGGACGCGATGGGCGGCATCGACGCGCTCGTCTCCAATGCCGGCATCGCCGCGCCCGCCCCGCTGACGACGCTCGGGCTCGACGAGTGGGACCTCACCATGAACGTCAACACCCGCGCGACCTGGCTGCTCGGCAAGGCGGCGCACGCGCACCTGAAGGAGAGCCGGGGCGCCATCGCCGTCACGGCCTCCATGTCGGGCATGAACCCGCACAGCTGGATGGGCGCCTATTCGGCGAGCAAGGCCGGCGTCATCATCCTCGCCAAGCAGATGGCCCAGGAATGGGCGGCGGACGGCATCCGCGTCAACTGCGTCTCGCCCGGCCTCGTGCGCACCATGATGACCGAGGCGATGTACGAGGACCCGGAGATCAAGGCGGGGCGCGAGGCGCTGGTGCCGATGGGCCGGGTCGCCCAACCGGACGATATCGCCGACATCATCGCCTTCCTGCTCGGGCCCGATTCCCGCTATGTCACCGGGCAGGTCATCCTGACCGACGGCGGGCTCGCGGAGTCGGTCTTCAACCACATTCCCGGCCGGCCGCGCTCCTGACCGCCGGGGACGGCGCCATGACCGACGGGTTCCCCCGCCTGTTCAGCCCGGTCGCGGTCGGGCCCTACACGCTCCGGAACCGGATCATGAACACCGGCCACGCCGCCCACCACCAGTCGGGGGACGGCACGCCGTCGGAAGCCTATGTCCACTATCTCAGGGAGCGCGCGAAGGGCGGCGCCGGCATCATCGTCACCGCGCATACCGTGCCCGTCTATGACGGCGAGACGTCGCTCTCGCTAACCAACTTCCACGACGGCATCCTGCCGATCTACCGGCGCATCGCAGACGCCGTGCACGAATTCGACGTGCCGGTCCTGGCGCAGCTCGGACATCGCGGACGCCGCGTGGCCGACGATTCGGCCTTTATCGGCCGGCCGGTCACGGCGCCCTCCGCCGTGCCGCCGCCCGACTTTTCGGTGCCGGTCTATATGCCGCACGAGCTCTCCACCGCGGAGGCGGAGGCGCTTGTGGAGAGTTTCGCAACGGCCGCGCGCCGCATGCGCCTGAGCGGTTTCGACGGCGTCGAGCTCGCCGTCGGCATGGACTATCTGTTCGCCAATTTCCTCCATCCGCACGGAAACCGCAGGACGGACAAATATGGCGGCGGCACGCTGGCGGAGCGCATGACCTTCCTCCGCGAGACGCTGGAAGCCGTCCGCTCCGAACTCGGGGCAGAGCGGATCCTCGGCATCCGCCTCTATGACGATGTCATGGACTACAGCCTGAAGCTCGTGGACCTGGTGGAGCTTTCGCGGCTTCTCGACCGGGCGAGCCTGGTCGATTACTTCAACATCTGGCACGGCATCGTGCCGAGCCCGAAGCAGGGCCGCATGCACTGGCCGAGCTACTATTACGGGCCCGGCGCCTTCACCTACCTGCCGGAAGCCGTGAAGGCCGTGGTCACGCGGCCGGTGGTCGGCACGGGACGCATGGACTCGCCTGCAGTCGCCGAGCGCGCGCTGGCCGACGGCAAGGCCGATATCGTCGGCATGGCGAAGACGCTGATCGCCGACCCCCACTTCCCGAACAAGGCCCGCGCCGGGCGGGTCGAGGACATCCGCCCCTGCATCGCCTGCACCCAGGCCTGCGTCGGGCATGTCGATATCGGGCTTGGCGTGGGCTGCATCTACAACCCGGTCACGGGCCGGGAGAAGGACTGGGCGGTGCTGCCGCCGGCGGAGGCGCGGAAGAAGGTGGTCGTCGTCGGCGCGGGACCGGCCGGCATGGAAGCCGCCCGCACTGCCGCCCTCAGGGGCCACGATGTCCTGCTCATGGACCGGAACCGGAGGATGGGCGGCCAGATCGACCTGGTCATGAAGGCGCCGGACCGGGGCAGCTTCGAGGAGATCATCCTCTGGTTCGAGCGCCAATTGCCGAAGCTGGGGGTCGAAATCCGGCTGCGGACCGAGGCCACGGTGGACACCGTGCTGGAGGCCCGCCCGGACGAGATCGTGCTCGCGACCGGCTCCACGGCCTGGCTGCCGGAAATCGGGGGCGCGGACCGGCCCGGCGTCTTCTCCGCCCGGGACGTGCTGTCGGGCCATGCCGCGCCCGGCGAAAGCGTACTCGTGGTCGATACGCTCGGGCGGGCCGAGGCCGCGACGACCGCCGACTGGCTGGCGGCCCGCGGACACCGGGTCGAGCTCCTGACCGGGCTGGAGACCGTCGCCCCCTTCATGCCCTCGCCGACGCGCCACCACCTGCTGGAGAAACTGATGAAGGCGGGCGTCGCGCTCACGACCCACACCGCGCTCTGGGAAATCGGGGAGGACGGCGCCGAGGCCTACAACACCGTCACCTGGGAGCCCCGGACGATCACGGGTTTCGACTGCGTCGTGTTCGGCTCCGGCGGCAAGGCCGACACCCGGCTCCACCGCGAGCTTTCCGCGCATCATGGGTCCCTTCACCTTGTCGGCGACTGCTTCCAGCCGAGGGACATCGAAGTCGCGGTCGTGGACGGACACCGGGTCGCGCGCGGCCTCTGACGGCCACCCGGGCCCGCGCACCCCGCAAGGAGTCGACACATGAAGATCACCGCGCTCGAAACGATCCGGCTCGACGAATTCCCCAACGTGCTCTGGGTGCGCGTGCATACCGACGAGGGGCTGGTGGGGCTCGGCGAGACCTTCTTCGGGGCCCGCGCGGTCGAGGCCTATCTGCACGAGTCGGCGGCGATGTTGGTGCTGGGGCGCGACCCGCTCGCCATCGAGCGCATCGGCCGGGACCTCACGCCCTATATCGGCTATGCGGGCACCGGGGCCGAGGCCCGCGGCCGGTCCGCGGTAGACATCGCGCTCTGGGACCTGTTCGGCAAGGCGACGGGCCAGCCGGTCTACCGGCTGCTGGGCGGCCTCAGCCGGGAGCGCATCCGCACCTACAACACCTGCGCCGGCTACCGGTATGTGCGCAGCCGCCCCGACTGGGGCACCGACGACTGGGGGCTGGAGGGCGCGTCCGAAGGCCCGTACGAGGACCTCGACGCCTTCCTCCACCGCGCCGACGAGCTGGCGCTGAGCCTGCTGGAGCAGGGCATCACGGGCATGAAGATCTGGCCGTTCGACCATGCGGCGGTGGAGTCCGACGGCTATTACATCTCCAACCGCGACCTCGACCGGGCGCTGGAGCCGTTCCGCAAGATCAGAAGCGCGGTCGGCGACCGCATGGACATCATGGTGGAGCTGCACACGCTCTGGCGCCATCCGGCGGCGGTGAAGATCGCGGCGGCGCTCGAACCCTTCGACCCCTTCTGGTACGAGGACCCGATCCGCGCGGACAGCGTCGCGGCGCTGGCCGACTATGCGGCCAGGACCCGCGTGCCGGTCAGCCTGAGCGAGACCCTCGGCGGCAAGTGGGAGTTCCGCGACCTCCTGGACTCCGGGGCCTGCGGCATCGTAATGCCGGACGTGTCCTGGTGCGGCGGCCTGACCGAGGCCCGCAAGATCGCCGCGCTGGCGGACAGCTACCACCGGCCGGTGGCCCCGCACGACTGCTCGGGGCCGGTGGCCTTCATGGCCTGCGTGCATCTCTCCCTCAGCGTGCCGAACGCGCTCGTGCAGGAATCGGTGCGCGCCTTCTACGACGGCTGGTACCGGGAACTCGTGACGCATGTCCCGGCGGTCGAGAACGGCTGGATCCTGCCCCCCGAAGGCCCGGGCCTCGGCACCGACCTGCTCCCGGACCTCGACCGCCGCAAGGACGCGCATGTGACCGTAAGCCGGGGATAGCGTCCCGGAATTGAAGTGCGCCGCATTGCAAGACGACCGCCCCGGCCGCCCCCTCCGTCATGCCCGAATCGCGGCCGCCGGTATCGAATCTTCCGCGGCATGAGATGGTGCCCCCGGGGAGACTCGAACTCCCACGCCCTTGCGGGCAACAGATTTTGAGTCTGCCGCGTCTACCGATTCCGCCACAGAGGCACGGGGCCGGTAATTAGCGCCGGCGGGCCGTTCAATCCAGCCCGAACTCCTCCCACCGGGCCGCGATGCGCGCGCTCACCTCCTCGCTCATGGCGAGCCTGCGGCCCCACTCGCGGCGGGTCTCCGGCGGCCACTTGTCGGTGGCGTCGAGGCCGATCTTGGAGCCGAGGCCGCTTTCGGGGCTTGCGAAGTCGAGATAGTCGATGGGCGTGTTCTCCACGAGCGCAATGTCGCGGGCGGGGTCCATGCGGGTCGAGACCGCCCACACGACGTCCTTCCAGTCGCGCGCGTCGATGTCGTCGTCCACGACGATCACCCACTTGGTGTACATGAACTGGCGCAGATAGGACCAGACGCCGAACATCACCCGCTTGGCATGGCCCGGATAGGCCTTGCGGATCGACACCACGGCCACGCGGTAGGAGCAGCCCTCCGGCGGCAGCCAGAAGTCGCGGATTTCCGGGAACTGGGCCTGGAGCAGCGGGATGAAGACCTCGTTCAGCGCCTCGCCCAGCACGGAGGGCTCGTCCGGCGGGCGGCCGGTATAGGTGGTGAGGTAGATCGGCTCGCGGCGCATGGTGATCGCCGAGACGGTGAACACCGGAAACCGCTCGACCGCGTTGTAGTAGCCCGTGTGGTCTCCGTAAGGCCCCTCGTCGCCATAGTCGTCCAGCGAGACATGGCCCTCCAGCACGATCTCGGCCTCGGCCGGCACCTTCAGCGGCACGGTGCGGCAATCGACGAGGTCGAGGCGCCGGCCCGCCAGAAGGCCGGAAAAGCGGTATTCCGAGAGTGTTTCGGGGAGCGGCGTGACGGCCGCGAGAATGGTCGCCGGGTCCGCGCCGATCACGGCGGCGGCGGGCAGCGGCTCCTGCTTTTCCGCCGCCCAGCGCGCATGGTGGCCGGCGCCGCCGCGATGCTTCAGCCAGCGCATCAGGGTCGTGTCCGGGCCGGTGACCTGCATCCGGTAGATGCCGAGGTTGAAATCGTCCTCGGCCGTCCGGCCCGGCCCCCGCGTCACCACCAGCGGCCAGGTGATGAGCGGGGCGGGCTCGTCCGGCCAGCAGGTCTGGACGGGCAGGCGGCCGAGGTCGATGTCGTCCCCCTCCAGCACGACCTCCTGCACGGGCCCGCGCCGGACGGTGCGCGGCGCCATGGAGAGCATGGTCTTCAGCAGCGGCAGCATGCCGACCGCCTCGCGCCAGCCGCCGGGCGGCGCCGGCTGGCGGAGGAAGGCCAGCGTCTCGCCGATCTCCCGGAGCCCCTCCGGCTCTCGCCCCATGCCCCAGGCGACGCGCTCGACCGTGCCGAACAGGTTGGCGAGCGCCGGCATGTTCCAGGGGCTGCCGTCGGGCCGGCGCAGGTTCTCGAAGAGCAGCGCCGGCCCGCCCGCCCGAAGCACGCGGCGGTGGATTTCCGTCACCTCCAGCTCCGGAGACACGGGCGCGGCTATGCGCCTCAGCCGGCCGGCATTTTCCAGCCGGGCGATGAAGTCGCGAAGGGAGCGGTCGGTCACGGGATGCCTGTCCCCTGCGGTCGTTGACAGATGTGCGGCTTCCTCTTATCACGCCGTCTCGCTCCTGCCCCGTGCCCAGGTGGCGGAATTGGTAGACGCGCAGGTTTCAGGTACCTGTGGCCGCAAGGTCGTGGAAGTTCGAGTCTTCTCCTGGGCACCACATTCCGTTCCGGGGCGCTCTGCACCCTGAAGGAACGGCCCGGCCTACTGCTTCGGCGCGGCGCCGTGTCCCGCTCCGTGCTTGCGGCCGCCCGGCATCCTGCCGGAGCCGAATTCCCGCTTGACGATGACCTTGTCGCGCACGCGCGCCTGCGAGCCTGCGGTCCTGCCGTCCACCTCGATGGCGAGCGCCCATTCGCCGTGCATTTCGAGTTCGAGCGTCGCCATGTAATGGCCGGGCATGCCGCCCATCGGCTTCGCCTTTGCGGGCGGAATGTTGTGCGCCATCGCCATGCTGGGCATGTCCGCCTTGACGGACAGCGAGTCCGCCACGACCGGCTCGCCCGATTTCCGGCCCGTGACCGCGATGGTGCAGGACCAGACCAGCGCCTCCCCGGTCGGTGTGCAGGCCACCTCCGCGGCGGCGCGCTCGCCGGCGAGGGCCGGCGAGGCCAGGACGGCCAGCCCGAGCGCTGCAAGCATCGTTCTGCAATACCAGCGGTCATTGATTGGAACCCATGGCGGCTTCGACGCCCGCCGCCCCGACCGCCTTCCTTCGACAGGCTCTTCCGTCATGCCCGGACTTGTTCCACTGCTGTCCGGTTTAGGTTTGGGTCCATTGAATGGCGGTTTGGCTGTAGCATTTTGGGGGTGGGATGTTGTGTGCGATGAGGCGGTCGATGCGCTTTCTGTGCATGAGATTGGTGCGCA